>NZ_OY787469.1:3087500-3396250 GCF_963678835.1 uncultured Desulfuromonas sp.
ATGGCACGTCCTTTAAGAATCGAATACGCTGGGGCTTTTTACCACGTTACTTCTCGTGGGAATGAACGCAAGGCAATTTTCAAAAGCCAAAAAAAAAGAAAAAGGGTCAGGTCTCAACTCTTAACACCCTACCCTCTTTAAACTTTTAGAATCAGAAGAAGGGGTCAGGTCTCAACTCTTAACACCCTAGCCTCTTTAAACTTTTAGCAAGCAAAACCAAAGACAACGGCAATGGCACGTCCTTTAAGAATCGAATACGCGGGTGCTTTTTACCACGTTACTTCTCGTGGGAATGAACGCAAGGCAATTTTCAAAAGCCAAAAAGATCGAGAAAAGTTTCTTTCCTATTTAGAATCGGCCGTCACGCGCTATGGTGCAGTTATCCATACGTGGTGTTTGATGGATAACCATTATCACCTGCTGGTGGAAACACCACGCGGAAACCTTTCTCAGATTATGCGTCACATCAATGGCGCCTACACAACCTATTTCAACATCAAACGGCAGCGGTCCGGCCATTTATTTCAAGGGAGATACAAGGCGATCCTCATTGAGGCTGATGCCTATGCACTGGAACTCTCTCGTTATATTCATCTGAACCCAGTCAGGGCAAACATGGTTGACAAACCAGAAGACTACACATGGTCGAGTTATGGCAGCTATATCGCTCAAAGCAAGGCTCCCGACTGGTTGGATACAACATTTGTTCTCGGATATTTTAACGCTGATGCATCGAGCGTGCATGAAATGTATCGGCAATTTGTCGAAGACCGTTGCGAGAGGGACAAAAACCCGCTGAAAGATGTGATCGGCTCAGCGATTCTGGGTAGCCAAAAATTTATCAACGACGTTTCGATTAATAGACTGAGCAATACAGACAAGCGCAACGTCCCTGGGATAAAGGCCCTATTTCAACGCCCTTCGGTTGAACAAACCGTGACAAAAATCAAAGCTGAACTTGGTTCGAGCGAGGATCTAAGGAATATATGCATTTATTGCTGCCGTCATTACAGCGGTGCCAAGCTGAAAGAGATCGGTGACTATTTCGAAATCAGCGATGCAGCAGTCTGTCAAGCCAGCCGCAGGTTGTCGTTAAAAGCTGAACTAAACAAGTCACTTAAAAATCGGCTACTACAAATGAAAGACGTTTTGACACCTGTTAAAAGTTGAGACCCGACCCCATATTTTCGTATTTTCGACCCCATATTTTACACGCAGCATAATTGAAATCATATATTGTAGGAGCGGCTTCAGCCGCGAATTCCCATCATGATAAGGATCAATGACCAGAACAATTCGCGAATAAATTCGCTCCACAGCTGGTCGCTCTGATGACAAAATTAACTGTGTTCAAGTACTCGCTGGCTTTCTCGGTAGTTTAGCAGAAGCGGGTGTTAGTTAGTGTCCATCCGGAAACGTTAACGTGCTAATTTCACAAACGAAAGCAACATTTTAAGCTTTCAAGAATAGGCGTATTCTGCAACAATGGTGAATGTAACCACCTGATATTGAATGACAATCATCTTTTCAGGAGGCATTCAATGCGCCAAAAACGTAACCCCCAACTGAGCCTGTTTATGACTGTCAACAATACCCAGATCGGTAAAGAATTGGAGCAGATGTCACGAATCCTCGATGACACTCCAGGTCTGCTTCAAGTCGTTTTTGATGATCTGGTCAAGACCAAACGGGCCGATACCGGTCGTCAGGGGTTGACCGCCGAGCAGGTCTTGCGCTGTGCCGTTCTGAAACAATATCGGCAGCTCAGTTACGAGGAGCTTGCCTTTCACCTGGATGACTCCTCTGCCTTTCGTCGTTTCGCTCGCCTGGACATGGGACAATATCCCCGCAAATCGATCCTGCAGGAGAACATCAAGGCGATTTCCGAGCAGAGCTGGGAAGAGATTCATCGCCTGCTCATCGATTACGCCGTCAAACATAAGATCGAAAAAGGACGCAAGATCCGCATCGACTCAACGGCCATCGAAACCGATATCCACCATCCGACAGATTCCACTCTTTTGGCCGATGGCATTCGGATTATCACCCGCTGGCTCGGTGCCGGGAAGGCCCTCTCCCCAGCCCCTTCCTACCGCTACAGCGACCATAACCGCGTGGTCAAAAAGCGGGTGATGACCATTCTCAATACCAGAAAAGAGCAGGTTCGTAAAACCGCCTATCAGGATCTACTTCACTATGCCGAACGCGTCGTCAACTATGCCCTGCCGGCGATTGCCGAACTGCGTGCCTATCAGGGCCTTGAGTTGCTCAGCGCCCAGGGGATCGCGGCAAATCTGGAGCGGGCCGTCGGTCTGCTGGGTAAGGTCATCGACCAGACCCGGCGCCGCGTGATCAACGGCGAAACCGTACCGGCTTCGGAAAAGGTCGTCTCCTTTTTCGAGGAACACAGCGACATTATCGTCAAGGGGCAGCGGGACATCACCTACGGCCACAAAGTGTTTTTCACTGGTGGCCCATCGACCCTGATTCTCGATTGTCTCATCGAGTCGGGCAATCCGGCGGACAGTGATCGTTACCAAATGCTCCTTGAACGGCAGCAGCAACTTTTTGGGCGCATGCCGCGCCAGGTGAGCGCCGACGGCGGGTTTGCCTCCAAGAGCAATTTGGACTTCGCCAAGTCGAACCAGGTCAAGGATGCTGTCTTTGCCAAGCGGCGCGGGCTGTCCGTTTTGGCGATGGCCAAAAGCAACTGGGTCTATAAGCGCCTGAGGAATTTTCGAGCCGGAATCGAGGCCGGAATTTCTGCACTCAAGAGGGCCTTCGGGCTTGACCGTTGCACCTGGTCCGGCTGGGCTGGCTTTAAGCAATACGTCCGCAGCAGCGTGGTTTCCTACAACCTGCTGGCCATGGCGCGTATCAGGCTGGCTTAATCCAAACCAGAGATAGCCAGAAACACAGGCGGTGGTGCGCCTAAAATTGTGAAAGAACCGTGTGTCAAGATGAAAATTCAAGCGGTCCCCGGGAGGAAGGTCCAATACTGAGCCTTCTTCGCCGGAGACTGCCATCTCACTCTCTGGAAATCCAGGCTTTCCGGATGGACACTAGTTATGCATTGAAGGAGATTCAAGACTGTGGCAAAGGAGTTTGTGAAAGGTAAATTTATTGTATTGTTTATTTTTTTAATTTATTCATTGTCGACAATTGGCATCTCAGAATTTGTTGCAAAATTGTATGAAGCTTCTGGGAAGGAGGTCCCTAAAGCAATAGGCTATATTGTTCTTTTTTGTGGGTTTGCTTTCGCTGTTTCCTCTTATCAGAAAATCAGAAAAAATAGGTTAGATCTCAATTCTTAACCCTCTACCCTCTTTGGGGCCAAGAGGGAACATTTTATTTTATCCCGGCCAATAAAAAATAATATTTATCAATTAAATCAATTAGTTAAAAATAAGACCTATTTTTTCATGCACCTGTCCCACTGTGTCGATACCGGCAGTGACGCGCTGAACCGCAAAACCGGGGAAAGCATCAACTTCGGCGCGTTCAGTAAGAGGGGTCACCCATTAAAAGGTTGCTGTCAATAGCACTGACGTTCCCCATAAGCATTGATATGCCTTGCTTTTTTCTTGGTGTTTTACTGTGATGTCTTTGAGCCCTGTTGGTCGCGTTCTTCAATAAGTTGCTGTTTGAGTAATTGACATATAAGGACTGGTTTTCCATCCAATAATCGATACATCCGATAACCACAATTACCGTAGCCGCTGCAAGCGTGACATTTTAAATCCTTTATGTCGAAGCCCTCAAGATCTTCTGGTTTGAGCTCGAAGTCTTTTCGAGCTTTGTGTGTGGCCATGAGTTTAGTCCTCCTTAGTGCATGAAGCCGAGTGTCATAAATGATCTATTAATTTGGTTCTGAAAATTCGATCTTAAAATACCATACTACATTGCTTCTGGCGTATGACATTTTATATAGACAGCAGAAATTACATCACCAATCTATCCTCACATTGTCAGATTGCCACGTGTTCGACCTCCGGGAGATCACCGCTGTTCCAGGCTGTTGAAAAACAGACTGTGGAGCCCATGGACGGGCGATCAAGATCAAGGAGAGGTTTTCAAGTCCTTGATTTTGTGAGCAAGACGGAAATCGCATGTTCGGCTTGCGCCGTTGGAAAATCCCCCGGCCGGGACTTTTTCAACATCCTGGTTCTCTACGACGATGATTATCCGCGAGGAGCGGAGACTCGTACCGTGACACTATCATTTGCAACGCTACCGCTGACTAGGGCTTGAACACCGTCAATTTTGTCATCGGAGTGACCACCTGCAGGAGCGAATTTATTCGCGAATTGTTCTGGTCATTGATCCTTTTCATGATGGGCATTCGCGGCTGAAGCCGCTCCTACAAGAGGCAATTTCAACTCTGCTGACGGGCTAGCAGGTCGTTGGAGAACTAGCCGGGAGGCTGCTCGATACGATTTTTTGCTCTTTCGTAAATTTAATGCCTTTGGGGACCCGTTTTCGCGATAAGTCGCAATGCCGTGGCCGTTGTGGGCCTCCGACCCCAAATCGGGCCGCGCATGCGGACCAAATTGTAGGCCGCTGCTGCCAGGGTAAATGTTGCACTGCTCGCTGCTGCAGTCTGCCGCGAGCCTGTTCTCGCTCTCAGTCGTCGATCCCTTCGCGCGAATCCCGCAGCTCGTTTGGCGGCACGATGACCTCGAGTCCGAGTTCTCGCACCGCAGCGAGCGTGCGCGAGGGGACCGTAATACTCTCGAAGCGGGCGCAGTACTCCATGGCTTCCATCAGGGTCAAGGCGTGCAGCAGGTCGAGCATCGTGTCCACATCGGGCACAGCGGGCAGGTAGAGAGCGGGGATCTCATTTGCTGCCGCCTTCTGAATGTAGGCGGGAAGCACGGTCAGGCCGTCCGGATTGTAGAAGACACCGGTGTGATCGATGCGGGTGTCCTTGGTCCAGCCAACCAGTGAGACACCCATCTGCTGATCTGGAGAGAGCACGATGCCTCCCCCCTCGATGCCGCACAGCCGTTGCAGTTTTTCAAAACCTTCGATGACAACGAATTTCTCCAGGGTGGGCATATCGGCGCCATACGACAGAATCGTGCTGCAGCCGCGCTCAAAGACTTGCTCAAAGGCGTGGTTGTAGTGTTCGTCAAAGCTCGCGCCGATATCGCTGATGACCGTAAACTCCCTCGGCCATGGCCCGGCGTCCGCAAGAACCTGCTCCATAACAGCGATATTCTCTGCGGGGGTTGTCGAAATAAAGATATCGTAAATATCTTCCAGATCGCCGGGCCGTCTCTCGGCGGCTTGCTTTGCTTCGAGGTCGGCAAGCGCATCGCAGGTGATCTCCAGCAGGTCAAGAAGCATGCACTTGTAGAGTGAGGCGGCGATCTCCGGGGTGTACCACCCGTCCTTGATGGTGCTTAACCGGGTTTTCACGAGGCCGGGCACGGGCGGTTTGCTGAACAAGAGAATGGCGTTGCGTCGTATGGTCATGACTGGCGCTCCACAGCTTTCGGTTAGAGTTGGGGTTGCACATACTGAGTTCGCATACGCTGGCCCAGGAGCAGCGCCGTCAGTGAAAAGTCTACGTTTGACTCATTGTAAAGCTGGCTTTGAACATAGCAAGACAACCATGTTTCTGGAGTCCTGCGCCCTTCATTTATGTCATTGTACGTAGCACCTGACAGCGCTCAAAAATTTAACATCCGGTTGCAACCATGCGCCCCCTACTCGATCAGGCTTTGATAGCATCCCAGGCGTTGTTGATAAACTCTTCAGAGTATTCTTTGAGCGGTTTCGGCAGTACTGATTCCAGGTGGAGCATTACCGGACGCAGGATCGCCCCAGTGTATGTTACCGAGCAAGCGAAATAATCTCCCGATTTGATATCGTTGGCAGCGATCCCCTCTCTGACAATACTGCGCACGATTTCAAACGGTTCACTTAACAGTGGTGACAGATCGTCGACAAACTCGGAATGGCGCATGAACATCAGGTACTCGATCATCGCGGGGTCGGATTCCGTCAAATCAAAAACCAACTCGGTAAACGCCCGCAATTTCCCGTAGGTGGTGGTATGTTGGGCAAGGCGTTTCTGAAAGCTGACCATAAAACGGACACTGAGCTCTTCGTACAACGTACGGGCAATATTTTCTTTGCTGCCGAACAGGTTGTAAATAGCTCCGGTACTGATTCCGGAGGCCGCGACGATCATGGGGATAGAAACCCGGTAATAGCCCCTATTGACAAAGAGTTTATGGGCCGTGCGAAGAATTTTTTTTCGCTTGGCTTCCGGGTTAATGGTGCGGCCCTTTGCACTGTGGACGGGCCGCAGTTGTCTTTCTGCAGTGTTTTCGTTTTGTCGTAAATTCAGATAATTCATTTTTCCCTCAAAACTCTCGCTTAGGGCTGGTGAATCAACAGAGCTTTCGCAACATTGCGCTTACACATATATTTAGTGGTTTTCCAGGTGTTTGCCCTATCGCGACACCCGGAGCCGATTGACAAAGCCTGTGCGTGGCAGAACCTCTGTATTTGGAAAAAGCAAAAAACATACCTGTCGAGAAGAAATGCTTTAAAGTTTTATAACCTTTTAAAAATACAGGATATTTATTGGAAATAGAAACGCAGTGGAATAGACATTTGGTTTGCTGGGACTTTGCAAATTCTCAAATTGACATCCCAAACAGAGAACATCAGGCTCGTTTCTCTTTAGCTTCGGCATGGAGCTTTTATGTTGTGATTCACACTCTGAGAAACGATGCCGTTATGCGTCAATACCAACAATTTTGACGTGTTTGCAGTGGAAGGCTGATCGTGCCTGCGATCAGGCAACTACAGAAAAAAATTCGTGGGGAAGGAACTTGAGGTGTTGCTTGTCGCGGGAGATAAAAAAAGTCCGGGGACGTTCCAGCGATGCAGGTGTTTTGTGCAGCACAGCAGATGCAGACCTCACGTCATGCGATGGCAATCCACATGCTGCTGTGGCTCATCGGGCAACAATCATCTGACCATCGCCTCATAATACACATTGGTGCGGTTTCGCCCATCGGCCTTGGCGTAATACATGGCAATGTCCGCTGATTTAATCAGCTCGTGTTCGTCGTCGGCGTGAGTTGGATAAACAGCGATACCAATGCTTGAAGAGACCTCAAGAATTTTGCTGTCTACCACAAAGGGCTGATTCAGCTCTTCTCTGATTTTTTCACCAATTTTTAAGCCATCTTCAATGGTTGTCAGAGTTGGCAACAAAATCACAAATTCATCTCCGCCAATTCTGGAAACAGAGTCGGTTTTACGGCGTAAGCAGCTACAGATACGCTCTGAAACAGCCTTAAGCAACATATCACCAACATGGTGTCCGTATTGATCGTTGACGGGTTTGAATTTATCCAGATCGAGGAACAACAGTCCAACAAGTTGCTTGTCGCGATCGGCTTTGATGAGAGCCTGTTTTAAACGGTCGAAAAACAGGCTGCGGTTGGGGAGTCCGGTCAGAACATCATAATAGGCCATTTTTTCGACCTCCTCTTCCATGATTTTCCGATCGGTAATATCATAAAACCACCCGAGAACAGCAGATTTGTCTTCGTACTCAACGGCGATATAGGAGGCAAGAACCCACTTGACCCAGCCGTTAGCATCAGGCGAACGCAGCTCGACCAGTTCATTGGTAACCTGCCCACCATGACAAAGTTTGTGCATCATGTCCGCATAAACATCGGCACAAGGATAGTATGCTGTTGTCACGACACCCAGAACTTCGTCGGGAGTCGACTCGATCAAAGTTATATAACTGCTGTTGGCAAAAAGGACCTGATTCGTTTCAGCATCGGCTATGCGTGCTGCAATCGGGCTGCTTTCGAGCATCTGGCGAAATTGCTGCGCACTTTCAAGCGCCTGATACCTCAGGTTGCAATTTTCTTCGAACTGCAAGCGCAATTGTTTTGCACTTGACAATAAAAACAGCAAAAACAACGTCATCATCGTGGCCATACCGAGGGACATCTTGTCGCCTTCGGTAAAAAGAAACACGATAAGAGGAACCAATATAGAAAGCAGATAGCTATTGACGCTCACCCGGTCAACGGCCATCGTGATTGCTGCCCCGGCGCCCAAACCGCCAACAACAAACGAGATATAGATTTTGTGACTGAGGCTTTCCGGAGGTGTCAGTACCACCCCGCCAACGCCCCAAACAATCCCTGTAATGATTGCCCCAAAACGAAACCAGAACAACCAATCAGGACTTTTCACAGCATCAGTACGGTATTTTTTCCAGTAAAGGTAAAACAGTACCCGCCCGGACAGCACTAAGCCGAGTGAGGCGAACCATCCATACAGACGTTCGTGGACAATCACAGAATTAAACACAAAAATGATCAGAACAAGAAGGAGCGCACTAATGCCAATAGAACTCGGCAGATTGTAATAAAGCAGTCTGATCCGCTCCTCTCTCAAAGTATCAGAGGTTCGCAGATGTTCGAAGGGTTGAGAAAAGCCCGAAAAAGGGCCGACGGTGGATGACATGAGAGGTTGTCTTTCCAGAGCAGATAAATGATTCAGCTCGTTTATCTTTCAAGCAAATATCACATACAAACAATAAATATACTTATGCAAATAACGAACGTCCAATGATGAGCTAACAGACAACCGCACATCAATTAAAACAGGCAAATCTAATTTTGCCATAAACTAGCACAAGTGGATATTTTTTCAATCTTTTTCCTTCTTAGGAGATCTTGTCAAAAAAGATAAAAAATACTTTTCGTTATCACGGCCCTGCAGCCCCCCTCCTCGGCGAATAAATTGCCATAATTTTCGCGATTCCCAACTCAAAATGCCTCTCCACATTAAAGAAGCATCAATCACGTTCTGCCGGTTGGCGTTCTAGCAGGATGTTGAAAGAGTCCCATCCGAGGGCTTTTCAACGGCGCAAACCGAAAATGCGATTTCCGTCTCGCTTACAGGCTGTTTTTCAACAGCCTGCCAGTACTTGAACACAGTCAATTTATGTTATTGGCGTGCCCCCTGTAGGAGCGAATTTATTCGCGAATGGTTCTGGTTATTGCTCCTGTTCATGATGGGATTTCGCGGCTGAAGCCGCTCCTACAAGAGACAATTTCAAGGATGCTGAAGTACTGGCAGGAGGGTGAAAAAGCACCATCCGGGGGCTTTTCAACGGCGCAAGCCGAAAATGCGATTTCCGTCTCGCTTACAGGTTGTTTTTCAACAGCCTGCCAGTACTTGAACACAGTCAATTTTGTTATTGACATGCCCCCTGTAGGAGCGAATTTATTCGCGAATGGTTCTGGTTATTGCTCCTTGCCATGATGGGATTTCGAGGCTGAAGCCGCTCCGACAAGAGACAATTTCAAGGATGCTGAAGTACTGGCAGGAGGGTGAAAAAGTCCCATCCGGGGGCTTTTCAACAGCGCAAGCCGAAAATGTGATTTCCGTCTTATTGACAAAATCAAGAGCTTGGAAAACGGTCCTTGATTTTGATCGCCCGTCCATGGGCTTCACAGTCTGTTTTTCAACAGCCTGTTAAAACAGCGTAGAGACCATCTGAAGAAAAATCTTAAGAGATGCCAAGTTGTCGATTCTCGGCAATTTATCGGTACCGCATCAGCCATTATCGTTCTGATCTCGATTCCTAAATTGACAATTTAAAAATAAGCAAAAAAAACTCTTTAATTTCGAGTAATTACTCCATTTCAGCCTGAATTCACCTTGCGTTCAAAACTCAAAAGAGGACAGGCGCTCTTTTCATCAATTTAAAAAAATACCTGTAATAACAACTAGTTAAACTTTTTCCTGGCTTCATAATTGTTGGCATGCAAGTCGCAATTAAGCAACCGTACCGTGGTGCTGTCTGTGCCTTTTGCACAGAGCGGCACCGTTAACCGAAGTGATGGTCTTGCCAACCATCCGTTATTTATCACCAGAAGCTAGGAGGAAAAACGCATGAGAAAAATGGTTGTTTGTCTATTGCTGCTCTGCCTGTCCACACCGGCCATGGCTGCGGACAATCTAAAGGAGATGTTTGCCAACGGTACATTTAAGGGAGAAATTCAACTGTTGCAATTTACCAGGCATTTCGATCGGACAACGACTGATCGTCAAGACCGTGCCCTTGGAGGATCTTTCTATTATAAGACAGATAGCTTCAAAGGTATCAACTTGGGAGTTGCTTTTGCCAGTACAAACAACCTTGATAGTGACGATGATAAAGGGACCTATGGCTTACTTGCTGCCGGGCACGAAAGTGTAACCCGTTTGCAAGAATACTATGTTCAGTTTCATTATTTCGATACGACCGTCAAGGTGGGTGCTCAGGAAGTGTATACGCCGTTCCTGTTCCCTCACCCTTTCCGTATGATGCCCAGAGCCTTTCGTGGGGTTTCAGCGGTTAATCAAAGTTTTGACAATCTGAAACTGATGGCTTTCTACCTGAAGTCCGCCGTAGATTGGGACGATAAAACCTTTGGTGATATTTCAAAAGCGATCAATCCGCAAATCGATTCTGAAGACGTGTATATCATCGGCGCCAGCTATAACGTTCCGGTTGAGGGCATGAAGGTGAATGTTCAAGGCTGGGGATTCTCGATGACTGACGTCTTCAACCAAACCTATTTCTCTGCTGCCGCCAGTAAAAAGATGGATAACGACATGGTGCTGCACGGTGGAGCCAAATTCTTCACCCAGAACTCTCAAGGTGATGAGCGCAATGGTGATCTCGATACCTACCAGTATGGTGTCAACGCCGGGCTTGCTGCATTCGGATTCGACCTGACTGCGTTCTATTCAAAAACAGGTGACGATGGAATCGTTGACCGTTGGGGTTACAACAAAGCGATCATTCAGCAAGTTTGGCACACAGGTATTCTGGCTGACGAAGACGCTTATGCCGCCAAGCTGTCCTACGACTTCGCGAACGTCGGTGCACAAGGCCTGAGCGCGTATGTGTTCCATACGGAATACGACACGCACGATTCAAACCTCAATGATAAAGCCGAGACCGATTTGAGCGTTCAGTATGCCTTCTCCGGTGACTATAAAGGTCTTGGCCTGCGTGCACGCTACGCCATGATCAACACCAAAGGCGGTGGTGAAGATTTTACCGACACACGTTTTTACATTACCTATAAATTCTAAGTCCTCCTGATCCCTTCCAAACACAACGAACCGACGTGTTTGGTTTTACCCCTTCTGAGAATACTCTCTCTCAGGAGGGGTTTTTTTTATAGGTGCCAGGATCGTTACCGGCTTGTCTCAGTGGTAAATAACAGATCTCCGAATAAATGAACAGGCTGTGCGGGGGACCATCCCAAGGATCGTTTTCACGTCCTTGGGATGGTTTTTTTTCACCCTCTTGCCAGCGCTCCAGCATCACTGAAATTGTCTCTTGCAGGGGCGGCTTCAGCCGCAAATTCCTATCATGATCAGGAGCAACAACCAGGGCAATTCGCGAATAAATTCGCTCCTACAGGGGGTCACTCCGATGATAAAATTGTGGTAGCACCGATTGATTTGCGCGATTATTAGCAGGCTGTTGAAACAAAGAGTCCACAGGCTGTTGGAAAACAGCCTGTGGATCGATGGGGGGGCCAGCACAATCAAGAGCGGATAGTCACGTTCTTGATTGTGGAGGAAAAACAAAATTATTTTCTTTACAGGGTTATTGAAAAGCCCTCCGGATGGGTCGGTTTCAACATCCTGCTAAAACCGGTAGCTGTATTGAATCTGGGCGAACACCCAGTCAGCCGCAACATTGTCAGCGACATTCTTGGCAAACTCTCCCGGCCAGAAACGGCTGTAGCCGGCCCGGATGGCAATTTTCTCCCCTTTTACCGGGCGTAAGGCCGGCAACTGCCAATGCACAATCAGATCGAGCTCATCGCCGACATGTGAGCCGCTGTTGCCGGTCTTATCACGGTAAGTTTTGCTGTTAAGGGACCAGCCATCCTGTTTTGCCGCCAGCCAGAAACGATGCAGCTCCATGGTCAGCTTGAGATGTTTGCGCGGCTTGGTCATTACCGTGGCCTGGACTTCGTGCAAATTGCTCCATGAAAACAAGTTGATGCGACCGTACATGCTGTCACGCGCACCGAACACGCCGAGAAATGTCTGCCGGGTGCCGTCATCAGGATCGCGATCACCGGAGGCATAACAGTAGTCAAGTTTGATGGTCGGCTGCCATGGTGTTTGCTTAAAACAGTGTCCGAGTCCAAAATGAGCGCCCCAGGCGCGCAAATCGTCTTCACCGTAATGGCCCCACTGTCCGACCAGAGTCGCATCTAAAATCAGCGGGCCGATCAGACCGGTAACGCGACTGCCCAAGCTGTGGCACATCAAATCATCCGTACCACGTTCACCGCTGAACGAACCATGCTCATCGTATTTGATCACATAAAAGGGCTCAATCGCCCAATCCTGACTAATCTGGGCATGACTGTAAAAACCGCCGCCGTAGTTTTCATGGCGATGGCGCAGAGAAAATTGTTCCGGCTCATGGATAATGTGCGCACCCCATAGCAGATCAATGAAATGCTCTCCTGAGTGCCACGACAGTTTGGCGGCGTCCCAGTGGTAGCTGCCGCTATTCCCCCAGTTCCCGGGGCCAAAAATGCGGTTGTCACCATAACAGATGGACTGGCGGCCAATGCGTAACGACAGATCGTGCTCTTGGAACGGTTTAAGTTCCAAATAGGTCTGGTAGAGTTCCCACTGATCTTCATAGGGGTTTTTCTGGTGATCAAGGCGCTTGTTGTAAAAATAGGAATCTGCATCGAGATCACTATCAAACACGCGTGAATCCTGCATGCCGACGGCAACGGTCAGCCAGTCGTTGGCACGCCAGCTACCACCTATGCGCAGTCGCTGCAGCCAGAAACCATCACAGCTTTCCCCTTTGGCAGGCTGTTCCCCATAGCCCTTAAGGTTGAAATGGTGCTGATATTCATAACGATAGCGTAAATCAACATAACCGGAAAACGGTGACGCTGCCAAGACCGCCGAGGTAAAACAGAGTGAAGCAAGTACAATCAGGATAACAATGAAGTTTCGACGGAGCATGATCATTCCTTTCGTTTAGCAGGGTGTTAAAAAAGCCCCATTCAGGGACTTTTTTAACGGCACAAGCCGAAAATTCGATTTCCGTCTTGGTTACAAAATCAATCACTTGAAGACCAGTTCTTGATTTTGGTCGCCCGTCCATGGGCTCCATAGGCTGTTTTTCAACGGCCGGTTAGACAAGCTGATAGCGGCATAAGGACTGCAGTCAGCGACCGATTTTTTATTGTAAAAGCAATCTGTCTTGAGGGATCTGCAGCGAACCGTCTTCGCTCAGTAGAAATTTCTTAAGTGTGTCTTGAAGCTGAGCGGATTGTGATGACAACTCCTCTGCTGACGCGGCACTTTCCTCGGCCATCGCCATGTTCTGCTGAGTTGCCTGGTCAATTTGCGTGAGCCCAACATTGATCTGTTCGATGCCGTTGGCTTGCTCTTCTGACGCCATGGCTATCTCTGCAACCAGTCCGGAAACATTGCTGATCTCTGTGACGATGTTGATCAGTTCTTTCGACGTATGTTCCGCTGTTTCTGCGCCTGTTGCCGTGAGCAAAACAGCTCCTTCGATCAGATCTGCCGTTTCCTGAGCTGCGTTGGCGCTTCGAGCCGCTAGATTACGCACCTCTTCAGCAACAACAGCAAATCCTTTGCCATGCTGGCCGGCACGAGCCGCCTCGACGGCTGCATTCAATGCCAGAAGATTGGTCTGAAAAGCGATCTCGTCGATGGCTTTGATAATCTTGGAAATCCCCTGGCTTGATGTCTGGATTTTATCCATGGCCTGGACCATCTCTTCCATCTGATGGTGGCCCTGTTCAGCATAATTTTGAGCAGAGGAGGTCAAGTCCTTGGCACGCATTGCCTTTTCAGCATTGGAGCTGCTTTGCGAGGACAACTGGGTCACGGTTGCTGTAATCTCTTCAAGGGATGCTGCGGATTCTGTCCCCCCCTGGGAAAGTGATTGCGCCGCACTTGAGATCTGATTGCTACCGGTAGCAACCTGTTTACTGACCATGGATGTTTCAATCAAGGCGTGGTCTAAATTGGTAAGCATCTTTTCCATGGCCAGACCTAACGTATCGCGGTCTGAAAGCAGAGGAACCCTGACGCGCAAATCGCCGTCAGCGACCTTGCCGATAATCTCGGCACGCTGCTCCAAACTCTCGGCCATTTCGTTGAGCGCCTTACCGAGCTGGCCGAGTTCGTCGCTGCGTTGAATATCGATACGCAAAGAGGTATCCCCCTGCTGCACAGCCTTCGCAAGAGTCACCCCTTTATTCAGTGCAGAGACGATGGGAGCAACAAGGAAGAAAAGAACGAGAGCAACCACGAGGGCAAGAATACAGGTGATGGCAATGTTGACATTCCGGATATGATAAGCCGAAGCATAGATATCTTCCGGTGAAGCCGTCACGCCGATCGTCCAGCCGGTTTTGGTTTCAACGTTGAAAATGAGTATTTTTTCTTCCCCATTAAGCATATAGGAGACAATCTGATTCATATTTTCAGATTTCATCATCTCCTTGCCGATCTGATAATCGCGCGTGTTCACTTTTAAAATGCGCTTTTTATCCGGGTGAGCAATCAGTACCCCTTCAGCATCGGTAACAAAAGCGTAACCCGCTTCCCCAATTTTCAACGAATCGATAAAAATCTTAGAGAAACCGGAAAGGCCCACAGCAGCAAACAAAACACCTTCGGTTTGGCCATCATTTTTTAACGGTACTGCCAGCACAAAGATCGGGTCGCCGGTGTCACGGCTGGCACCGGGTTTTGACAAAGAAGATTTGCCTGCCATGGCTTCACGAAAATAGGAGCGATCGGCAAGGTTTAGTTTGCCGACGACCTTAGGATTACTGCCGGCAACAACCAGTCCCTGGTTATTGAGGACGACGAGGTTTTCATAAAATGGATAATCGTTTTTGACTTTCTGCAATAACGTGTTGACACGATCAGCGTCAGACTCATTTTGAAGAACCTCGTTGACCAGTGGATTATAGGCCAACGTTTTCAGATCTGTTTCAATATCATTCACCCATGAATTGATCTGTTTTTGGCAGGTTTCAACGGTATTGGTCATATTGTGACCAACGGCTCCCCTGATAGCGTCTTTTGAGTACTTATAGGAAATGATCGCGGTTATCAGCATGCCGACAATCATGACGGGTGTAATGGAGAGCAAAAGACGATTTCGTAAACTTTGAGTCCAGCGCATAGTTTAAATTCCCTTCGTTAAAACCTATTTTAGACAACGATTACTCCAGGAGATCTTATAGAGTTTGCATAGGACATCGTATGTGTGAAAGCGAGCACCGTTTGAGTGCAGCGAATACGATCAGAGCGAAAGGATTAAAACGCTCAAGATGTGTCAATACACACCTCCACGAATACTCTAAAAATCCATAAACACACCGTTAAACGGGCCAGTGTCAATCATACGGCGCTCTGTGCCTCGATCGTAAAGGTTTGCACTCTCGATTTTGCCCTAGCAGGGCATTGAAAAAGTCCCCTCCAAGGGCCTTTAAACGGCGCACGCCGAAAATGCGATTTCCATCGTACTGCCAACATCAAGGACGTGAAAACGGTCCTTGATGTTGGTCGCCCATCCTTGGCTCCGCAGGCTGTTTTTCAACAGCCTGCGGCAGCAATGGTCTTTACATCGACATTGAACTGTATTCTCAGCAAAGCGTTACCCGCTTTGGTGTTACAACAAATTTCACCGTGGATTAAGCCAAGTTATGCCAATTCGCTCCGCATGATTGCCCGATAACGTAATTCATTAATTTTGTTCGCGACAGCAATCGCCCTTGTGTCGGGTCTGGCGTGAAGACGGTAGTTATTCGTCCCCATCGAGCTACTCGTAATGCCGTAGAACCCAAGCTCTGAATCTTCCACTGGAGACACATCATATTTTTCACACAGGTCTTCGTACTCCTCTCTGGACAGAGGGGTGAGAGGAATGTTTCTGAAGCTGCGCATGTGGGTAATAAAATCTTCGGGATCATCAACATTGATACAGCGAAACCATTGTTCCGGTTCACTGGTATGAAAACCTGTCTCTTCGTACCGGCCCTGTTCAGTCTTTTCCATGGTTGTCCAAATGGTAGCCATTGTTTCTCCTTTTTATTGGTATCCTAGAAACCATTATCGGTATTTTACATTCCGACTTATTTCATGAGTAACGCGGCAAAAGCTTTTGGCGCTGCCTGCGCAATGCATGACAAACTACTGCGGAACCTGCGTCTGTTCATCGAGAATGCGAACAGGCTTCTCTTCGGTCAGGATCGCGTTATCGACAATGTAATCCGTTGCTTTTTTTAATCGGATTGAATGGATAAGCTGCTCTTTAGCTCCGGGAGTTTCTTCCATACGCTTGAGACGCGTTTCAAAATCCAGAGCCATATCCATGATCGAGTTTTTCTGCTGCAAAATCGTTTTCTTGATATCCTCTTCCGTAACATCCAACGCCTGAGTTTGCGCAACGGCCGCCAGAAGAAGATTTTTTCTAACCGTGAATTCCGCCTCAGGACGGACTTCTTTTTTAACGTCCTCGATGCTCCGATGTGTCGATTTGAGGTATTCCTCGAACCTTTTGCCGCCAACTTTCTGGCGAAACTGATGAATCTGCAGCGCAACTTGCTGATCAACGGCCTCGTCCTGGAGCGGACAGGGGTTCATTTCGATCAATTTGCTGATCACGGCTTCTTTGATGTTGAGTTCGGTTTTTTCTTGTGCCATAGACACCAGAGAACTGTGTATTTCAGCAGCGAACGCCTCGATAGAATCAAATGGCAGAGTTTCGAGCAGTTTTTCATCATCATCGCCTGCTCCGCGTTGCTGCCTCATCCCCTGCATCTGCTGGTTAACATCGTCTTCAGTGACAACAACCGGAACATAGCTCGCCTCTAAACCTTCGCATTTTTCCAAGGTGATTTTAGGTTCTAGAGTGACCTGAATTTTGACAACACACGGTTCTCCCAGTTTGGTCTCCTGCGGCATAATTTTCGGGTAAGACATTGGAGTCAAATCAAGCTCTTTGAGAGCACCCATGTAGTAGGAAGGCAGAATGTTGTTGAGAGCCTGGGCCGCGATTCTGTCGAGTTCCTTGTGATTGGCCATCATCGCTCGATTGCTTAAAGGCAATCCTTGAGGTTTCTTATTTTCGCCCTCAGTCGCCTTCACAAACTCCTTTGTGATGGCATCTTCGATGGTGTCGGCATCGATTTCGATTTTGAAAAGCGCTTCTTCTTCACTGGATTGCAGCATCGTCACTGTCATGACTTTTCTCCTGGTTCGCTATGGAGGATTATGTTGGTTAACACCTAGTACGTCAGCATAATTGAGATTGTCTGTTGTCGGAGCAGCTTCAGCCGCGAGTTCTATCATCAAAAGGAGCAATGACCAGAACACTTCGCGAATAAATTCGCTCCTACAGGGGGTCACTCCGATGACAAAATCCCATCCGGGGGCTTTACAACAACACAAGCCGAAAATGTGGTTTCCGTCTTACATACAAAATCAAGGCATTGAAAAACGGTTCTTGATTTTAGTCGCCCTTTCTTTGGCTCTACAGGCTGTTTTTCAACAGCTTGCCAGACGATCATTTTAATCTGCGACCTCATTGCCGCATGACGAAGATCTGTTTGCCTTAGTATTCTTTACAAAAAACAAGCCAACCCTTGCTGATGGTGGCGAAGCCGGTCACATAACGTCATCACAGTGTCAGATCCCAACGGCTGAAGATGTCTAAAAGCCGCCAAATTATAGAGATGTGCTGAGCTGGCTCTTTATAATTATTGTAATTTTTCATCTTAAGATTGAGGACGGTACAAAGGAGTGTCGCTTTGGATTCGCCACTCGGATCTTGTCTCATTTTAGGATCCACGTCTCACATCAGGAATGAATGCGCGTCCGATCAGACATTATGCGATGCAAAAGGGGTGGGAACGCAGTACTGAGATGAGAGAATGAATCTAAGGTTCCTTGGGAAGACTTAAAAGAGCAATGACCGGGTAGCCGGGCATTAACCCGCAATCGAAAAGCGTGTCATCTCGCCGCTACCACAGCCGATCAATCGCGGTTAGCCCGTTTCCAGCCAAAAGCATCAGCAGCATGCCCCTGGCTGGGATGCAGCATACGGTTTCAGGGAAGAGAACGATTCTGCCCGACACAGCGCCACACAATCGCTTTAAAGCACAGACACTCGTTCCCGAGCTCAGAGTAAAACCGGGCAACGCACGATGTTGGAATGATCGTTTTCGACCGTGCGCTGATAATGAACCGCTGGATATCCAAAAGCCATGGCCGCACCGATCAGGTGCTCTTCAGGAATACCAAGCTTTGTTCGCGCCCCGGGTAACAATTCGTCGATGGCGTAACGAACCAAACCATCCCAGACAGTACCAACCCCCAGGCTCTGGGCAAACAGCTCAAAATAGGAGAGCGCAATCACGCAATCGTGCACCGGAGAACACATATTTCGAGGAACCGAAGCGACGAGAAGATGGGGGGCGCCACGAAACAAAACATCGATTTTTTTCTTGCGCCAGAGGTAAACAAAGTTGGCAAACACCTTGCGCTGTTCGGGAAGTTTTCCTTCATTGGCCAGTTTCTCGATAACATCATACGTATGCTGACGAAACTTATCCATCATGTGTTTATCATCGATGACGCTGAGCTGTACCTGACGTGTATTCTCCCCGGTCGGAGCCTGGCATGCGACATCAAGAAGTCGCTGCAACAGCCCAGACTCGATGTTCTCATCGGTATAGTGACGCACGGAACGGCGCCCTTTGATGAGGATTTCCAACTGATCAGGATCTGGGAATGCCCCTTGTAAAAGCGTGCTGTGGCTGGGACTTTTACCGAGAATCGAGACCGCCGCCGTCGGACAGATCGCTAAGCAATGCTGGCACTTCAGGCAGGCCATCTCTTTCTCTTTTGGAATACGCGGCCAGCCGCTATCAAGATCGATAATATTCGCCACGCAATCTTTTGCACAGAGACCACATTGGCTACACGTTCCTTTATCAACGATAAATTTCGGCATCATGTACGTCATCCTCGAGCGGTTTCCATCCGGAAACAATAAAGCTGTTAAATTTACGTAAACGCTAACCTCTCTTTGCAGATCCGCTTCTCAGGTTCGTGAATGGTGCATCTTCCACGGCCAAACAAGCTTCCTTTTCTCAAAGAGGCGCTGCGTAAAATAAGAGATCCCACGCGTGATATGAATTAATTCAGATCACAGCGACACCCCATCTCCACGGCCATCTGCTGCCAGTGATCCATGCGTCGCTGCAACTCCACCTTGCTTTGTTCATCGCTGCGGAAGGCAATCGTTGTCCAGTCCATCTCGTCCAACGCGGTCACCACTTCATCGATTTTATTAAAGGGGATGGAGATCATGCGCAGCCCCGCCTTAAAAATATCACGCCGCTTGATTCCATGGTAAAAGCCGGTTGTAATGTGATTAACCTTGCCGGAAATCAGGGGATACGCGTACATCCAGCTGCAACTGATCACCGGTGTCGACTTGGATTCCCAAAAATCGCCGGAAATATAGCTGGTCGCGCGCATGATAATATCAGCTTGAGGGATGTCGGCAAAAACAACAATAAGGTCCGGGTCAAAGTCACAATCGGCAACCGGGGCAAAAACAACATAATTTACCGCGCCGGGCACCAGAACCGGCAATTGTTGATACAACGTGCGACACCCGGAAAGGGTTTTATACACACCGAAATCCAACCCGGCCTGGCCGCAGGCCGTTACGGGCGGTTTGGGAACCATCCCCAAAGCAACTTTCCCGTAGCAGGCATCGTTCTCTTTCGAGATGTAAAACTTTTTGCCGCTGTCCTGTGCTTCTTTGACATACTGACAAAATGCCAATGTCTTGTCACAGTGTTCAACCGCTTGTGGCTTGACCGGCAGATACTGCACAGCGACTGCGGGAATCTCCAGCTTGAGTCGATCAAACATCTGTTTCGCTTTGTCACTTAACATAGAACCTCCACGTGGGAACCAGCGCTGAAAAAATCCGTTGTGATGTGAACATACTCTGACGCCTCTGAAGGACGGTCAAGTTTCCAGGCGGAAACTCAATGGATAAAAGAGCCATTATCCCAACTTATCGGCAATCAGACAAAAGCTTTTATGTTGACGGTTTTTTCTATGGCACCGCGGCGCAGAAAAGAAACCTTGTGGCCCAAAACCGCCGCTTCGGTCATATTGTGAGTCACCAGCAACATGGTCACACCGGTTTTTCTCTGCAACTCTTTGAGCTCAAGTTGCAATTGTGAGCGGCTTTCCGGGTCCACATGGCTTAAAGGCTCGTCGAGAAGCAACGTACCGGGTTCATTAGCCAGCGCCCGTGCCAGGGCAATACGTTGTTTCTGGCCGCCACTGAGCATGGCCGGGAATTTATGCTGTTCTCCCAGCAAGCCGACCAGCGCCAGGTAGTGTTGTGCTTTATTATAGGCCGCCAGCCTGTCCACGCCACTGGCTTTGAGACCGTACTCTATATTTTGCAACGCATTCAAGTGAGGAAACAGCGCATAATCCTGAAACACAAAGCCCACATCGCGCTTTTGCGGCTGTTTTTTTGTGACACAGATATCGTTGAGATAAATTTCGCCGGAATCCGGCTTCTGCAGCCCGGCGATAATCGAAAGCAAGGTACTTTTCCCTTCACCACTGGGTCCGACCAGCACATGGAAGGTTCCGGCTTCAACATGTAACGACAGGTCACGAAACAGTTGCTGGGAACCGAATCTTTTACTGATCGCCTGCAGTTCAATAGCCATGCTGACGTCCAGCTTGAAGCTTTAAGACAAACAACAGCGTAAAAGAGAAAAGAATCAGCAGCAGTGCTGTTGAGATCGACTGGCCTAGCTCACCACTCATGGCATCCATGTAGATGGAGATGGTCATGGTTTCTGTTCTTCCCGGAATACTGCCGGCCACCATGGCCGTGGCGCCGAACTCGCCCAAAGCGCGTGCCCAGCTCATTGCCAACCCGGCACAGCCCCCTTTACGAATCAGCGGCAGAATGACGCGTCGAAAGGTATAGAAGTCCGAGGCGTTGAGCGTTGCCGAGGCCGCCAGCAGATTACTGGGGATCGAGGCGATACTTTCCCGAGCCGTCTTGATAAAGAATGGCGCTGCCACAAAAAACTGCGCCAGAACGATGCCGGTTGGGGTAAACAACAACTCAATGCCTGCGTTATGAAGAAGATGGCCAAACAGGTTGTTGCCATTGAACAGCAACAACAGACACAGTCCGGTCACCAACGGCGGCATAATAATCGGCAAATCAAGAATCGCTTCGAGCAGCGCTTTGCCTTTAAAGTTTTTCAGGGCCAGAACATAGGCCACAGGAAGGCCAAACACCAGCGTAAGGAGAACGACGCCACACGATGTCTTCAAGCTCAGCAGAATCGTGTTTATTCCCTGCGCCGAGAAGAGATACGTCCAAAGATCGCCCCACGATGCTGCGCCAAGAAGAGCCAGCAACACCAGGCCGATCATGCTGAAAAAAACAGCCGTCATCAATGCCATAAACAGATCAAATCGGAGCAGTCGTGCTATCGGGTTAACGGTCGTCTGACTCGGTAGAGTCGCAACCTGTTCGGTGGAAATGTTGTACATGTGGCGTGCGCCCTCCTGCCGCTAAGCGGCCTCGAAGCAGTAACGTTTCAAATTCATCAGCTCGGCAGTTCCAGCAATACTGGTCCCGAAAAAAAAGAGGGGAACAGCGTTGTCACTTGCCAGAGTAAGCAGTCCGGGCAAAGAGCCGTTGACCACCGTCGAACCAGTCGCTAACACCAGATCACTTTGTTCAAACAGCTTCGCCGTTTCTTTTTCATCGCCCCACGTGATCGGCACACCAAACTTACTGCTGCCGCGTTGCTGTTCATCGCGGTCAACACAAAACACATTTTCTGCGCCAAATGTTGTCGCAAGCTGCTCAAGAATAGCCGGCTGCAAACCTACGAGGCCAACCTTGGCAACAGGTTGTTGTTGCAACTGACGAATAATTTCACCAGCGCACTCTTCCGGCTCGTCGTTACGACAGTGCACGGTCGCCAGTTCCGGCTTCAGGTAACGCATCACAGCGTTGAGGCTGGCGATAAAAAGAGCGCGCTGTTCGGTGTTCTCCAGCGGCAACGCGACAATGTCGGCCAGAGTCGAAATCTTCTCGCAAGGGGCATCCGTAAAAGCTTGTCCACGGCACTCTCTGAAACAGGCTTCCATCAGGAATTCTTTGCCTTTGAGTAGCGGATAATCCTGACGGGTCGGGTTGCCGATGGCTTCTTCATTTTTCAAAATTCGGGCAGAAATGCTGATTTTTTCGCCAAGGAGGAAATTTTCCCGAACCAAGGTGGTAAACGTCTCTTTGAGTTGTGCATAAAACATGTTCGTCTCCTTAAGGTTTAATGGCTTTAAACCCGTGCCTGGAAAAGACAGCCGGTGCTTCAACGAGCAAATACTGCCAGAACAGGTTCGCCTCCACGGGATGTCCAGGACTCTTTAATCGGCAGAACGGGATGGTATCAATCTGGTTAACATCCGGAGGAATCGCGATCGTTTCAACCTGACCGGATTGGAAGGCATCGGCGGCCCAAACAATAGAGGCATCAACACTCCCGGTTTCGACCCAGCTCACCAACTGCTTGATGTTGATCCCACGAGCAACGATGTTCATCTTTGCCGGATCAAGACCGACCTTTTTGAATAAACGCTTGTTGTTGCGGCCGATTGCCGCAGCTTTAATATCCCCCAAAGCAAGCTTGACCGATGGCAGGGCCAGATCACTGAGGCTTTTTACCTTGTGGTTGCCTTTCGGGGTAATAATGACCGGAATGTGATACGCAAGGGCGACACATTCTTCCGCCAGCCCTTCTTTTTTGAGCCTCTGTGCCCATTTATCCGATCCAGGAATAAACAGATCAGGCTTAACCCCCAACAACATTTTGCTGCCAAGCCGTCCTGAACCGTCAAAATCAAACGCAACCTCTATTCCGGTTTCATCGCTGAACTTCTTTCCCAGTTCTTGCAAGGGTTCACGCATCCCTGCACCGGCAAAAACCAACAATTCGGCGGCAAATCCGCTGTTCGCAATCAAAATAAAAACAAGGAACAGGTAACATTTTTTCATCGGCTCATCCCTTAAAACTGCAATGCAAAATCAAGCATCTCAACTTCGTCGCCGGAATGTGCACAATCACACTCCCCGCCGAGCAACACCAGTCCATCGCACATCCCCATGTTCATAAAATGCGATGTCAACTGGCTCGGTGCGCGATACGCCAACGCTTCGCCCTGCTCACCTTTTAACTGCACGCGCAAAACATCCCAACGCCCCTGACGTCCCTTGAGATCATCGGCCAGACACACCTTACGCGTTGGTGGAAGAACATCTTTCAAACCCATCATGCGTTTGACGGTTGGCAAGAGAAAATAAAAGAAATTAACCAGACAGGCAGTTGGGTAACCCGGCATACCGAAAAACAGGGTGTCATCCTTGCAGGCAACCATTAAAGGCCGACCAGGCTTGATCTTGGTCCGATTGACCAGCATTCGGTAGCCACTAGATTGCAGCAAAGGACGGATAAAATCGTACTTGCCCATGGAAACACCACCGGATGTGATCACCAGATCACATTCTGCGGACAACTGCTCAAGACTGTCGCGAATGGTGACTTCATTGTCTTTGACCGGCCCGAGAACCTGACAGTGAATGCCTAATTGAGCCAGGCTGCCGTCCAGAAAGTGGCGATTACTATCGAAAACACTCCCAGGTTTATGCACCTGGCCCAATTGAAGAACTTCGTCACCTGTAATCAAAATACCGACTCGGGGTAAACGATGCACGCTCACTTCAGCAACTCCAGCACAACAGAGCACACTGAAGTTGACCGGCGTCAATCGGGTACCAGCGCGCAGGATACAGGCCCCCATTTCCATCTCTTCACCGATGCGATTAATATTCTCTTTCTTTTTAACCTCGGACTGAATCGTCAGCAGGTTTCCGTCGACAGCAACATCTTCCACCCGAACAACAGCAAGACTGCCTGGCGGGACGGTAGCGCCGGTCATAACTGCGGCAGCCTGACCGGCACGAAGAGGCTGATCAGGCATTTGTCCCGCCCCCAGGGTGGCAACAATTTGATAGTGATCTAATCCGATCTGGTCTATGGCATAGCCATCAACGGCACTTCGAGGGGTATCGGGAAACGCATGAGGAGTAACAATATCCGTGGCTAACACACGCCCCAAGGCTGATCGGGTTGGAATCACTTCCGTGGCCGTCGGCAACGCTGCATCGATCAAAATACGTTGAGCCTCAGGTAATGGTAGTTCAGCGCTATCTTTCATCATGCAGCCCCCCAACCGAACGGACAAATCGGATAACGGCACTCCGGGCAGAAATGACACAAACCACCATGACCTGATTTCGAAATTTCCTCCCGGCTGATGGTTTCTCCCGTCAAGATACGTGGCAGAAAAATATCGAGGGCGGTCTTTTCAAAAAACAGTGCCGCAGCGGGAACCGAGCAAACCGGAACATTGCCGGACCGCCCGATGGTCAGATTGTTTCCCGGCTGAATCGGATTACCCTTTTCGTGGAAAACAACCCCGGCTTCTTTCATGGCACTGACGGTGACATCATCCGGGTCAACCGAGGTTCCACCGGTCATCAGGATCATTTCACTATCTTCAGCAGCCGCTCTGATTGACGCACTGATCTGCTCTTTCACATCCGGCAGAATGGTGGCATAGGTCACTTCAACGCCCATATTCTTGAGTTTTTTCGTCAAAACCGGGGTGAAGTCATCGACAATCCGTCCGCTGTACACTTCGCTTCCCGTCACCAGAATCGATGCCGTCTTGATGCGGTAGGGCTGCACAGAGATCAATGGCTCGCGCAACAGGTCCTCAATGCGGTTGATCGTGGCTCGTGAACAGGTCAGAGGAATAATACGAAAGGCCGCAACCTGTTTCCCCTTACCAACCGGAAAGTTATTGTGGATGGTTGGCAGCGACGGGATCACCAGACCATTGATTCGCGCCAAGCGTTCATGGTCAACTTTGAAAATACCTCGCGTTTCAGCATAAAAACTCACTTTGCCTTCATGCGGTTGCTCATCGTAACGAATGTTGGCGCCGGCAATCTGGGGTGCCAGCAATCGTGCCGCGGCATCTTCGTGCACATCATTCCCCATATCCTCCCAGACATAGATGTAATTCTTGCCCAGGCGGCGCAAAACATCCAAATCCTCATCTTGAACGACATGCCCGCGTTTAAAAGCCACGCCTTTATAGTGTTGCTTTCGATTAACCTCGGTAATGTCATACCCAAGAACCTGTCCTACCGCGTTTTCCAGAGACACACTATTCATTGGTCACCCTTCGATTTTTTTGGTCAAAGTAAGCTCAACAGATATGGCCGACTGATCTCAATTTGAGACTCAAACGATTCCCAATCTGGGAACCGAAAACCATCCTGACCTCTTCCAGTAAACAACTTGTTGTTGTGTGTTTGCGTCATTCTCAGCACTCATTTATTTAGCGAGCAAAACGGCTTCAACTGTCGACAAATACTCAACCTTTCACCTCTCGTCAGGCTGTAATTCCGGCATCATCTCTGAAATCTGCGAGAATTA
The DNA here is from genome assembly GCF_963678835.1 of uncultured Desulfuromonas sp. NCBI lineage: Bacteria > Pseudomonadati > Thermodesulfobacteriota > Desulfuromonadia > Desulfuromonadales > Desulfuromonadaceae > Desulfuromonas > uncultured Desulfuromonas sp. Next base: position 3,113,225 of record NZ_OY787469.1, read on the forward strand.
TTTCTGGCCCAACTTCAAGTTTCTGACGAAAGCTCTCGTCTGCTTATCAGGCAAACTTTTCAAAAAACGGGCCAGAACCTGAAAAGACAACAGGCTTCACAAGGCGACCACACGCCACCGGTTCTGTAACACCGTGTAATACATAAAAAACATCTTTTTAAGTTACACAGGCCGACCATCACAGCTTCGTCACCTGTCTTGGTTAGAAATCGCCTCTCCACTTTGGCCTGATTGTTGCTAAAACATAAAAATCACACACAGGCAAATACCGCCCGAATACCTCAAAATGATCTGCCGATCAGATCAAAACAGGAGTTAACATGGATATTTCAAAAACAATTGCACAGATGAAACAGGATCCGGACTTTGCCCCGAATGTCGGTATGGTCTTAATTCACAATGGCGTGGTACGTGGCTGGTCGCGCAAGGATGGCCGCGATGTTGAACAGATTGATATCAGTTGCGATCAGGCCAAAGCTTCAGAAATTTGCCGCGAAGTCGAACAGATGCCCGGCATCTATAAAATCGCCATGGAAGCGCGTTCGGGGCGGATGAAACCCGGCGACGATGTCTTATTTCTGATTGTTGCCGGAGACATCCGCGAAAATGTCAAACCGGCACTGGCCATTCTGTTGGACCGGATCAAAGCAGAAGCCGTCACCAAGAAAGAACATTTCGACGAGGATGTCGCATGAGTTTTAATCATTTCGATACGAACGGCCGCGCCGTCATGGTTGATGTCAGCGAAAAAAACAAAACCATGCGCACCGCGATTGCATCGGCACAGGTGAAAATGCAGCAGGATATTTTATGCACCATCATCGAGGGCGCTGCCAGTAAAGGAGATGTTCTCGGCGTTGCCCGACTGGCTGGAATCATGGCCAGTAAAAAAGTGCCGGATATGATCCCGCTCTCTCACCCGCTGGCGATTCATCACGCGTCAATAGAATTTGATGTTAATCTTGATGACGGACTGATCACAATCAGGGCGACGGTAAAAGCGTACGAGCGCACTGGGGTGGAAATGGAGGCGATGGTCTCGGCCTCTTTAACCGCATTGACGATCTACGATATGTGCAAAGGCATGGATAAATCGATCGAAATTCGCAACACCATGCTTGAGTATAAAGACGGCGGGAAAAGTGGGCTCTATCAAAGACAAAACTAACAGGATGTTGAAAAAGTCCCAGCCGCAGTCTCCAACAACATTCTGCTAAACAGCCGGCCACAACATGGGGAGAGTTCACGCATGAAAGCAGCGATACTGGTTCTAAGCGACAAAGGCGCGATCGGCCAACGAGAAGATACCAGCGGCCCGGCGATACGCCAGTGGTTGGCCGTCAACGGGGTCGAAAGCGTTCGAGTGGATATTATTCCTGACGAGTTCTCAATGATTCAGGATAAACTGACCAACTGGTGTGATACAGGCCTGGCCGAATTAGTCATTACCTGCGGCGGAACCGGCGTCTCTCCCAGAGATGTGACTCCTGAAGCAACCAGAAGTATCCTCGAAAGAGAACTGGAAGGGTTCGGAGAGTTGATGAGACAGAGAAGTCTTACCAAAACACCCATGGCCATTTTATCTCGCGCCACCGCCGGAATCCGCAGCAATTGTCTGATCATCAATCTTCCGGGAAGCCCGAAAGCCGCGCTGGAAAACCTTGAAGCGGTGTGGCCTGCCGTCGGCCATGGCATCGCCAAAATCAAAGGCGATCCCTCCGACTGCGCCGATGTCCATTCTCAACAGAAAAAATCACCGCCGGTGGTCTCTTTTGCCGGGTATTCGGGAAGCGGAAAAACCACATTGGTCACTAAAATCATCGAATTATTGAGCAATAAAGGATATAAGGTTGGGGCCATCAAACATGAGGGACACCGCTTTGAAATCGACAAACCCGGAAAGGACAGTTGGCGGATGACCCAAGCCGGAGCGACAATCACCGGCATCTCTGACAGCAGCACCCTGGCGTTGATCAAAAAGCATAAAAGCGCTCCCAGCGTCAGCAGTATTATTTCAGAGTACTACGCAGAAATGGATATTGTCATTGTTGAAGGGTGGAAGGAAAGCGCACCGAACAAAATAGAGGTCTATCGCTCTGAAGTTGGCCACGTCCCCTTATTTCAACAGCAACATGCCGAAAACTTTATCGCTGTCGCAACCGACTGTGATCTGACAACGCAATTGCCGTTGCTTGACATCAATCAGCCACACACCGTTGCCGAGTTCATTATCGATGCCTATCTGAGCGCACCTCACCAACACAATGCTCAGTGAACATGATAGCCGTTTGAAAAAATATCAAAGCGCCATTGAAAGGAAGACATAAACATGCCCAAGGACACGCGAGCGATGGAAACAAGGAATCAAACAAACGGGCCGGAGTCAAAAAGACCACGCAAAAATGAAAAAATCGGCGTGATTGCCGACAGGCCCTATTGCTTTGTTTATGTCTCGCTGATTTCTCGGGCCTTACACCAGCTCGGCGCGGCGATCTTTTTGGCAACCTATATTCTCAGCCCGGCAAATTCACCCGCCTGGAGGATCTCCCTGATGCTCACGGTGGCAAGCGGGATGGTGTTGCTCGGCTCCGAAGCGATCAGGCATCGGCAATTTCTGCGTGAAGTCTTCGGCCTCTCGACACTGTTCAAACTGGTTCTGGTCGGTTTCGCCCATCAAGGTCTGCTCCCGGCAATCCCCAGCGTCACAATTGCCTTCCTGCTGGCCTCGCTGGTGTCGCACGCTCCGAAGGCCGTGCGTCACAGGCTGATTCTCTAGCAGGACGTTGCGGTACGGCATGAACAGCCTGTGGGAATTATCGCCCGTCATGGGAGTAAATATCCCCCGGTCAAACCGGGGGCTTTAGTGATTGCTAGCCCCTCAAAGGGGCTTTAACGCAATCACAAAAGTCAAAAACACAAAACCCGGTGACGGGGTGGAGCATAATCCAGGAACCGTCAAACTATTAGGGTCCCCCGGCAAAGCCGGGGGATTACTTTTCGTATTCACAGGCTGTTTTTTCAACAGCCCACAACAAGGCTCTGATCGTGGCTGCGGTTGTCAATCCGCAGCTTGACGCCCCTTTTTCCCAACCAGCCAGATGCCACCGATCACCAGCAACGTCCCGCCCATTTGCAACAACGACACCGCTTCGTCCAAGATCAGCCAACTGAAAAAAATCGTTAAAACCGGCCCGAGACTACTGATAAGCGCGGCGGGTGAACTGCCGATGCGGCGAACCGCAGCAGCCAGGGCAAGAACCGGCATCACCGTGGAAAAGGTTCCCATGATAAAGGCCAGCAGGTAAATCTGCCAAGGCTGGACCAGAACGCTTAACGGATGGCTGACGCCAAAATGGAGCAGAGTTGCGGCCGTGGATACAATCAATGCTGAACAGGCAAATTGGGAAGAACCGTACCTGGCGATGAGATGCCGCCCCCCGGAAAGGTAAAACGCGTAACAGAGTGCCGACAGAAAAATCAGTGCTCCGCCAACCCAAACGTCCTCCTGCACACCGGAGACCCCCATATCGTGGACAAAGGCCAGGCCGATACCACCATAACAGATCACAACCGCCAGCCACTCATAGCTTCTGATCTTTCGACCGCTGAAAATGGCATCAAAAAACAGGGTCAAGAGAGGAAAGCTGAACAGGATCACCCGTTCCAACCCGGCGGAAATATACTTTAAGCCCAAGAAATCAAACAGACTGGCCCCATAGTAACCAACCGCCCCGAGCAGAATGACCGCAGCAAAATCTTTGCGGTTCAGATTGCGCCCCTGATGACCTGAAGACCGCAATAATAAAAGGAAAAAAGGCAGCGCAAAAAGCATTCGCAGGGTTAGCAAGGTAACGGCATCAACAGGCACCTGTTGCGGTAAAGCGTAGGCAAGCTTGATCAGAATCGCCTTAAAGGAAAAACCGAACGCAGAAATTACCGCCAGCCACAGTCCCAGACTGTAGCGGTTGCCACGCATTGGAGCAGCGCGCTTTTTACCGACAACACCTCCCTGTTTCCGCCTGCTATCGGACGGCTCAATCACGGCTTCAGATCAAAATTCATATCAATCTTTACCACCGCATCCGGGTAGATTTCCTTAATGGCTCTTTGGACCTGAAGGCGATGCATCCAAACCACATGCTCAGGGGAAAATTCATCCTCTGTTTGCCACAGACAGATGGTGCCATTGTCTTCAATGGCCGTCAGCTCCATCGTCCCACCAACAGCATTCATTGCGGGACGCAACGTTTTTAAAATTTCATCGATTTTTTCTTTCATCAGTATTTCCTCCACATTGAAGCAGTATCCATAACTCAGCAGTCAGCAAAAGCAAGTCCTTTGTTTTTCAGAAATTCATCTACAGATTCAAGAGGTTACCGTCGTGAAGCCTCTTCGGGATATAATCCTCTGCGCCGTGCGTGCAAGCGGGATAACCCCAGCAAGGTATCTATTTCGGGGGTGGTGATACCAATTTTTTGTCCGATTTCTCGAACCGCAGCCACCAACGCATTCAGTTCAAGGGGACGACCTGCCTCAACATCTTGCAGCATCGAGGTTTTGAAGGCTCCTAACTGACGCGTCACGGCATTGCGTTCTTCACCGGTTTGACGTACTGGACAACCAATTTTGGCACCGATCTCCCCTGCTTCCGCCATAATCTTGAGACAGAAACGATTAACCAACGGATCATCAAGGATTTTATCGCAGGTCACACCAGTAAGAGCCGAAACCGGATTCATCGTCATATTCCCCCACAGTTTGTACCAGATTTCCTGCTGAATAGAGGTGGTTGTTTCGATCTCGATTCCAGCCTTGGACAGAAGTGTGGCGACGCGATTCAAGCGTTTGGAATCTGAACCATCAGGTTCACCGATAATGATCTTTTTGCCTAAATTGTTCCGACTGAATCCAAGTCCATTTGAGGAAAAGCTGCCATGCACGACAGCCCCGATCACCCTGTCAGCGGGAATCGCAGCGGCAATCTTGCCGCCAGGGTCAACCGATTCGAGTTGTAATCCGGCAAATTCTCCATCCGTTTTCTGAAAAAACCACCAGGGCACACCATTCATGGCAGTTAGCACCAAGGTCTCCGGGCCGATCAAAGGTGAGATATTCGCAGCAACATCAGTCATCGACTGGGCTTTGACAGCAATAATGACAAGGTCTTGAACGCCAAGATCTCGCGGATTTTCTGAGGCACGAACGGGCGCAACAATGATGTCGTCATCCATCAGCAGTCGCAACCCGTCTGCTTTTACCGAGTTGAGGGTTGCACCACGTGTGACCGCACAGACATCATTGCCTGCTTTTGCCAATAGAGCACCAATGAACCCACCGACAGCCCCAACACCATAGATACAGACTTTCTTCATCATGTTTTTCGATTACCTTTCCCAGATCGTTCATTGATTCTTATGTCTATCAAAAAATTGCCGTCACTGCCGAAGTTGCAATCATCGTACCTTGGCAGAACACAAAAACAGGAGTTCAACGGAGAAAGGCCGTCATGTTGCAATGTGTTCCCCGCAACTGACAGCAAACAAGCGGATTCTACGCACAATATCGTGCCTGCCAGGCCACATCGCCTGAAACGGTGCCGTCGTCGCAAAATGAGACGGCAGTTTTTTACAGTCTCAAAAGAAAACAGCATCCAGGTGATGCACCATCTCACCGCTAAGACTGTCGTCAGACAGCCATTGCGGCACTTCAACGCCTCATCGCACGGTCTTCAGCAGATGGCACGATCCTTGCCATTCTTATCACTGAGCTCAGTAAACAGATACCGCAATGGCGCTCGCATTCGTTATTGAGTAAGGACACGCAATGGACTTATCGAAATCAGCGATTCAAACTTACTTTCAGCCTGAGGGCCATGTCTCTGCGGAAAATTCACAGGAACCTCCGGAAGCACTGATAATGCAGTCGTTACAAAACAATGACAGCGACGCGATCTTGAAAAAAAGAACGCAACAAGAATCGATTACCGGTGTCATCCTTGCGGGGGGGAAATCAACACGGATGGGACGCAATAAAGCGCTGCTCGACCTGGGCGGGATCTGTCTGATCGAAAAGACGTATCAGACGATGTCGACGCTTTTTCCCGAAGTGATCCTCATCACCAATACCCCTGACGAATATGCGTTTTTAAACTGTCGCAGCCAAAAAGACATTTATCCGGGAATCGGCTCTATTGCCGGGCTTCATGCGGCTCTGAGCACCAGTGATACCGAACGCATTTTTGTCGTCCCCTGTGATATGCCATTTCTTAATCCGGCCCTGATCAACCTGTTGTGCCAAACAACACAAACCTACGATGCGGTTGTTCCTGTCAGTGACAAAGGGATGGAACCGCTCCACGCGCTCTACCACCGCCGCAGCTTGCAGCAACTGGAATGGGCCATCACCCATGACGATAAAAAATTACAGAATTTCCTCCGCAACATCTGGACCTATTTTCTTCCAGTGAGCGCTTATCGCCACATTCCAAATGCTCAGCTTGCGTTCCAAAATATTAATCGACCCGAAGATTATGCCGCCATTGACCTGGCCCGACAAAATGAGTTGCCCCCTGAAGGGGCAAAAAAGACGTCGCAGCCATCACATTTTCTGGGAACGCTGTGAGGAGACAATAAAATGGCGAATGGCCACACCGAACAGACACTCAAACAATTTACGCAAAAATGCGTTTCCTGCGGACTCTGCTTTCAGGAATGCGATGTGCTGTCAGAATTGAATCTTTCGCCGGCGGCTATCGCTGAGACTCTTTCAGCGGACCAAACCTATCCAGACGATTTCGTCGAGGTGATTCAACGATGTTCGTTATGCGGACTTTGCAGCCATAACTGTCCATTGGGCTTGGCGCCGAACGAGCTGATGCTGGTCGCCCGCGAATTGTTTGTCCGGGATCACAGGGTCAATAGCGACGACTACCGGGTGCTGCATGTTGATCGTGAGCACCACCTGTTCAGCCTGTATCGCAAAACCTGGCAGATTGATTATCAAAAACAGCATCGCACGAAGAGTCCGGTTGTGTTTTTCCCCGGCTGTACTCTGTCCAGTTATGCACCGCAACTGACACGAACAGCCTATAGCTGGTTAGAGCAACAAGGCATGGAAGTCGGCCTCAATGAACAATGTTGCGGCTTGCCCCTGGCAAGCATCGGCCTTGGCGAACGTCATTCACGCCACATCAATCGCCTGGAAAAAGAATTTACGGAGGCAGGAGTGAAGCAAATCGTCACGGCCTGCCCCAACTGCTTTTATCACCTGCACGACAAATTTGACGGTATTGAGGTGTGTTCTCTCTACCACCTGATGGTCGAAGCCGGAATCAGAGTTGCCGCCATGGATGATCCGGTCACGGTTCACGACTCCTGTCCTGATCGCCACAGTGGTCAGGTCGGCCGTTCCATCCGCACCTTGCTCAATGGCAATACGCTGATCGAAATGGCCCACCATAACGCATCGACGATCTGCTGTGGTGCCGGAGGCTTGGTGTCGATGGTCGATGCACCACGCAGCAACCAAAGGGCCGCAATACGCCTTGAGGAATTTCGTCAAAGCAGCACCACATATTGCGTCAGTGCCTGTATGGGATGCGTCAAGCGCCTCGAATCAGGACAAAAAAAAGTGACGGCACATTACGCCGATCACGAACACCCTCTTTCTCAGCCGCAAATCGTTCACATTCTCGAGCTGGTGTTCAACATGCGTATCAATCATGACCAATTGCAACAGCAGTTAGAACAAATGTGGTGCGGCGAGCGCGGAGAACAGAATATCCAGCTGCTCACAGCGGACACTGAACCCCAAACTGCCACCTAGCAACTATCAGGTTTCGCTTTCAAGCGAAGGAGCCGTTCATGCAAAACCGCACAACCAAAACCAACTGTCGCCTCTGCAGCTATCTGTGCGGGCTTGAAGCACAGATCGAGGATGACAAGATCGTCAGCCTGCAACCGGACCCGACGCGCTACCCTTATGACGTCGGCATCGTTAAAGGGTGTCCGCGCTTTCATAGCAATCTGGAATTCCTCAATCACCCTGAACGGATCAACCACCCGTTGAAACGAGCCGGTGAGCGTGGAGAAAATCGCTGGCAGCAAATCAGCTGGGAGCAGGCGCTCAATGAGATCAGCGAAAAGCTGTTGCACCTGCGCGAGAATTTTGGTGCCGAAACCCTTGCCACCTCCATCGGCGGTCCACACACAACATTCTGGCCCCTGCACCGTTTTATGAACCTGTTCGGCAGTCCGAACAATGTCGGCATCGGACAGATCTGCTGGAATCCGTCGATCTGGGTCAACAGCCTCACCTTTGGCTGGCCACTGGAAAACGAAATTGATCCGGAAACAACCGGCTGCGCCATCCTCTGGGGTGTCAATCCGGCGGAATCGGACAACTCGCTTTTTTGGCGTCAGGTCCTGGCTTACAATCTTACCGGCAAACCGTTAATCGTGATTGATCCCAGAGAAACCCGCACCGCCCGTCTGGCCACGCATTGGCTGGCACCGATTCCCGGCACTGATGCGGCACTGGCACTGGGGATGCTGCATGTCATCATCGCTGAAAACCTGTACCCGCAACAATTCGTCGAACGCTGGTGTCATGGGTTCGAGCAACTCAAACAACAGGTCGCCGATTACACTCCGCAACAGGTCGCGCAAATAACCGGGCTGACGACGCAACAGATTATCCAGACGGCGAAACTCTACGCTCATGCAAACTCGGCGTCGATCTTTCATGGTCGCGGCATTGACCAGATCGGCGCCAACAGTGTTCAGGTCCACCGTGCCATCGCCTGTTTAAAAGGGCTGACCGCAAACATTGATCGTCCCGGCGCTTCCAACCTGTCCGCGATGCCCGAATATATTCCGGAAATTGACCTTGAACTGACAGACCGTCTGCCTGCCGAGCAACGTCAGAAACAGCTTGGCCGGGACAAAATCCAGCTACAAACCTTTGAGGGGTATGAGCGTCTGACCCGCTATACCCTGCAACATGGCAAGCAGCTTCCGGCACGCTATCTGACATCGGCACAACCCAACCTGGTGTGGCGGGCCATGCTTGACAGCCAGCCCTATCCTATTCGCGCCATGATCGTCAGTGGCAGCAATCCGTTGATCTGCCAGGCGGACAGCGAACTGATCGCCAAAGCGTTACAGAGCCTCGACCTGCTGGTCGCCCTGGAACTGTTTCCCAATTCGGTCACGGCCCTGGCGGATTATGTTCTGCCGATGGCCGGCAGTCTGGAACGTCCGGTGCTGCAGACCAATGCCGGCGTTGCCAATATCGCTTACGGCGGCCCTCAGGCGATTGCGCCCCTCCATGAGCGTCGTTGCGATTACGATTTCTGGCGTGAATTGGGGCTGCGTTGTGGTCAAGACGAATTCTGGCCGTGGGAGGATTTCACCACCAGTTTAGACAACATCCTTAATCCCCTCGGCCTGACGTGGGAATCCTTCTGCGAAACAGGTATTTATGCGCCAGCTCTGGAATACCAGAAATACGAAAGCTATGAAAAAGACGGTCAACCGGGCTTTGCCACCCCCAGCGGCAAAATTGAGCTGTACTCCGAGCTGCTCAACCAGGTTGGAAGCTCGCCACTACCGCTCCATCAATCGCAGCCGGGAACCTCAGCCCAGTTTCCCCTGTTGTTGATCACCGGTGGCCGCAAGCAACCGCACTGGGCCTCTTCTTTTCGTTGGCTGGAAACGCTGAGAAAACCGGGCAAGGTCCCGCAAGCAGAACTCAGCAAAGCAACCGCGGAATCTCTGGGATTGGAGCACGGCCAGCTGGTCGTTGTCGAGACCCCGCACGGTAAAACAACCTTCACCTTAAGCATCGTCATCATGAAAGACAATGTCGTCAATGTCGACTACGGCTGGTGGTTCCCGGAACAATCGCTGGCGGCGCCGGAGCTTGGTGGGGCTTTTACGTCCAACGCCAACATGCTGACAACGGCGTCCTTTGAAACGTCGGACCCGATTCTGGGACAGTGGATCTACAACCGCATCCCCTGCTGTATCTCTCCGGCACATCCCGTAGGACAAACAACCACTGACACCAATCACCTTCGACAGATTCTGCCATCAAAGGAGAACTAAAATGAGCCATAAAAAAAGAGCACTGATTTTTTTCACCAAAGTCCCAACCCCCGGTCTCACCAAAACGCGCCTGACAAAGGAACATGGGGGCATTTTCACCCCGGAAGAAGCTGCCGAGTTTTACCAGGCTGTTATGCTCGACACGGCAGAAGTCGGTTTCCGTGCCCTGGAGCAGTTACAACCCAGCGAACAGGACGTGACATACGATTTTGTGATCAGTGCCACCCCGGAACATGACCATCCGCGGCTCAAAGAGATTTTTGGCGCACTCGGCCAACGTCAAATCGATTTGAAATTCATTGCCGATCACGGCCAGAATTTCAACGAGCATTTCAACGATGCCTTCCAGCAACTCTGGGAACTCGGTTACGACTCCGCCGTGGCCGTGGGTGGCGATCAACCGCAAATGACCACCAACAATATCAAGCAGGCCTTCCAGTGGCTTGACCGTTTTCAGCAGTCGCACCAAAAAGGCTTGGTTCACTGCCCCTGCCAGGCGTGCGGCGTCTCTCTGATCGGACTGACCAAAGACACCCCCATGAACTTTGAAGGGGTTTTCTACAACACCGACGGCATCTCGGCTCTCGACGCCATTATCAATATCTGCAGCGACAAACAGATCCCTGTCGCCGCCCTTGAGACCGTGGCGGACATCGACAATGTTGAGGACCTTGCTCACGCTTTGAGCCTGGCCCATTCGCAGTCGTACACCGCCGAGTTCCAGTCTGACGTTGTGGTTCCACAGCGTTTTATCGACTGGGCAAAAGAGACCGGCCTGAGCGTCACCACGCCACCTAACGATGACCACGACCCACGGGAGTTAATCGATGCCTGATGTCCAGATATCAACTGAACAGTGTACCGGCTGCGGCATGTGCGTCAATTTCTGCCCGGTCGAAGTCTTTCAACTCGAAACCAGCGGTGAAAAAAATACCGTAAAGGTGGAAAACCCCTCGGCCTGCTGGGCGTGTGATACCTGCGTCGGCCAATGTCCGACCAACGCCATTCGCATTATCGAAAGCGCGGAGGAAGCCGCCGATCGGGAGGCACGCTTTAAGCCGTCGGCCCCACCGCTTGATGCGGCCGAACAGCAGCAGTACCAAGAATGGCATGAGGTTCTGACCCAAACCCTTGGTCTGCGTTGGAACCCGGTGGCCATCTCCCTGATCGGTCATGATCAGCCGCTTCCGGCAGCACCGATGCCACGCGTCAAGCTGCGTTATTGCCAGTCGTTGATGATGGCCCGGCGTGGCAAAACCGTGATGATGCCGGCCCAGTGCCATGCCTGCCCGGACGGCACCCATATCCTCGGCCTGACGGAAATTCCGCCTAAGCTTGCCAGTGGTGAAATGTATCTCCATTTCAAAAAACTGGCATCGATGGAGGCGGCCCGTCAGATGATCAAGGAGCGGCCACGGTTACCGGAAAAATCGACCCTGGCTACCCTGGTCAGTCCGCTGAAGGATGCCAAAGTGACGCCGGATGTCATTGCCGTCATCGCCAAGCCGGAACAGATCATGTGGTTGACCATGAGTGCCTCCTACAGCACCGGCAAACGTTTTGACTTTAAAGTGAGTGGCTACAACGCTCAGTGCGTTGAAACCACCCTGCTCCCCTATACCCAGCAGCGTTTCAATCTTTCCCTGGGCTGTTACGGGTGTCGCGCCAGTTCCGATATCGGCGACGAACTGATGTTCATGGGCATTCCACGCCAACAGTTGCCTGAACTGATCAACGGGCTGAAAAAATTGGGGGCTAAAGCGATTGGCGACTCGCGCAACAAGATCTATCTGCCGCCAAACATCTGACAAACAGAGTGTTGAAAAGCCCTGGGGATGACTTTTCAACACTCTAGAGACAGGTTCGGGACACTCCACGGTCCCGGACCTGTCCTGCCTAAAAAGTCTGCATGCGGCCTCCTGACAACAGGGTTCTATCCGGCTGTTCAAAACGGCCTGTGAGGCGCTTGGACGGGGGACCAAAATCAAGGGCGTTTTTTCAAGTGCTTGATTTTGTCCGTAAAACGGACATCGCATTTTCGGCTTGCGCCGTTGAAAAGCCCCCCGAATGGGACTTTTTCAACCCTGCTATATCAGCCATGAAAAGGATGATCGGACATGAATCTACGACTCACGCCAAAAGCACAAAAAATTATTGTCGAAAGAGAATGTGATATCAGCGTCAGCCTGAAAGAACAGGTGTGCTACAGCTGAGGTGGTGCTCAATCGAGAGATGTCCCATCCGTGCGATGGGGAAAACCAGAACCATCACAGATCGACTCATACGAAAAGATGATCATTGACGGAATTTCAGTTTTTGTTCATCACGCCATAAAAGGGATTGCCAATGCCCGCATTGATGTTGTCACTGGCGGAGTTGGGACTAAACTGATCTTTTTAGGTCATGTCGGAGGCAAATAGAATGTTCCGGGACTAAAAGACGTTGCCGCCCACAAGACACCAGAGAACAAAAACCAACACCGACCCAGGATCAATGGAGTTTCAATGAGAGGGGCGAATATCGTTTTGGTGGCATTGGCTGCGTTATGCTGGGGGCTCTCAGGCGGCATCGCCGGTATTCTTATCTCCAGTGGTTGGGATGCGCTGGCCCTGTCATTCTACCGGGGAACCATCGGCTTGCTGATCTTTCTCGGCTGGCTTTGCCTGCGCCCACACGGCAGCGGATTGAACAACCGGCGCATGTGGTTCTGGTCAGCGATCGCCGGTTTGGGTGTCGCAGGGAATTTCTCTTTTTATTTTGTCAGTCTGAAGTTTAGAATTACACCCCTCCCCAAGCCAGCCTGATTCGGCGCTGGGAAGCGTTCATTAATAACTGAAAATTGTCGAAGTTAAGCTGTTTTGTGTGGATCAGGTGGCCGATCCGGTTTTTTGCCCCGGTTTTGAGGGCTGAATTTTCCCGACTTCGGGTTCCAGTGGCTGCGGATATCGACATGACCAAAAATCCTTTGCAACCCTTGGCGCACACGCCCGGCCGTGATCGGCTGTTTGTCTCTCCAAGGGCAGAGAGAGGCGAGGTCTTTCACCTGTTCACTGTTCTGTTGAGCCAACAACTGTGGCAGCGCATAGCCGGTTGAAAGAATCTGTGTCCAGCGATGCAGCACCTGACGTGTTTGCTGCCAGGTCTGCTTCCAGCCCCAATGGTTCTTAAGCTGATTGAACAGGTCCTCGATGGACCACCTGCGGTTATACGCCAGCAGGATGCGTGCGGCTGACAAGCTTAGATCGGTGCTCAAGATGAGCCGGGGCTGACGCAAGGTTCCATCTTTGTTTTCAATCTGAGACCAGACCGCGCGAACCTGTTGTCCGTCAAGGAAGCGGGCTCGGGCAACGCAACTGCGATAATGAACCGTCTGCCATTGCCCGTAGAGAAAAAGGTTCTGGCTGATCATGGGCAATTCAGCGACACGCTCAGCTGTCAGCTTATCGCCATATTTACGGGGCCGCCCGCGTTTGCCGTTGTGGCATGGCGGCGGTCGATAGAGCGCTGTGTCCTTGCGCACCTGGCCGATGACCTGGTAACCCAGAGTCTGGGCCGGAAGCAGCAGCGACTTGCGCATGTACCAGGAATCGACCAGCAGCGTCACAAGGCGTCCATGGAACAGAGGCCGAGTCACCCGGAGCAAAGTCTTGGCCGCGACCAGTTTGCCGCTGTTGCCTGTGCTTCTGGATAAACGGGAAAGAATCGGCAAGGCCAGAGAACGCCACCCCTGTGGCAACACCAGAGCCATGGTCACCCAGTTCTGTCCCCGGACATAAACGGGTCGGTTGACCTTGCAACCATGCTGATGGTGGATGCGTGATTCGGGAGCCTTGCGCGAACAGCGGAAAACCACCGTATCGTCTATGGCGACATAGCAGCGCGAACATTCTGTTCGTTGCAAAGCGAGTCGAGCCGTTTGTAATCCAAGCGCAACCCAGGACCAGCGGCCCTTCTGCAACCATTTGAAATAACTGGTCCAATGACGCTTAGGTCTGATCGCCAACCAGGCTTCGGTGACAAAACCATTCTGGGTCAGCATCGCGCCGAACAGCAGTTCCAGAAAAGTCGGAACCGAACGTTTGGGCAGCGCCTGGGCCAGAAATGTGATAGCGTCGTACAGGGACTGGGGGATATTGCCGTATCCCTTGGTATCCATAGCGGCCTCCGGAAGAAAGGGGGAACTTTCTTCTAGAGGCCGCGCCTTCAAAGCTTTCCAATATGACAATCGGCTTTGAAGGCGCGGCCACACACAGTGGCCGTGGTGTCAACGCCTTTTTTTCAACTTCGACAAATTTTCAAAGATCACGAAACTCTAAACTTCAGTTGTCAGTGTTACGCACTGCAATGTCGCAATCGCAGTGACGTTGATGTACAGCGCACCGGTCTTTGTCTGCCTAGTATCATTTGCCCTGAAACTTGAACGCCCCACAGTGTTGAAATGGACAGCCATCGCGACGGTGATGCTTGGCATCGTCCTGCTGACACAGGTCTACGACCTCGCTGCAAGCAACGTGACACTGTTCGGCGTCAGCGCCGGATTACTTGCCGGTCTGTCTTACACAATCTTTATTTTCGGTTTCAAGTATGCCACGCAGTACGGCAGTCCACAGGCGATTCTTTCCATCGCATTTGCGATGCTCGCCACCCTCCTCGTCTGGTTCGATCATGTTGAAATAAGTTTCGCCATTCTCAGTGCGCCCCAATGGCCGTTGATTGCCGGATTGGGCATACTGGGGGCTGGGGTGTCGTTTACCCTTTATCTTCTCGGCTTGAGACACACCGGCCCGACGTCAGCCTCAATTGTGGCCATGATCGAGCCGGTAACTGCAGCGCTATTCGGCGTCGTCGTCTTACATGAGAGTCTTGCAGGCCCACAAATGGTCGGCATGGGGGTGATCATCATCACCGTCACCGTATTAAGCATCTATTCAAAGGCCGAACCGGCCCACGATCTCGGATCTATTCAGTCACACTTCAACCAGAAAAAAGGCCCAGGGCGATAAACACCCCGGACCTTCCCTCCTCCATCGGATTCTTTTAAGCAGTGTGCGCTAGTCCTCGAACACAGTCAATTTTGTCATCTGAGTGATCCTGTAGGAGCGAATTTATTCGCGCATTGTTCTGGTCATTGATCCTTTTCATGAGGGGAATTCGCGGCTGAAGCCGCTCCGACAAGAGACAATTTCAATGATGCTGACGTATTAGCTGGCAGGGTTTGAAAATGCGATTTCCGCCTGGCGACAAAAATCAAGCACTTGAAAACATGACCTTGATTTTGGTCGCCCGTCCATGGGCCTCACAGGCCGTTTTTCAACAGCCTGCTAGACCTGCGGCGCATTCGCGCCATCCGGCACCTGACGGCAAAAATCTCTGAGCGCGGCACGCAGACGAAGGATATTCGCCCGTTGCTGTTTATCCGTGCGGCTGCGGGCCAGTTCCCGTTGAATCCGCAGCGTGGCGTAGCAGCGGTTCGGCGGATGCCCCATGATGATAACCCGATCCGCCAGATAAGCTGCTTCCTCAACGCTATGGGTGACAAAAACAACCGTCTGTCGGCGCTGGGCGCAGATTTTCAGCAATTGATCCTGCAAGTGTTCGCGGGTCTCGGCATCAAGGGCACTGAAAGGTTCATCCATCAGCAACAGCCGTGGCTGCAGGGCCAGCACCCGGGCCAATGCCGCCCGTTGCTTCATGCCGCCGGAAAGCTGATGCGGATAAGCCTTCTGAGAGCATTTCAGATCAACCAGAGCAAGACTGTCGTTGACAATGTGGTGCAATTGCGATTTTGTCGCGCCGGCGGCTTTGAGTCCCAACTCGAGATTACGGCGCAGGTTCATCCAGGGAAACAGAATGGCGTCCTGAAAAACAACGGCTCGTTGGGGATCGGGACAGTTAATCCGGTGCCCGTCAAAACAGATGGTTCCCCGGTCCGGCGCGATAAACCCGGCGAGCATGTTGAGCAGTGTTGATTTACCGCAGCCACTTGGCCCGATGATACAGACAAATTCCCCTTCGGCAACGGCAAAGGAAAGGCCCTCCACCGCCGGTGTTGATTCGCCTTTATCGCCTTGCGCATAAGCTTTGCTGATGTCAGCAACGTCGATCAACATGCTCACACCTCCCTTTTCAATCCCCACAGTTCAATGGTCCTTTTTTCCAACGGAATAAAGATCACCCGCTCCATGATCAGGCCGATACCACAGATAATGGCAATACAGACAAAGGCTTTGGCAAAATCAAGCGTCCAGCGTGACTGGATAATGGCGTAACCGAGTCCGGTGCCGCGCCCAACGACCATTTCTGCGGCCACCAACACCCGCCAACTGCTGCCAAGCCCAACCCGCAAACCGCTCAGAATATGGGGCAGCGCCCCCGGCAGTAGAACGCTCCGGAACAGCATGCGGTTATTGAGGCCAAGCATACGCGCCGCACGGATGTACATCTCATCAACCCGTTTGACGCCCCCGGCAACATTGATGGCAATCGGCGCAAAGGCCGTTACCGCGATCATGAACAGGGTCGCGCCATCGCCAATTCCAAACAGCAAAATGGCAACAGGAATCCAGGCCAGACCGGGAATCAACTGCAGAACCTGAACCGACGGCATTGTCAGCCGTTCAAACGTCCGCCAACGTCCGGCAGCCATACCGATCAATGCACCGCTGAATACGGCGATGGAAAAACCACCCAGCCAACGCCCCATACTGCTGAACGTATGCAGATAGATTGAATGGCCCAGCAGTGGCTCTCCCGCCAACATCTTCACCAGTTTCCAGCCGGTTTCAAAAGGGGTTGGAAAAGAGACACCGCGCCACCAGCCAACCCCCCAGGTGACGCATTGCCAGCCGAGAATAATCAGCAGTAAAGCGGCGCCACCATAAAGCAGGTTCTCATACGCTCTCTTTTTACCGTTCGTTTTCAACGCAACGTCCGCCTTCACGCGTTCTCTTTTTCTTTTGGGAAAAACGGACACCGCTTACCGGCACAGTGATCAGCCTGTTTAAACTGATCACACACCAGAACATTTTGCGCTGGAATGATGGTGTCGGTCAGCTCTTTCGAAATGGCCTCGGCTTCTTGCAATGCCAGCAGACATTCGCGTTGACAGCAGCGGCTGAAAGGGTGCGCGGCAATTTTTTCAGCCACTCGGATCACAATTTTCTGCACCGCCTGACGCAACGTGCCATCAAAAGGCGACGCTTTCAAAATCACCGAGAAGGCGATTCCAACCCCGATGGCCGCGCCATCGACACCGAAAAAGGAGCAAGACGCTCCCGGCACCTGGGTGCCGCGATTGATCCCGGTAATGATGTCTTCGTCACTGACATTCCCGCCATTGTTGCGATAGGCGGCCAGCAGAATTCCCGGAACCATCGGATGGTGATGGGGGCCGTGGGTCGGAAATGCCGGATTCAATCGCAACTGTTGAAACATTGCGACAACGTCCTTTTCTTTGCTGGTCAGACACAGGTTGCGAATCGCATCTGCTGCAGGCTGAATGTGGCATTGATCACAGACAAAATGACCGTCTTCACAACAGCTTTCAACCCGCTCGCGTTTACCACAATAGTGGCACTCCAACTCCTTCGGCTCGGTGAGAATGGTGATCGGCTCACCACACACCAGACAGCCTGATTTATGGCTGCTCTCGACCTGTGGCCGATCAGGATCAGGGCTGCAATCGGGCAGACAGCAGCAGCTCATCTCCTGTTCAAAATTGGTCACCTGGCCCTTGGCGTCGAGCAGCATGACGTCCGCACCCATCGGCAGGTTCTCCGGCAGGCTGACGGCTGTGCTGCAGCCACGCTGAATCACGTGACCGTCATCGGTCACCACACCGGCAAAAGGACCACGGTAGAGCAAACTGGTCTCGTTCTTTGGCCCCGGTTTGAACGCCTGGTAGGTGAGTGAATAAAACGGATAGCCTTTGATTTCACGATACAGATAGCGTTTAACAACGCTGATATTTTCAAAACCGAAATCTTCCAGAATGCCGAACAGGTCACGCTCATGCATGGCACCACCAATACATTCACCGCGCAATTTTTCGTTGAGCTTAATCGACAGCGGCACCTCGGTATTGTGGATGATATCGGAAATCAACAGTCGGCCTCCCGGCTTGAGCACTCGTGCAATCTCCTTGAATGTCTGCCGTTTGTTCAGTGCAAGGTTAATGACGCAGTTGGAGATGATCACGTCGCTGCAACCGTCTGCCAGAGGCAGCTCTTCGAGAAACCCCTTCTTGAATTCGATATTGGCGTAACCAAGCTTTTCAGCCACCGTGTCACGAGCTGAGTTGGCTTGAGCTAACATGGTGTCGGACATATCAATGCCGTAAACCCGGCCTTGACGGCCGACCTGTTTGGCGGCAATGAAACATTCAACCCCGGTCCCGGAACCAAGATCGACCAGCGTTTCGCCCGCTTGCAGATGGCAATCCATGACCGGGCTGCCGCAACCGTAGCTGCGAACCCGTGCGGTTTGCGGAATATGCTCAAGCAATTCGCTGTCATAGTGCACCGGGTTGACAATGTCTTCATTGACCTCTTGCGCCGCCTGCGAATAGAAGGAGCGAATTGAGGCATGGCCATCGCCATCCGACAAGGTAAGAACGCAGTTGGAATGGGTGAAGCAGACGGATTCGCCACTCTCGTCGCACTCATCGACCCGCTCTCCCATACGTGAGCGCAATGAAAGGCTCTCCTGGTCAGGAAACTGGCCGGCTTCACGCGCTATCAGGTAAAGCGCCATATCGCGATAAAGGGGGAGATACGGATCCTGGCCGACAAACGTGCCCGATGAGAGATAACTGTGGTCGATATCGCCGCCGCCAAGCAGAAAACGCAACGGGTCGGACGCCAGTTGCGGACTGTCGACAACCGACAGAGAGCGGATCTTCTCCATCAACGGGCTGTGGCGCCATACCTGATTTAAACCATCGCTCAACCGGCCACAGCGCAAATCATCCTCAAACACCATCGCCGGGGTTGGATAGATGGCGCCATCCGGCCCGATGGCCAGGCTTTCCCAGCAGGCGTTATTGAGATCCATGCGAATACCGCTGAAATTGAACACCTGACTCTGCATAATGGTGAAATTATCGATCGTGACACCGTTGTTCTCGGCGCACTCGTAAGCCTGCCGGGCATGACGAAAGATGTCCTGCGGCGCAACAAACAGCTCGCGTCCCGCCTTGCCTTTGACGAACAACCACATGAAGTGCAGGTTGCGGATCCCCTGGCCAGCGGCAAAATCAACGGCAGCGGTCATTTCATGCACATTCGTACTGTTGATCGACATCGACAAGGCTGCCGACAGACCAAGACCTGTGAGCCACTGGAGATTGCGCTGCAACTCGGCAAAGCTGCCACGACCGCGCAGCGCCTCGTGATTCTCCTGCATGCCGTCAAGGCTGATTTGAAAGTGCAAACGACGACAATCCTGCTGCTGCAACCAGTTTTCATACGTTGTTAACGCCCGGCCATTGGTCAAAATAACCAGGTGAGCGTCGTCATCCGCCAGAATCCGCTCGCAGGCATCGGTAAAGTCGGGATGAACCAGTGGTTCGCCACCGGTGAAATAAAACAACCGACACCCCTGTTCGTAGGCCTGGTCGATGGCCGAGAACAGATCGGCGCGCGACAGCTCCGCACAGGTTCCTTCCCCGGAAGCAAACAGACAATGTGAACAACTCATGTTGCAGCGGTTCGTAATATGCAGCCAGCATTCTTTTAACGCTGTAAGCTGACGCTGTGTCGCTCGTCCGGTGTAGGCCGTCTCTGCTGCCGGTTGCAGCCGCTCCAGCAGGTGCTGCAGGTGCAATTGGTCGGACAGCTCACTCTCAACATAACCGGCTCTGGACCGCTCTAAAGCCGCCTCAGCCGCGGTCGTCGGCACAAACCAATCGGGTGCAAGCGGATTGACATAGATCGGTGTTTCCTCAAAACTGAACCGTTCGTAGTGTGTTAAACAGTCGAGACCTGAAGAGTTTGTTTTGTTCATTTTCATCATCTTGCCCCTTTCAATAGACGGCTGAGTAATCAGGAATCATCTCGATTTTCCCCATGCCTTTGAGATAATCAGCCGTCATCGTCATGCTGGCACGTTCATTCTCATCAAAACCAACCCGCCAAGTCAGACTGTAGGTGCATTGACGCTGCTGCTGCGACGGAAGTCCGGTGACCGCGGCCACAATGCGCACGGTTTCATCCGGATGTTCGTGCATAAACTCTATGGCTTTGTGTAAGGCACTGATCAGAGCATCAAGATCCTCTTTGCGCTCTTCGAGTATCTGCTTTGTGGCAACACAAACAGCTGGAAAGGAGTTGTTCAACGCACTGAAATCGGTCAGTTCATGAACCGTGTCAGCACACAAGGCTTCGACGTTGCTCGGCCACGGTTCGCTTCCGGCCATGGCATCAATCTGCCCGGTCTGCATCGCCTGCGGCATGTCGAGTGGGCTCAACGGAACGAATTGAATCTTGTTGACATCCAGCCCGACATAGGTGCACCAGGCCAGCAGTGCCCCGTACGTGCTTGACCCCATTTGAATACCAATTCTGGCCCCTTCAAGCTGTTTGATATCGGTCAGCTCACGGCGCGAAACAAGCCGATGCATCTTGCGGCCTGCGGCATACGCGGTCAGCAACTGCACGTTTTTACTGCGTGACGCGGCGATGAGAAAAGGGGCGTCGCCCATGGCTGCGACATCTGCGGCACCGGTGATCAAACTCTCTGCGGCCAGGATACCGCCGCCAACCAGTTTGATATCGACATTCAGTCCTTCAGCAGCAAAAAAACCCTTGGCATTGGCGACAATAAACGGCTCGTAGCAAACCTTGTTTGGATAAGCAAGCCGAAGAGGTTCAACAGACTTTTCTGCTGATGCCAAGGGGGTCAATAACAACAACATCCCAAGAAAACTGACAACGAAGGATATGTTACGTCGTTTTTTCATCACGTTCTCCTTCAATTAAATGGTGCAGCAGATTCGCTATGCCACACGTTTGGAATAGCGGTATGTCGGTTCCGGACGGCCCGGTCTCAAACAGTTCCACTGTTCTTGATACACATTGATCCCAATGCTGGACTGCTCTAATGCCTGCCGGATGATGCGCCGTAATTCTTCGGGACAGGTTTCCACCCGCGCATTAATGGTCATCGTTGCATGGGGTGCCGACGTTATCTCGCCGCGAATTTTGGGCTTAATCTCTGCTCCGGTCAGGTTGGCAAACACCACCTGAGATTCGCTTTCAATAATCAGTTTGACATGTCCGATCGGCAGATTTCTTTCGCTAAACTGCTGATGCAGCCGGGTCATAATCGTGTCAGCAAAGGTGTGCCAGACACCTGTGGTGGCGCGCAGTTCAAAACGGGCGTTCAGCCAACCAAGCACGGCCTCCCCTTCTGCGTAGCGATCGTAATCAAGATCCAGAAGCGTGTTTCCGGCGGTGGTTTTATGCAGGACATGATCGAGCCAGTCGTCCAATCCAACATTTTTTTCCGTACTGAGCGGCTGAACAATGGCTGAAGGGAACGCCTTTCTCACCTGGGAAAGCAGATCATCAACCATCGACAGTGTCAGCAGGTCAACCTTACTGATCAGAATCAGATCCGCTTCTTCCAACTGCTTGCGGTAGATATAGGCTGCGCTATCGTGAAGACCGGCAGTTCCTCCAGCCAGAATGGCACCGAGTTTGATTGGGTCGGCTAAAACGGTCAGGGGACTGATCAGCAGCCGTGATTGCAGCTGATCCTTCAACGGTTGAATGATGGTTGCTGACAGATCGGTGCAGCTACCAACCGGTTCAGCCAGCACAATATCGGCATCAAACGTTTTCTTGAGCTGATCCATGGCATCCAGCAGCCCTTGAAAATTGCAACAGAAGCAACTGCCACTGACTTCGGCCACGCCGGCCCCGGACCGGACAAGCATTCTCGTATCGACCAGATGGGTCGCCTGATCATTGGTGATTAAGCCAACCTTCAGCCCTTGCAGGGATAGTTTATGCGCTGTTTCCGCGAGTAACGTGGTCTTCCCGGCACCCAGAAAACCACCGACTAAAATCAAACGGCAAGACATCGATAAAACTCCTAATGACGCTCTGTGCAGGTCGTGCAAACCTGATTCATCGCGGGTTCCAACAGATACATAAAAAAGAGCGCAGCAAGTTGCCCGCCGATGACCGGTGCGATCACATAAACCCAGAAGAAACCACCACAATGGTCGGGGAAAGCGGCGCTGCCCCACCCTGCCAGCCAGGTGACCAGGCGAGGGCCGAAATCACGGGCCGGATTCAGCCCGGCCTGGGTCAAGGGAGCGATCAGACAGATCACTAATGTGACCGTCAAACCGATAAAAACGGGCGCAAGGGCATTGTCCGGACGTCCGACATTACATCCCTCGGTCAGCGCAAAAATCATCAACACCAACACAAACGTGCCAAATGCTTCGGCAATCATGGCCAGCGATAATGAAACAACTGCCGGCCCCGTCGGGTTTGGATAATAGTCACCAAAGATCATGGCCAGCCTGATCGACTCGCTTGATCCTCGTGCAATGCCGTGCACTGTTTCAAATGCCAGAATCGACGGCGAAAACAACAGATAGATCACCACCCCGGCGAAGAATGCGCCTAAAAACTGTCCGCTAAGATAAACCGGTAGTTTCTCTGCCCGCATTCGTCGCCCCAGAACCATGGCTAAACTGACCGCCGGATTTAAATGAGCACAAGAAAGGTGTCGTGTAAGATAGATGGCCAGACTCACTCCGAGTCCCCAAACCAGGGCAACTTGAAATAACCCCTGCAGTGAACCGAACAAGACTGAAACCGCAACGGCACCACATCCAAACAGCACTAACATAAATGTCCCAAGCAACTCGCCCAGGAATTCCCGAAATACGCTCATATGCTCTAGTTCCTTTTACCCGCCTGGGCTGTCAGACACACGTCTCCCTGCCGATGACAACGTTCAGCGTCATATCCAAAATACATAAAGATGACTGCACATCAGCCGGTGGCTGCGAGCAGATTCTTGTTAAAGAAACGGTGGCCGAAAAAGATCAGGCCAGAGAGAATACGGGAGGGGGGAGTGCGGAATAGCGCGGCTCTGGAATTCGATCAGTGAGGAACTGACCCCTTGCGGTGGATTGAGAATGGATGGATGGGTAAACGTTGAGCCAGACATGGACCAGCTTCATCAATAAAGAAGCATTTTTTCGTCCATCTGTTGCATGATCAATATCACGGCGTCGTGGCAATTGCTCGCAACAGCGACGGCTGTCGGCAAGGCGCTCGATCAAATGGGAAAAAAGGTGAGATTGTCGCCAGGGCAGGTTATTAAAAAATCGAACATCCTCTTTTCCCAGACCGGCCAGATAAAAACCGCCGTCACAACTTGGGCCAAGAACAACTCCGTCGCTGTGCAGAGCCTGCTGAATATCGCTGCTGTCGAGAGTCGGAATATCTCCCCCGACCGCCACCACCCGCTCATAACCGAGAGCAAAGGTGTCTTGCAAGGCAGTGCAGAAACATTCATTGAGATTACTGCCGCGTTGCGGCACGTAGGTGGCACCTGTTAAAAGTGGCGCTTCGCCATCTTGAACAACAACAATATCAGCCTGATGAATACGCTGCAGCAGATCGTAGGTCCGGTAGATCATCGCCTGATGGATCGACTGATCCATCCGCCGACCAAAGCCGAAAGATTTGCCTTTGCCCTCCCCCTGAATAAACAGGAGCAGGGCCTGGCGTTTTGCTATGTTCATCTGCTGAGCCGGCATGATATTCCCTGTTTAGAATCTTAACGGGCCTGGGCGGCCTGAGCTTCTAAAGCTCGGGCTTCTTCCTCGATCTCTTGCTCGACTTTGCCGAAGTCAAACTTGGCATCCTTGGGACGCACAGGCAGGCCATCCTGGTCGACTTGCTTCAGGTCAACTTCCAGAATCTTAACCTTGACCATTTTTTCGCTTTGCCATTTGATATCCAGGTCGATAAACGCTTTGGTGTCTTCATTGTCCAAGCGCAACTCGGAGTCATTTTTGTTTTCCAAAAGTTTGTGGGCAAAACTCTCGATCAAACGGTAAACTTCCAGAAAGTTCACCTTCTGTGCCCCCAATTCTTCAATGAGCTCTCTGGTCATGTCGATGGAAACCTCAACATCATCAATTTTGGTGGTAAATGCCGGTAGTTTTTTCTCTGTTTTGCTCATATCTTCAGTCCTTTGCTATGTTTTGCCCATTTACGATTGGTTGTGCTTTAGCCACCAACCTGCGACATCAAAAAGTTTTCGTGCTCATACCCATCAATGGACAGGGCATGGCATTGCGGTTTATTTTCAACCAGCTCTTCGAGTTTGCGCCTGACGCCAATTTGACTGCGGTTGCGCAGCGATGGAGCCAGATCGATCTCATGGTTGGAAAACAGGCAACTCTTGGCCTTACCGGTCGAGGTGATCCTGATGCGGTTACACGTCGCACAGAAATGCCCTGAAACAGCGGTAATAATGCCGATGGATCCCTGAGCGCCGGCAATCCGATAATCCTTCGATGGCCCGGCGTAAGGCCCCTTTTCAACCTCTTGCAGTTCATATTTACCGGCAATACGGTCGAGAATTTCCTGCCCCGAGATCACTTGTTTTTGCCAATCGGCCAGATCCAGCGTCGGCATGTATTCGATAAAACGCACGGAATAGCCATAATCTCTGGTCATTTCGGTGAAATCGAAAATTTCATCGTCATTAAAACCACGCATGGCCACCACGTTGATTTTAGGGGGAGGGAAACCTGCTTTTTCGGCAGCTTTTAAACCGGCAAACACTTTTTTCAAGTCGCCGCCATGAGTGATATGCCGATACTTGTCTTCCTGCAGTGAATCCATGCTGATATTCAAACGCTGAACTCCCGCCTGGAACAGATCGTGTGCCATTTCAGGCAGCAGGATGCCGTTGGTCGAGATCGCCAGATGTCGCAGGCCGTCGATGGTCGAGAGCCGTTCCAGAAACGGGACGATTCCATTGCGCACTAACGGCTCACCGCCGGTGACGCGAATTTTCTCTATTCCCATGGAAACAGCGGCTTTCGCGATGAGGTGCAGACTTTCGTAGGGCAGGATGTCGCTGTGCTGACAGGCCGCAACGCCATCCGCCGACATGCAATATTTACAGCGGAGGTTGCAACGATCTGTCACTGACAAGCGCAGGTAATTGATTTGGCGTCCAAAAGAATCGATCAATTTCATGATTTTCTCACTTTTAAACAAGCAGGGTTATCTTGCGATAAACTACCGAATTCATTATTCGGAACATCAACCAGCTTCTCGTCGACAAAAAGCTTATCTGCCAACCAGTTGTTGGCCAGAGGTGTCTGCCCCAGCCATTTTCCAATAGAGTAATAAGACCGATCACCGGCACTGCCGATCAGTGGTCTGATTTTCTCGACCGACGGCAAACCGTTTTCACCCAGAGCCTCTTCATCGGCCTTAACATCCATCACCTGGCCAATAAATTGCGTATGAGACCCGATCTCCAGCATGTGCAGTAACGAGCATTCCATTATCAGTGGAAATTCCTCCACATAGGGCGCATCGACAACGCTGCTTCGCACCGGGGTCAGCCCGGTGGCAAAAAACTTGTTGACTAAGACTCCTGAAACACTGCCGACAAAATCGGTTTCAATCAGAAAATCCCGTGATGGAATGCCGATGGTAAAGGCCTGATGCTCAACAATGTTGGCATAGGTCGATCGGCTGGCGCGTAATGAAACAGCAACACAGGCCGGGGTCGTACAGCAAATTGAGGCCCAAGAAGCAACCATGATGTTAGGTTGTGCGCTGGACCCATAGCTTCCGATCACCCAGACAGGTGAAGGGACAGCTAACGCTTTACTTCCAAGTGAAATCTTCATCAGCCCCTCGCGATAGATTGAACAGCATACCGTCATGCGCCAAAAAAACATTCGGCAGATCACTCAAGCGCTCGTTCAGCTTCTCCACTGTGACCGGGTTGCCGTAATGAATCGCCAGATGTGTCAGGACGGTATTTTTTGCCCTGATGCTTTTGCCCAGTTCGATCGCCTCGGCTATGGACATATGGCTGTCAGGAAACCAGTTGGTATCACTGAAAGTCGCATCGCAAATGAGACAATCGATCGCGTCAACCTGACGTTTGGTCAGGTTGGGCAAACCGGATGTATCCGGGAAATAGGCAAGTTTTGTGGCCTCCGACTCAATCAGGAAACCGGCGGTCTCAATCCCATGGTTGGCTGGAAGCGCAGTGATTCCCACATCACCACGTGTGTATGTCTTCCCAAACTCCCATGGCTGTGGCACCAAGACATCGTGCAGATAGGGAAATGCCGCGTGAAAACTGTCGACGGCGGACGGCGGCAGATAGAGAGGAATCGGTTCTTTGCGATCAAGCTTGACGTAATATTCCATCTCACCGAGCCCACCAAAATGATCAAAGTGCCAATGCGTCAGAAAAATTCCGTCGATTCCGTCAAGCTGCTCACGCACTAATTGCGTTCTAAGATCCGGAGAGGTATCAATCAGATAATTCGAGTTGCCCGAGTGGAGCAAGGCTCCGCTACGCGTCCGACAACAGCGATCATCCGCACGTGCTTCGCGGCATCCACAGCAATCGCAAAAAAACGATGGAACGCCTGGTCCAGCACCTGAGCCGAGAATTTTGAATGAGCTCTCCATAGCTTCCTCAATTGGTTCTCTCATTGTTCACTGCCCCTGATAAACCATCGCTGCGGATGCACATTGAAGGACATCGGGGCAGACGTCACACTGACGATTAAAAGGTTCACTCAGTTGCTCGAAAGCACAATCAACCAAACCGTTTTTCAGATAGAACCCCCGGCTACTGCCTCTGGAGACGGTGGTGACACGGTAGCTCTGCTGAGGTGCGCCAACAGCATCACGGCAATACTTCCAAGGATTTTCCAACATCGGTTGCAGTAATTTTTTTCCAAGTCCACAGCTACGACCATCAGCCTGCACAACAATTGTCAGTAAGTGAAAAAGGTCGATATCCAGCTGGTAGAGCAGGCCACCGCCATAAATTGCCGTATGGTCTTTTAAGATGACGTGGTCTTCGATAGCGCCGACCACGGCCATATCACTCGCGGAAAAAATACTGCTCAGCACTTCTTCTTCTGCAGCAGTTGCGAATTCAATTTGATATGGCATCTAAGTCCTCCGGTCGATTTTATTCGGCTTTAAATTCGTCAAAAAAGCTATAACTATCTAAAAATAAAGATAATTTACAGACAGAAAATAATTATCGACAACGTTTATCTTTCTGTGTTTGTCTGATGTGAGCAATAAAGGTGCCACTATCTTATTTTTTTTATTAAGTGCGCGGTTTCTAAACACTCTGCCTCAAAACGGAACAATGACCAGGACAGTTTGGAGGGAAATTGAACAGGGAAGTTTTGTTTTATTTTGAGATTGGCCAAACGTGTCGTGTCATTTTGAAACGAACGTTCGGCAGGTAAATAAAACGGAGAACCGGGGTGTTTTTTAAAAAAATTATAAGATCTAACCCCCCACAATTTCGACGAAAGTGAGATGAAGTAGAAAGCTCAGTGATGCCACGTAGGGCACAATGCCCACTTTTCTCAGTGGCATTACTCACATTAATATGAGCTATTTGAAAAATTGATCACTTATCAGTAACTTATTGACATATCAGGCCTAAAAGGCTGAGGGAAGATTAGAAAGAACATCGTTATTGAAAGCTGTTTTTTACCGGTATGAAACTTGCAGAATAGTCTTTCGATTAGACTTATACATCTTCAGTTCAAAGGAGAACGACATATGACGTTGCGAAAGCAGATTACAGAGATTTTAGGTACTCAGATCCTTTTTGCAAACGCCGAAAAAGATAAGCTGACAAAAAAGCGATGGCAAGAGATCCTTCGCTGCAAAGAAGAGTTTTTAAACAACCCCTCCGCTGATCCCAGCGACTATCCCTGTATGGACAAAGATGTCGCAGCCTCCTGGATGCGCTCTCGCAAAATGGGGGTCAATCCTCACAAAGTTGTGACCATCCCCAACGAAGACCAGCTCACCAAACTTCGGGAACAACATCAGCAGCTCATTGAAATCACCTGTGAACAGATCAAACCCTGTAAAGATCAAATGATCACCTGTGGTTACATGTTTTATCTATTCGATAAATCCGGAATGATTCTGTGTCATGAAGGGGTTTGGCTTGAAGACCAGGTTAGCGACTCCGGCTCACGGATCGGCATTCTGGCAAATGAGGAATCCGAAGGGACAACCGCTCACGGACTCTGTTTTCATCTAAAACGTCCCGTTCAATTGATCGGGCCGGAGAATTACTGTGTCCCCCTGCAAAACAGGATTGCCTCGGCAGCACCGATCATGGGAGATGATGGCGAAGTGAAGGCAGCCATCGTCGTGCTCAGCCCCCCGCTGGTCGAAGATCTGGAAGACGACAAGATTAACCACCTGTATATGCACACGCTTGGCCTGATCTCTTCAGTGGCAACCTCGATCGAAACTAAAATCAAGTTGGTGAACCACAATGAGTGTTTAGAAAAATCGCTTCAGGACGCCACAAAGCTCAATGAAGAGCTGAAAAAGGCGAAAGACAGCATGGCAAGTGCTCACGAAAGCCTCACCGCATCTTTTGCTTTTATCGATGAGGGGATGATTGCCGTTGACAATAAAGGCAAAATTCGTCAGATCAACAATGAGGCCATCCGAATTTTCAGGGCGCATCCTGAGGAGATCGGCAATCGAAATCTCAACGAGTTCCTCAGCGCAGATTCTTCCATCATGCACCGTGCGAATAAAGGGGAAAGCTTCACCGTCGATGAGTGCGTCAAGGTCGGCACCAACAAAGCCAGACCCTACAGAATCTCTGTCCGCCCGATCCTGAATCAATACACCAAGAAGCTCGATATCGTCATTCTCAAGTTTATCAGTTGTGAAAAGCTGAACAATGCGCAAAGTAACAGATCGGGGAGATCGGCAACGTACAAGATTGAAGACATTCTTGGTGAAAGCGTGGCGATTAAATCAACCATTGCCCAAGCCAGCCGCTTTGCGGCATCACCGGAGAACATTCTGCTGATTGGCGAGAGCGGTACGGGAAAAGAATTGTTCGCCCATTCAATTCACAACATCTACCGTCCGAACGGCCCCTTCATGGCCGTCAACTGTGCCGCCCTGCCGAGAGAACTTGTCGGCAGTGAACTGTTCGGCTACGAAGGTGGCAGTTTCACCGGTGCTGAACGTTGCGGCAAACCGGGCAAAATCGAACTGTCCGATGGCGGCACCCTGTTCCTCGATGAGATCGGCGATATGCCCTTGGAACACCAAGCAATATTACTGCGCAGCCTGCAAGATAAACGGGTGATGCGTATCGGCGGCAACCGTTATAAAGAAGTTGATTTCCGACTGGTTGCGGCAACAAACAAAGATTTACAGAAAATGGTCGAGGAAAAAACCTTCCGTGAAGACCTGTATTACCGCATTTCGGTCCTCGGAATATTTATTCCGCCACTCAGAGAACGGGGCAAAGATATCTCGTTGTTAACCCGGCTGTTCATTCGCAATTACTGCCAACGCATGGGCTGGCAGGAACCGCAGCTGAGTCCTGAAACAGAAAAAATTATCAACCAATACAAATGGCCGGGAAATGTCCGGCAACTGCAGAACGCGATACATCACGCCATTAATACGACCAACAACAACGTCATTGAACCATCCAACCTGCCCGGTTACGTTCTGGATGATACGACCTCACCGAGCTCTGCGGCACTACCCAGATTTGTCGGGGCCGGCGACCATAACCTGTGCATTAAAACAATTGAAAAAGAAGCGATTGAAGCCGCTCTTCTACGCGCCAACAACTGTATCCCGACGGCAGCGGAAATCGTTGGGTTGAGTCGATCAACCCTCTATCGGAAACTGAAGGATTACAATATCACGGTCAACTGATCCTCGACCGTTCCCCGCCCGTACCACCTCTATCGGTTCCAATCTTCCTCCTTGCGTTCAAGATGAAAACGCAAGGAGGATCACGGCCCTCCCCTCCCGGTCTCAAAATGAAACCCTGATCGCAGAAAAAGATTCTCATTACTAGAAAACCACTCCAGTTCGCCTGTCCAGCCGTCTAAACACATCCACTTTTGTTGATACCATTTGCCGCATTTTCCCGCTGTTTGCAACGGGTTAGTACACCTGCAGCCAAATCTTCACGACAATAAGCCAGGCTTTGGCTTGCAAGTTGCAAAAAACAGTTTCAAGCGTCATCAGACGCGTCATAAGTTTTGTCATTGATCGCCCAAAGCCTTGAAATGATTCGTTTGCTAAGCATTGAAACTGTCACGGACTGCTTAGTCAATATGGAGAAACGTTCGAGCGAGAGCCATGAGAGAGGAGCTATGATAGGAAACGTTGATTTAACCCAAGAAGGTGTGGAAGTAAAAAAGTCGGCCTGTTACTTCTGCCATCAGAATTGCGGTGTGCTTGCCTATGTGAAGGACGATAAAGTCCTGGCCATCGAAGGTGACCCCGAGTTCCCGACCAACCAAGGTGGCCTGTGCTGCCGCGGCAATATTGCCCTCAAACATCTGGACCATCCCGATCGCGTCAACTACCCGCTCAAACGGGTTGGCAAGCGCGGCGAAGGGAAATGGGAGCAGATCCCATGGGACCAGGCGATCAAGGAGATCGCTGCCAAACTTTCGGAGATTCGCGAAGAGTTTGGTGCCGAAGCTGTCGCCACAGCAGGCGGTACGCAACGCACCGATGACTGGGCGCGCCGACGCTTTATGAACCTTTTCGGCAGCCCGAATGGTTTCCACAATGCCCACCTGTGCTGGATTCCTACCTTCATGGTGGAAACCGCAATCTACGGTTGGTGCCCTTTCGACCTCGATATCGGCGGCAGTAAATGTATTGTCCTGTGGGGCCAGAACCCCGGCGCCTCAGGGATGCCGGAAGCTCATCACCTTGCCGACTTGCAAGCCAAAGGCATGAAGGTAATCGTGATCGACCCGCGCTTCACCGAATCTGCGTCCAAAGCCGATCTCTGGCTGCCGCTGCGTCCCGGTTCCGACTTGGCCCTGGCCCTGGCCTGGATTCACGTCATCATCTACGAAGGCCTGATGGATCAGGACTTTGTCATGGAATACACCGAAGGATTCAACGAACTGGCTGAGCATGTCGTCGACTTCTCCCCGGAATGGGCCGCAGAACGGACCTGGCTGACTCCCGAGCAGATCCGCGCCGGTGCCCATATGTACGCGATGAACAAACCTGGCAACATCCAATGGGGGACCTCGGTCGATCAGATCGGCAAACCAGCCGGTGCCACCATGCATGCTCGCGCCATCCTGCGCGCCCTGACCGGCAACCTTGACTGTCCGGGTGCCGACCTGCTGACCGGACCGTCTCAGGACTACCTGACCGATGAAGAACTCGAAGGCAACCAGTTTTTGCCGGATGAGCAAAAAGCAAAGCAGATCGGGGCCGACAAGTTCCCGATGGTCACCTGGCCCGGCTACAGCAAAATTTGCGAGCTGACCAAGAAAACCTGGGGCAAGGTGCCGACCGCCGAGTGGATGTGTGAAGCGCATCCGCCATCCGTCTTCCGGGCCATTGCCAACAGCGATCCCTACCCGGTCAAGGCATTGATGATTGCGGCAACCAACCCGCTGGCCTCCTACGGTGAAACCAGCGTCGTGCTCGAAGCACTGCGTAAAGTCGATTTTATGGTTGCCTGCGACTATTGGATCACCCCATCGGCAATGTTCGCTGATTACATCATGCCGATTGCCGGCGCACTGGAACGACCGATCATCACCAACAGCTACGGCTGCGCCGACTTCATGCTGACCGCGCAACGGGCCATCAAGCCAATGTATGAGCGGCGCAACGATTTCAACTTCTGGCGCGATCTCGGCATCGCTCTGGGCCAGGAAGAAAACTGGCCGTGGGAAACCGTTGAAGACGCCTACTACAGTGCCATTGAGCCGATCGGTCACCCGGTCAGCAACTTTGACGAATTTGTTGAAAACGTCCGCTTCCACTTCCCTGAACGCGAATACTACAAGTACAAACGCCAGGGTTTTGCGACCCCTTCCGGCAAAGTTGAACTGTATTCGACAACGCTGAAAGAACTGGGTCTGCCGCCGCTGCCGGAATATGTCGGTCCTTCTGAAAACGAGATTGACAACCCTGAACTGGCAGAAAAATTCCCGCTGGTATTGACAACCGGTGGCGGTTTCATGCCGTTCCATCACTCGGAACATTTCCAGATCAAGGATATGCGCTTCTTGCGTCATACACCCTTTATGGACATCAATCCTGCGACCGCCAAGGAATTGGGGATCGAGGATGGCGATTGGGTCTGGATTGAGACCGATCGTGGCCGGATGAAGCAACGGGCAAACCTGAGCGAAGCGATCCATCAGAAAGTGATCTACACGCAACGTTGCTGGTGGTACCCGGAAAAAGATATGCGCGACATTGAGCTGGGTGGTGAACTCGGCGGCGCTCTGGAGTCGAACGGTAACGTTCTGACCTGCACAACTGATGACTATTGCGACCCCTATAGCGGCTCCTGGGCGAATCGCGGTTTGCTCTGCCGGGTCTACAAAGTAGAGGACGCAGACTTGAAGGAGGTAATTTGATATGGCTCGCTATGCAATGGTGATGGACACCAGGAAATGCATCGGCTGTCATTCCTGTACAGTCGCCTGCAAGGTTCGTAATGAACTACCGACAGATATGATTTACAACCCGGTGACCACTGATGGTCCACACGGCAAATTTCCCAACCTGAGCATGCGCTTTTTGCCATTGCTCTGCATGCACTGCGACAATTCTCCCTGTGTTGACGCCTGTCCAACCGGCGCTTCAATTCAGGCTGAAAACGGCATTGTTCACGTTGAGGATAAAAAGTGTGTCGGCTGCCTGTCTTGTATCATGGCCTGCCCTTATGGCGCACGCTACCACAACCATGAGACCGGGGCTGTTAACAAATGTAATTTCTGCCTTGATCGGGTTGAAGAAGGTTTATTCCCGCACTGTGTCGAAACGTGTCACCAAAAAGCCCGTATTTTCGGCGACTTGGATGACGAAAACAGTGAAGTCAGCAAGCTGATCAACGAGAATCCTTCGGTTCAGTTGCTGCCTGAGCTGAATACCGACCCCTGTGTCTTTTACATCTACTGATGGAGGAGTTGAACAAATGAGTGAAAAACATCAAGCCTGGGGGTGGATGCTGGCGGTGGATTTTTTCTTCGCCGGTATGGGCGGGGCCATGCTGGTCATCGCCGCGATCATCGACCTCTTTATTGCACCGAATCAGGTCTCTTTACTGGGAAACATTCTTGGCCCGCTGTGCATGTGCGTCGGCTGCGGTTTTCTAATTCTTGAACTGGGGCGTCCTATGCAGGCCTGGCGGGTGTTCATGAACCCGAAGGCGATCCTGACCTTTGGCGCCTGGACCATGACAATTGCCATCATTTCCGGCTTTGCCTATGCCTCGTTCGGCATCAAGAGCAGCCTGATTTTCTGGCATGAAGGGGACTTTTTACGTCACCTGCTGGCCCTGGTCAACATTGTCACCGGTTTAGTCGTCGCCACCTATCCGGGTGTATTGCTGGGACGCCACAAAGGCCGCCCTTTCTGGGTTGGTCCGGGAGTCATGGGTCTGTTCCTGCTGTCCTCCATGGTCACAGGTCTGGCCTTACATTGCCTGTGTGCAATCGTTGCCCCAATTGAAGGTTCTGTCCTGAGCAGCCTGCCGAAACTGATTGCAGCCTTACTGCTGGTACAGGTCCTGATGTGGGCAGGCTACCTGTGGATTAAAGCAAGTGGCACCACCGCGGCGGAAAGCGCCAGCGCAAAACGCTGGATCAACGGCGATCTTGCCAAAGGGTTCAAAATATACTTCATGCTGATCGGCACGGTGGTACCGATGATTCTGCTTCTGACTCCAGTTGGATTCTTTCAGGGCCTTGCCGCTTTGATGGTTCTGTTTGGCGGCGTCATGATGCGTATCCAGATCGTCACCAGCGGTAAAGATCGAACCTTCCTGCCCGGCGAGTTACAGTATCGTTCCCGCTTGCCGCAGGGAGACGAAAAGTTCCTCAAAAAAGCGTGGATGTAACAGCGGACACAGTTGGGCACTGCCAAATCAGCACAATTACTCTGCCTCGGCCGTCACCGAAGCCGATTTCGGCAGTGCCCTGTTCCAGGATAAATGCATAACGCTTCCAAATGCACAGAATTGAGGTTAAAGATGACACAGGCAGTCGGGACAAACAGCACTGATACAAAAAAGAATATAAGACTTTTAGAACTCACACAGAGTGTTTGCCCGGTCTGCCTGGATGTCATTGAAGCCCGCATTGTCGTTAACGATAATGCGGTGTTCATGGAGAAAACCTGTGCACAGCACGGTTCTTACTCCACCTACCTGTGGCCGGATGAAGAACATTATCGCTGGATGAAAGACTTTAAGTTCCCGCACATCCGCCCAAAATCAAACCTTCCGGTCCTCAAAGGCTGTCCCGAGGATTGTGGCCCCTGCACATCACATCAACATCATCCCCGCTTGGTTGAAC
Source organism: uncultured Desulfuromonas sp. (assembly GCF_963678835.1). Classification (NCBI taxonomy): domain Bacteria; kingdom Pseudomonadati; phylum Thermodesulfobacteriota; class Desulfuromonadia; order Desulfuromonadales; family Desulfuromonadaceae; genus Desulfuromonas; species uncultured Desulfuromonas sp. The sequence continues at coordinate 3,147,950 of NZ_OY787469.1, forward strand.
TGGAACTGACGCAGCGCTGCAATTTGCGTTGCCCGGTTTGTTTTATGGCCGCGGATGACAATCAGAGCCATGTGGAAACGGATCTCTCGCTGGCGGACATCAAGAAGCAACTGGTTAAAATTATGGACCAGTGTGGCCCGCAAACCAGCATCCAGTTGACCGGTGGCGAACCCACCGTCCGCAAAGACCTGCCGGACATCATTGCTCTGTGTCGCGAGATCGGCTTCAGTGCGATTGAGGTCAACACCAACGGCGTTGTTATCAGCCGCAATCTCAATTACCTTGAACAACTGGCGGCATCAGGTGCTACCGGGATCTATATGCAGTTTGACGGACTGGACGACGACGTTTTCAAAAAAGTCCGCGGGGCAAACCTGTTGAAAGACAAGCTTCAGGCCATTGAAAACTGTCGCAGTATCGGCATGCAGATCGTCTTGGCCATGGCTGTTATCAGAGGAATCAACGACGACCAAATGGGCAAGGTTCTCGAATTTGGTCTGCAGAATCGCGACGTGATTGCTGGAGTCGCCTTTCAGCCGGCATTCGGTTCTGGACGGTTCGAGATTGCTGACAAAAAACCGTTAACCATGGGCGATGCCATTTACGAACTGTCGGAGCAGAGTAATGGTTTGCTCTCCCCTTACGACTTCTGGCCGACCGGCTGCTCCCATCCCTTGTGCGATGCGACCACCTACATCCTGCCGCAGCCACAGGGTTTAGTCCCAATGAGCCGCGTGATCAACGTCCAGGACTACATGGATCATTTCAACCCGGCAAGCCCACAGGGCTCTGTACTGCCGGACATTGCCGACACAATGTACCCCGACCACGAACCGGGTCTGTCAATATTGATCATGAACTATATGGATGCCATGAGCATGGACTTAAAACGTCTTCAGCAATGCAGTATGACTGTTGCCGGTAAAGACGGCAGCCAAATCCCATTTTGTTCCTACCAATTGACAAACATGGACGGACTCAAACGCTCTGAACTGCCGTAAATGAGCGCTCCGGTTTCCCTCGTTTAACACGAGGGATCAAACGCTCTCACAAGTCTGTTGACAGTCCACTTCACCACCCGCAAACGTTCCGCAAAGGAACCGTTCTGCCCGCGTTTCATCCCGTAGATTCTGCTTATATCTCTCCTGACCGTTTGTCGCCTCAAGGGTCGTGCGTCAGCATAATTGAAATTGTACATTGTCAGAGCGGCTTCAGCCGCGAATTCCCATCATGATAAGGATCAATGACCAGAACAATTCGCGAATAAATTCGCTCCTACAGCGGGTCACTCCGATGACAAAATTGACTGTGTTCAAGTCCTCGCATCATTTGGCCAAAGCCCTTCCCCCTCAAAACCTCATTAATCTGACCACTCACCCCCAACGCACCACAAAGCGTTCGTTGTGCCGGCAAAGGATTTAAGCTCGCGTGTCACAGCCGTGTCTCTCACTTTGAACACAGCGAGATCACAATGGGACAACGCCATCGATTCCATCCAGTGCTTTAAGTTGGCTGTTTGCAGAGATGAGCAACAGAGGGCTGACTTGAGAAGCACGTGAAAGGGGATGGGGAAATGCCTGAGAGAGACTACCCTGTCAAGCCCCCCCTGAGAGCTTTGCCTTCCTGCAGACGGTTTAAAAAAGCAGTTGGCTCATGCTTTGCGCAAAGTGGCTCCACCCTCGTTGCAGGATGTTGAAAAAGCCTGTTAGCCCCGAATGGCGCTAGTTTAGGGGAAAGAGCAGCAAAAACAGGACTGTTCCCGCACGGGGGCTGTCCCGAATGGCACTAGTTTAAGCAAGATTTGCGTAAAAACAGAATTGTCCATAGGTGCAAATGAGAACAGCCCCAATAGCCTGAAATTATAACAGTTTGTGCCGGAAAACATCTCGGACTGTTCGATGCACAGAAGTCCTTAACTTTGTTGAGAATTCTCTTAAACTAGTGCCATTCGGGGCTGTCCCAGGCTTTTACAGTGCAAACCGCCACCGTTCCATGGCCCGTAAACATCTGGGACAGCCCCAGGTAGGGCTTGGGACAGTCCCGAGTTTACTACAGAATTGCTTAAACGAGTGCCATTCCAGTCAGCCTCCTGATTTGTCCGTAGACAGCCATGCTGCCGATCATGACTCCCCCCTCTGAAATCGCCTGTTTAAGTCTTAAATGAGCGTTCCTAATTTGATACCACCTGGGACAAAAGATTTATCATTTATTTTCAGACACTTACATAGAAAAACATCTTCTTTACACGTTTAATCCATCTCAAAAAAAGAATTCGAAAGAATTTCACAAGTCCGATTTTGTTCTTTTATTTCAATAACTTACAAATGAATAATTTTCCTCGCAGATTGGCATACTCATAGCAATTATCCAAAGCAACAACAAAATCCATTTTATGACCTGCATGCAGTGTGAATACCTCATGCAACAAATCGAAAAGGAGGTGCAACGAAAAGATTTACGTGGATGGTTTGTTTGAATTAACGATTAGAGAATGAAAGGATGGAACAAGACAATGGCAATGAGTAAAGAATGGAAAACAGAAAATGAGGATGGTTCCGTTACAGTAAGGACTTCTGCCTGGTCACCCCCAGGAGACCACCCTGTTGGTTACGGCATGAAGCTGACTGTCAAAGGCGGAAAGCTGGTTAAAGTCGAGGGTGACGAAGAACATCCCATCAGTCAAGGTCGCCTCTGTGTCCGTAACTTGACTTTGGCTGACTATGTCCACCACCCCTCCCGGATTTTGACGCCGATGAAGCGTAAGCCGGAAGATCGCGGTAAAGACAAGTGGACCAAGATCTCCTGGGACGAAGCATGGGAGATTATTGTTCCTAAGATCAAAGAATATAAAGAAAAGCATGGTGCTGAATCGATCATCGTTTTCGGTGGTACCGGTCGCCAGGCTTGTATCTACTACTATCCGCTCGGGTTTGCTTCCATCGGCACTCCGAACGTGTGTTACCCGCTGAGCGGTTGGTCCTGCTACGGTCCGCGCTGCTCCATTACCGACTACGTCCTTGGCGCCGGTTATCCTGAAATCGACTACGCTGGTTTCTATGAAGATCGTTACGACGATCCAAGATTCCAACTGCCGGAACTGATCGTCGAATGGGGTAAAATGGCTCTGTACTCCAACCCTGACGGTTTCTTCGGTCATGCCCTCATCGACATGATGAAGCGCGGCGCAAAAATGATTCACATCGACCCCCGTATCACCTGGTTGGGTACCCGTTGTGAAGAAGTTTGCCAACTGCGTCCTGGTACTGACTCTGCTCTGGGTCTGGGTTTCCTCAACGTTATCATCAACGAGGAACTGTACGACAAAGACTTCGTCGAAAACTGGACCTACGGCTTCGACGAGCTCAAAGAGCGTGTTCAAGAGTACCCGCCGAGCAAAGTTGCCGGTATCACTTGGGTTCCGGAAGATCAAATTATCCGTTGTGCCCGCATGATGGCAACTGCCAAGCCGTGCTCAATCCAATGGGGTCTGGCAACTGACGAGAACCCCAATGGCGTTCAAATGGGTCACGCGATCCTGTCTCTGATGGCCGTTACCGGCAATCTGGACGTGCCTGGTGGCGTTACCATCGGTCCCCCGGCAGCACTGCTCGGTAAATGGCGCGTTGAAACTCGCAGCAACCTGTCAGACGAGCTGTGGGACAAGCGTATCGGCGCTGCAGAGTGGCCTGCACTCAGTACTGCAATGGCGACCACTCACCCGGACGAAACCCTCGACACTCTGGAAAGCGGCAAGCCGTACAAGCTGCGCATGGGTTGGTTCAACAGTAGTAACTTTATCACCCCGACCTGCTCGGCTCAGCCTGACCGCTGGTATCATGCCTTGAAGTCCCTGGAATTCAACGTTGTTCAGGACATCTTCATGACTCCGACCGCTATGGCATTCGGTGATATCTTCCTGCCCGTATCGACGTTCGCAGAGCAAGATGGCGTTGTTGTTACTCACTTCGGCCGTAATGCTGTAACCCTCGGTCCCATCAACGAGGCACTGCGCGTTGGCGATACCAAGTCCGATATCGAAGTTTGTATCGAACTCGGTAAGCAACTGCACCCGGATATGTGGGATTACGATGATATTCCTGACTTCTTCACCAAGCAGCTTGAGCCGGAACTCGGCGTCGACTTTGACAAGCTGCGTGAGATGGGTGTCTTCCAGCCTGATTACACTTACAAGAAGTACGAAAAAGGCCTTCTGCGCGGTGATGGCGAGCCTGGATTCAACACGGTTACCGGCATGGTTGAGCTCTCCTCAACTCTGTTCGAAGCCTGGGGCGACGATGCTCTGCCGTACTACAAAGAGCCTCCTTACAGCCCGATCAGTACTCCTGAGCTGTTCAGCGAGTATCCTTTGATCCTCACTACCGGTGCCCGTAAAGTCACCTCGTTCCACTCCGAGCACCGTCAAATTGCTGTTCTGCGTGAGATCGATCCGGATCCGGAAGTTGAGTTGCATCCCGAGACAGCTGCCAATCTCGGCATCAACCATGGCGATTGGGTTCTGCTGGAGAACATGTTCGGTAAAGCAAAACTCAAAGCGAAGGTCACTCCGACCATCCATCCGAAGGTTGTTCACGCGACTCACGGCTGGTGGTTCCCGGAAAAAGATGCTGAAGAGCCGAGCCTCTATGGTGTATGGCAGTCGAACATTAATACCTTGGTTCCCCACAAGCATATCGGAAAGCTTGGTTTCGGTTGCCCGATGAAGCAGATGATCTGTAAAGCTTCACGTCTGGACAGCTTCGACAGCTACAACATCGAAGTTTAATAACCGCACAAGAGTATGGCTGAAACCAAATAGAATTGGAGGAAAAAAATGTCCGAAAAAGAAACCCAAAACGGACTGTTGATTCACTATCAATGGTGTACTGGTTGCCACGCCTGTGAGGTAGCCATCAAAAAAGCGCTGAATTTGCCTGTAGGCAAACACGGCATCAAACTGCTCGAGAACGGCCCCTGGGAAGTTTCTCCCGGCAAATTCGAATGGGATTACATCCCTGTGCCGACTCAACTCGTCGGCTCCAACCCGGAGTTAGAGCCCGGTGAGGACATCAAATTTGCAGTCAAGCACTGCAACGCTCAGTGCATGGAGTATGGCCCGATGGAAGATCTGGTCAAAAAAGCTGCAGAATTGGGTCCGAAAGTAGTGATCTTTAACGTGTAAGTAGAACGACCCTGGGCCCTCCAACAGATGTTGGAGGGCCCAGAAAAAGAAGGTGAAACATTCGTGTTAGTTAAAGTTGCGTAAATTGCTGGGTACTGATGGATCACGAACACCATGTCAGTCGGTAGAATCAACAACAGGTGTGTGCCAATTACAAACACTTTTACCCGCGATATCAGGTTCTTTTCATATCGGCGACAAGGGGTTGCGCACATTTCACCAACATATCGACAGAAGACAGGCTCAGATTCCGGCCTTTTAGGCAAAACGTGCTTGCACTTTCTACATGTAGCCGAATCGTGAAAATTACAGGTTCCACGGTTATCACATTTTATCGGCTTTGGTTTAGGTGGCTTACAGTCACCACAATATGGATTACAGGTCCAGCATATAGTGTTTCTCCAACAGATTTTTTGTAAGTTATTTATAGATAAGTTTGCTACATAAACATTAGCAATATATACCAATGACTTTATATGAAAAAGTCAACTAGAGAAAGGAATTTATCATGGCCGATGAAAAGAAAAAAGTCAAGAAGCCTCTTAATCCGCTTGCTGCTAAACCTGGACAAAACTACGGAAGTACTAAGTTTAAGCCGTCTAAAGAATATAAAGGTGGGAAAATCACCTTTGAAGAAGAAGACGAAAAGAAGTAATAGCAGTATAAATTGTTTACTTTCCCTAGTCTGTCAATCAAGTTAAACAGACTTATTAACATAATTAAGGAGAATATATTATGTGCTTTAGACCTGGTGGCGTAGAAAAACCGCAAGAATGCCCGAAGTGTGGAAAAAAACTGGTCGCCCTTGGCGGCGTAAAGCAAAAAAAATGCCCGTTCTGTAAAACCCCTCTGGAAGAAGACGCTTCCGCGAACAAAGAGGGTTAAAAGAACAATCACTGAGAACTTCAGTGCCAGTGTACGTTGCGACCCTGATAAGACAGCGGTCGGTGCCTGCCGGGGTAAACCTCCAAACTCAACCTCCTCCCCGGCAGGCATATTTGTACTACTCACACGCGAAGGATTGAAAAATATGTCAGAACAGAATTACAATCGATGGCTGATCCTGGCTGCTGCCGTTATCATGAACCTGTGTATCGGCACACTTTACGCTTGGAGTGTCTTTGCAAAGCCGCTGGGCGCCTTGTTTACTTGGGCACCGCCTGCACTCGCCCTCGCATTTACCATTAACCATGGTCTCAGCCCTGTTTCCATGATTGGTGGGGGCTTCATCCAAGACAAGCTCGGCTCAAAAACAACCATCGTCATCGGTGGTCTCATGTTTAGCGCCGGACTCATTTTAACCGGCTTTCTCTCTGAAGGTTCGTCGATCGGCAAACTCTACCTGACCTACAGTACCCTGGCGGGCATCGGCGGTGGCGTTGTCTATGCCGGTACAATGGCCAACACAGTCAAATTCTTTCCCGATAAACGTGGGCTCGCTGCCGGTATCTGTGCTGCGGGTTATGGCTGTGGCGCGATGCTCATGGCCCCTATCGCCAGCGTATTGATCATTAAATACGGCATTCTGGGCTGTTTTCAGATTCTCGGCTCAGTCTTCTTTGTTGTGATCGCTCTAGCGTTGACCGTGACCAAGAGGGCTCCCGCCAATTACATTCCTGATGGCTGGACTCCACCGGTGGCAACAACAACCACAACAGCAGCTGCAAGCTCCAAATGGACTCAAATGATCAGCGAAGGGATCTGGTGGGTGATCATGATCATGCTGTATTGTGGTGCCATGTCAGGACTGATGGTTGTTGCACATGCTTCTCCTATCGGCCAACTGATGTTTGATCTGCCGCCGATGGAAGCTGCATTCTTCGTCAGCGTTATCACCTTAGCAAATGCCTTTGGACGGATTGGATTCGGAGCTCTTTCCGATAAAATCGGCCGTTCCAACACCATTATGCTGATGTACGTTGTATCAGCCCTGTCCATGCTCAACCTGACGTTTACCACCTGTGTGGCCGGCTTTGTTGCCTCTGGTATTGGCGTCGGTGCCGTTTTTGGTGGTTTCCTGTGCCTGATCCCGCCGATTATCGGCGAGCGCTATGGCATGAAAAACTTTGGTGTCAACTACGGTGTCACCTTTATCGGCTTCAGCTTGGCTGCGTTAACAGGTCCGTTACTGGCAGCGAAAATTCGTGTCGCCAGTGGTGACTACAATCAGGCTTTCTGGATTGCTCTGGGAGTCAATGTTGTTGGTCTTGTTTTTGCTTTCCTCTACAGAACAATGGACAACAAAACCCAGGACAAAGTTAGATAGGTAAGAATTTGACGGGATCTACGCCCATCTCAGGTGAGGTCCCGTTTTGTTTTTTTTTGCCGGTACCCGCGATACCGCAAGGGTACCGACAGAAAGGCTTATAACTCATGCTGGAACGAATTCGTGTCGAAACCTTGAGCCTGATGAATGAAAAGGGAATGAGCTTTACCGTTGCCGAGTTGGCGGAACGGCTCGCGGTCAGCAAACGCTACATCTACGAACAATCCAGTTCTAAAAATGAGCTGGTCGCATCGGTTCTGAATGAAATACTAGACGACTTGCAGCGGCAAGTTCAAGAGATCGCCAATTCGCAGCAGCTGGGAACAATTGACAAGCTAAACGCCCTGATGACGACAGCACCAAAAGCGCTTGGACCTCTCAGTTCACGCAGCATTGTTGACATCAAACGCTTACTTCCCGAGCAATGGGGCAACTTTGAACGTTTTTTCGATGACAGATGGGAAGAAATCAAAAAACTGATTGAGCACGGTGTACAGCAAAAACTTTTCCGGCCAATCGACTTGAGTGTCCTACAACAAGTCTACCGGGGGACAATTAATGGACTCAATGAATATCAATACTTAACCCGTAGCAATCAGACCTTTCACAATGCGATTGTTACAATGACGGACATCTTGCTCTACGGTATCATTGCATCAGACAATTAATAGCCAGCTACGACGGCCGACTGGCTTAAAGCGTAAATCTTGATGTTTTGGTTCCTCTGACATACAACACTGTACGCATCAAAATGGAGCCTTTTTCATGGAAAAAGTAATTAATGTCAATGAAGCATTTGATGATCTACCCTTTTCTTTTTATCAGGTCTGGGTTTGTCTCCTATGCTTTTCGGTCGTCTTTTTTGACGGTTTCGATCTGACCGTCATCGGTGTCACAATCCCTAAAATCGCCGCCCACCTGGGTGCCACTCCAGCAGAAATGGGCCTTGCCATCAGTGCAGGACAACTGGGCCCTATGATCGGCGCAGTACTGATCGGCATGCTGGCTGACCGTTTCGGTCGCAAAAAGACCATGTTCGTCTGTGCGCTGGTATTCGGCTTTTTCACTTTCATGATCTCCCACATCTCAAGTGTTGAAGAACTGGCACTCTATCGTTTCCTGGCCGGTCTGGGAATGGGGGGAGCCATCCCTAACGCCCTTGCTTTTGGCAGTGAGTTTGCCCCCTCCAGGGCACGTGCTTCACTGTCTCTTTATATGTGGGCTGGCATGCCGACCGGTGCGATGATTGCAGCCTTCTCGGCGGCCTATCTGTTACCCCATTACGGTTGGCAGTCAGTTTATTACCTCGGCGGCCTCATCCCTGTCGTCATTGCCTTTTTGGTGCTGCTGTGTGTGCCTGAATCGCTTCACCACCTGGTTCGCACCGGTTCCAAAAATGCCTTAAGTAAAGCCCACAGCATCTTAAGCCGCGTCGATAAAAATCTGCCGAGTATCGGCAACGTAAAATTGACCGCCCCATCGACATCAAAAGCAAAAGGTGGCCCTATCAAAAAACTTTTTGCCGGCGACCTCAAAGTCACCACCTTGCTGATATGGGCCCTGTTCTACCTGAGTTTTTATCTGCTTTGGATTTTGTTCTCTTGGGTCCCAACCCTGCTAAAACAGAGCGGTGCAACCGTTCAACAATACAGTCTTGGTTTTGCTTTTATTCACCTCGGCTCGGTCATCGCCTGCTTCTGTATCGGCCGTTGTATGAGCAAGTTTAACAAATTGAATGTTGTTAAATATCTGTTTTTCGGTGCGTTTGTCGCAATGCTTGCTTTTGGATATTTTTCATCAAGCAGTTTCTATATCGTTATCGTCGTATCGATTTTTACCGGCATGTTGGTGAACGGTGGCAACTCATCCCTGATGGGCCTGGCATCAGCAGTCTACCCTTCTGAAGTGCGCGCAACCGGAATCGGTTGGGCTTACGGAATCGGCAAAATAGGTTCGCTCATTGCTCCGGTTATCGGTGGGCTTTACCTGTCTCGAAACTGGAGTGTTTTCAAAATTTGTGCAATCAACGGCTCGAGCGCCCTGATCATTGCTGTCATCGTTATTATTCTACAACGACACATGCGAGCATCAGTAAGCGGCGAAGTTTAAACCAGAATCAACGCTATTCTTTCATCTCTGCCATGCCCCATAAACCACACCGGTTTATGGGGCATGGTTCCTTCTGAGCTCAGACCTGTCGGCCTGCCTGCGGGCTCTGAAAAACGTATGAACTGGAATCGACTATCCAAACAGGTTGTAACGTCCATAGACATACAAGACGGAGAACCTGTCATCCCTGCAGAGGATAAAACACCCCGCCTGAAATAAAACAAAAAAAGGGAAACCAGCGAGTCAGCTGATTTCCCCTTGTTATTTTTGGTGCCGAAGGGGAGACTCGAACTCCCACGCCCTAACGAGCACATGAACCTGAATCATGCGTGTCTACCAGATTCCACCACTTCGGCTTGAAGTGGTGGATTTATAACAAACCGCCACGAGAAATGCAAACATATTTAACACTCAATTGCGTTCTATCTGAAGTTTAGAGTTTCGTGATCTTTGAAAATTTGTCGAAGTTGAAAAAAAGGCGTTGACACCACGGTCACTGTGTGTGGCCGCGCCTTCAAAGCCGATTGTCATATTGGAAAGCTTTGAAGGCGCGGCCTCTAGAAGAAAGTTCCCCCTTTCTTCCGGAGGCCGCTATGGATACCAAGGGATACGGCAATATCCCCGAGTCCCTGTACGACGCTATCACATTTCTGGCACAGGCGCTGCCAAAACGTTCGGTTCCGACTTTTCTGGAACTGCTGTTCGGCGCGATGCTGACCCAGAATGGTTTTGTCACCGAAGCCTGGTTGGCGATCAGACCTAACCCGAATTTCTCACCACTGTTTTTTGCGTTTCTGGATGTGAAAAAAGTTAAGCAAACCATCTGAACTGTAGATAAAATTCTTTCAAGTTTCCTAAGTTAATTGTCGAGCTTCTCTAAAGTTTTTTAGCCTTTTTGTCGATAAATTAGACAAGAAATGACCTCTAGATGATGAAATGAACCGTTTGTTTTTTTGAAAGGAATTTGCATGAATATACAACCTTATTCTCAAATAACGTCGGTACACGATCCAAGCATCAGCAAGAAATCACACGTCTCCAATAATATTTCACAAAAACAGGATGTCTTTACTGCTTCACCTGAATCAAAAATCAAAAAAATTCTTATGGATGGCGATTACGATTTTCATAACATCTCTCGGGGAGAGATGGAAAATTTATCTGACCAATTATATAAAGAAGGCCTGATTTCTCCACTGGAACAAATGTTAATGAATACTCCAGCAAAATGGGAAATAAACGGAGAAAATGTGACAGGTAGCGCTCTGGATGAAAAGATAGATTATCTAAGCCAGTGGAAGCAAATGACGGAAATCGATAAAAGAAGCAATCGTTCTGCGCCTGTGGTATATGACTTACTAGAAAGATTACAAGCGTTAACCTGATTGATGTCTCTACCTGAAAATAACTGGAGACAAAACCTGTACCCTCTCTATTTATTCACAGCTGTCTCATAGTTTTAAATAAGGGCTAACTGCTCGTTGTTTATAATATTTTTTCGATCTGGAGGTTTAAACAGCTCCATGAAATCGCGTCTCTCGAACAAATTTAGCTGTAATAACCGCAACATCTGCTGCATCGTTTGGCTGATCTTCGCCTGAAATTTCAAATACGCCAGCAGTAGGTAGGCGCACAGAACAATCCAGATCTGGGTCATCACAGCGTTGCGGGAAGTGCCCATAAAGCTTTTAATGCGCAGATTCTGTTTGATCCATTTAAAGAACAACTCGATCTGCTAGCGTTCTTTGTACAGATCAGCGACCGTTGCGGCCGAAATATCCAGCGCATTGGTCACAAACTCGTAGGTGATGTCGGTTTCTGCATCCAGGTAACGCACTTTACGAAAAATGCCATCGATCCCCTTGAGTTGAATTTGTTGATCCAGCAAAACTCCCGGACTTTTGCGCCCTCTGCGCTTGGGGCCGGGGAAGGTGACTGCATTGCTCTTCAGGCGCGTCACGAAGCGAATGCCGCTATCCGTCAGTTCCTGATACCAGGAGTAATCGGTATCGCCTCGATCAAAGACAATATAGGAATCCTTGGGTAACTCCAGCTGCCTGGCCATATTGATCTCATGCTCCTTGCCCTCGCTCAGGTCGACAAAGGCGGGCAGGTAGCCGTCGGCATCCAAACCGATATGCAGCTTCGCAGCTCCTTTGCTTTTGCGATACTTCGCCCAAGGGAACAGCGATAAGCTCAGCTCGATCATGGTGGCGTCAAGCAGGTAGAGCTTTGCCGATTCCTTGAACTTGAAACGCTTGTTGCGCGGTGCGACTGTTTGGCAACGCCCCAGCAGGCGCTGAAATAGCGCCTCGTACATTTCGTGGGGCTGTTGCTCGTTCGCCCGACTCAGCGTGGCCCGACTGAACGGTTTGATCCCGAGGTGATAGAGTTTACCGCTTTGCGCCGACATATTTTCAACACTATCCCGCAAGCTGTCACGGCCGGTCAGTTGTGCCGTCAACAGCGCGACAAACTGCGTCCAGCGGGAAAACGAGCGGAATTTCTGTCCGGCGTGGTGCTTATTGGCCAGAGTCTGAAGCTCATGTCTCGGGAAAATTCGTACAATTTGTGAAAGAACAGTGCTAGAATGCGACATGGCTTAGAACCTCCTGTTTTTAATGTCTTTTTGGCGAAAACATTGTAACACAGGAACGTTCTAAGCCTTTTTATTTATTGATCAAATTGTGAGACAATAGTGAGCTAATTTAAAAAAACCACTCATATCTTATTCGTTTTTGCCCCCCCCTTTTGCAGCTTTACTTCCAGACTTCCACCATCTTTTTTTGCCATAAAACCGTCTGTCACGAATGGCACAAGTTCTCGGCGACACTCAATTTTGTCATCGGAAAAAGCATCTGTAGGAGCGAATTTATTCGCGAATTGATTCTGGTTATTGATCCTTCTCATGATGGGAATTCGCGGCTGAAGCCGCTCCGACAAATGTACAATTTCACATATGCTGACGTAGTAGCTTAAAGGGAAAAAGCAGCAAAAACGGGACTGTCTCCGGGGGGGGGGGGGGGGCTGTCCCAAGCTTTTGCGGTGTAAACCACCACCGTTCCAAGGACCGCAAACATCTGGGACAGCTCCAGAGAGGGCTTGAGACAGTCCTGAGTTTGCTACGAAAGTGCTTAAACTAGTGCCATTCCAGGCTGACACCTCTTTTCATGGCACACGTATTGCTTCAATAAACAGTGTCACCACGGAATCACAAACACTGCCAGACCTATTGATATAATTTCACGGATGGGCTCAACAGTTTCCCTGATAAAATAGGGAACAAATATAGAAAAGCAGTTGATCAGAGCTATAATTTATAAAATTGATGCCGGTGCGAAATGTCAGAGAGGTCGAATGAGCTTAGAAAAAATCGAAATTTTCCCTTGGAATAAAAATTTTGACACAGGAATTTCTCAAATTGACCAGCAACACCAGCGCCTTGTCGAACTCCTCAATCTTCTGGTAAGTCACTTGGCATTTCAATCAGAAGCTCCGACGTTGAATACGATTTTCGAGGAACTGAAATCGTACGCGATCATCCATTTCAAAACAGAAGAGGAGATCTGGCGGACGGCTTTTGCTGACGATCCATGGGCAACAAACCATCAGGAAACCCATGCCCAGTTTGTTGTTGAAGTGATGCGCCTGAAATCGGAGAACAGCGATAAGAGCTTTGATGATGATGTCGTCGCCGAGATTGTCTCTTTCCTGACCAACTGGCTGACACTGCACATCATTGATGCAGACAAACGATTGGCCAAGGCCGTTTTAGCGTTGCGCTCCGGTTGCTCGCGACAAGAGGCCAAACGCATTGCCGATGAACAAATGGCCGGCACAACAAATATCGTCATCAAAACAGTCCTGTCGATGTATGAACGTCTGGCCAGTCACACCGTACAACTGATCAAAGAAATTCGTCGACGCAAGCAAGCCGAAAAAAAACTCTTGGACACCCATCAGGCATTATGCTTTGCCAAAGAAGATGCTGAGGCGGCAAATCAAATGAAGAGCGCGTTTATCGCCAATATCAGTCATGAAATCCGTACACCGTTAAATGCCGTAATTGGCATGGTTCACCTTTTAAAACGGGACAACCTTACGGAAAAGCAAGCCTTCCGGGTGGATAAAATTGAAGACGCCTCTCAACACCTGTTATCGGTCATCAACGACACGTTGGATCTGTCAAAAGTCGAAGTGGGAAAACTTGCTCTCGAATCGGTTCCACTCAATCTTCCCAGCCTGGTTCAAGAAACCATCAGTATGCTTGACGACCAAATTGAAGCCAAAGGTCTCGACCTGAAAGTGGAATGCGAAAACCTCAGAGGCCATCTGCATGGCGATCCGACACGGCTCAAACAAATGCTGCTCAATTATCTGACCAATGCCATAAAATTCACCGATCAGGGTTCGATTCTCGTTCGCGCCAGTGTGACTGAAATAAGCCCAACTGTGGCATTGTTACAATTTGAAGTAACCGATACCGGAATCGGTATTTCCTCAGAGCAACTGCCTCTGTTGTTTTCAAGCTTCTCTCAGGCCGAGGCGTCCACATCCCGCAAATATGGCGGCACAGGCCTTGGGCTGGCTCTGACACGGCGCCTTGCCGAATTAATGGAGGGAGAAGCCGGGGTTGAAAGCACCCTTGGTAAGGGAAGTACGTTCTGGTTTACAGCCCATTTGAAAAATGAGCCCAGTAAGACAAAGACCAACGACAGCACCGCAGAAAATGCCGAAGCACTGCTGAAGAAATTCTATCGGGGCCAAAAGATTCTGCTGGTGGAAGATGATGAAATCAACCAGGAAATTGCGTTGGATATGCTTGAAGATGCCGGTCTTTTGGCCACAATTGCCAGCGATGGTGCCCAAGCCGTCAAGGCTGTGAGCAAGAGCGAATTTGCCCTGGTCCTCATGGATATCCAGATGCCGGTCATGGACGGACTTGAGGCGACGAAACAGATCAGAAAACGGCCTCAATATAATTCGCTACCAATCCTGGCTATGACAGCCAACGCCAGCGTTGAGGACAAAGAAAACTGTCTGGCGGCAGGAATGCAGGATGTGATCAGCAAACCGGTTGATCCAGAGCAACTGTTTAAGACTTTGGTCCGCTGGCTGGGAGCTATTGATGAAACACAAGGGGGAATCGCGTGCAAACAGGTCAAAATAAAATCGACCAGACTCTAAAAACCATTCTGGTGGTGGATGATATCCGCGAAAACCTGGAGGTTATCGGTGGTGTCCTGCAGAGCGAGTACCGAGTCAGGGTGATCAACTCAGGACAACGGGCGATCAAAGCCGCAGCAAGTGAGCCGCGTCCCGACCTGATTCTTCTTGATGTCATGATGCCGGAAATGGATGGCTATGCCGTTCTGCGCGAACTCAAAGCCAACCCGGCGACCAAAGAGATCCCGGTTATTTTCGTCACGGCCATGGATTCAGATCAGGACGAGGAATTCGGCCTGGCCCTCGGCGCGGTGGATTATGTGACTAAACCGATTAGACCGGCGATTCTGTTAGCACGAGTCCAAACCCAATTGGAATTAAAGGAGTCACGTGACCGGTTGCAGGATCAGAATACCTGGCTCGAACAGGAGGTCCGGCGACGGATGGCGGAAAACGAACTGGTCAAGGACGTCACTCTGTATGCTCTGGCCTCCCTGGCTGAAGTACGCGATCAGGAAACGGGCTATCATCTTCAGCGCACCCAAACCTATCTGGTTCTGATGATGGAGCAGCTCAAAGATCATCCACGTTTCAAAGCGGAGTTAAGCGAATCGGATCGGCAACTGATCGCTAAAGCCGCACCATTGCACGACATCGGCAAAGTCGGCATTCCCGACGAGATACTACTCAAGCCCGCACGACTGACTCCAGAAGAATTTGAGATCATGAAAACCCACAGCAAAATCGGCGGTGATGCTCTGGCAAAAGCAGCACAACGTGTTCTTGATGCCCATCCCGACGATAAAAAAGATGCGGAAAGCCAAGGGTCTCTGGTGTTTATCGAAATCGCGCGCAAAATCGCCCAACACCATCATGAGCGTTGGGATGGTACCGGCTATCCGGACAGCCTGGCCGGCGAAGATATTCCGGTCCCAGCACGACTGATGACCCTGGTGGATGTTTTCGATGCCCTGAGTTGCAAACGCCCTTACAAAGAGCCTTTTCCCATGGAAGAAACCATCGCCATCATCTGTGAAGAGCGTGGAAAGCAATTCGACCCGGATGTTGTTGACGCGTTCGTTATTTTACAAGATCAATTTGTTGCGATTGCCAAAGAGTTTGCCAACCCAGAGCAATAACCTGCAGGGAGGGGTTTATGGCAACCATCTTGATTGCCGATGATGACAGCATTACCCGCAACCTGCTGGAACTGAATCTGCAGGACGAAGGACATCAGGTCACGGATGTCTCTAACGGTGAAGAAGCGCTGGAAAAACTGCTGACAGAGCAGCCCGACCTGATCATTGCCGATGTGATGATGCCGCACGTCGATGGTTACGCCCTGTGTAAAGCCTGCAAAAACAAGCCAGCCCTGCATCACATCCCGATTATCCTCTACTCACGTTGCGACACCCGAGAACATGAACAACAATCAGGATACGCCTTCGGTGCCGACCGCTATCTGACCAAACCCATTGATCCACAACTTCTTTCGACAACAATCGCGCAATTGCTGACGAGGCCCGACACCATCGAACCAACGGAAATAAGTCTCGATGAAGAGATGCAACGTCTGAAAACCTACAATGAGGTGCTGTTCAACAAACGTTCGAAAAAGATGCAGGAACTCGAACAGCTGAGCAACAAGCGTAAGCTTGAATTTGCCTCCGGCGATATTGTTACACTGGTGGATGAATCAATAGACGGAATTGACCGACTTAAATCGATTATCACCAATTTGAAAAGTTTTTGTCGCAAGGATCAACTTGAGAAAACAGAGATCGACATCAATGATCTGCTCAAAAGCACCGTCAACATCGCACGAAATGAACTGAAGCATATCGCCACGGTTCAACTGGATCTTCAGAAGCTCCCCTCCTTCCTGTGCTTTCCCCAGCAATTGGGACAAGTGTTTCTCAATCTGCTGGTCAACGCGGCACAAGCCATGGAAGCGCAGGGCCGGATCACCATCCGCACCTGGTCGGATCGTGACAATAACGCCATTGAGATCAGTGACACCGGCTGCGGCATGTCGCAAAGCGTCATCGATAAAATTTTTGATCCATTTTTTACCACCAAGCCCGTTGGGCTCGGCACTGGTCTGGGTCTGTCCATTTCCACCGACATCATCCGCCGCCACAGTGGAACCATGACCGTAAACAGCGTCACGGGTGAGGGAACAACCTTTTGTATAAAACTTCCGGTATTGCCATGAAACAAATGCCAAACAAGCTGCAGCGTCTATTCTTTTTCCCGGCTATCTTTACCGTCACGGTCTGCCTGATCCTGATCGGTACGTTTTACTATACGCTGAGAACGGACCTGAAACAGCTTTCTGAAGAGCAGTCCATTCATTCGCAGATAGAACAGCATCTCCACATCTTCCAGGACGATCTTATCGCACTGCAACAGATGCCCGTCAAAGCCTCTCAAGTGCCGTCAAAAAACCTGCAGAGAGCGTTACACAATTTGGATGCGCAATTCACAGTGTTTCGCGAACTGGCGATTCACAATGAGCAGATCAGCTCCTTGCTTCGCAACATGCAAAACAACTATCTGGCGTATAAACAATCTATTGCCGCCGTTATTGAAACAGACGCACACACATCACCGACGCGTGCTATAGAGTTGGCCAACACACGCTATTTTGACCTCCACGCATCCGTTCTCACACTAGACAAACGTATTGATGAACACATCTACATTCACGACATGGAGCTAAAAGAAGACTTTCAACGTTTCCTGAAAAAAGTGGCAGTTGCCATCATCGTCAGTCTTTTTTTTCTGTGGCCGATCTGGCAATTGTTGACGCGTCGGTTAGCCAATCAACTCAGCCAGATTGCCACCGCTCTGGGGGAGGTTACCGCTGACAAAATCCCTGACAACCTGCCACAGATTGAAACGCTCAATTCAAACGATAAAAACCTGCTCAAACCTTTAGCAAGTGCAGTGCTCTCTTTTCACCGCAACCTTATTGCCAGAATCAATGCAGAACAACGCCTTCAGGAAGAACTGTTTCGGCAACAATCCCAAAAAAAGTTTCTTGCCACAATCGCTGAGCAGTCCCCCAACGGAATTCTGCTCGCCGACTGCAGTACCCTGAAGTTTATAACGTTCAATGATTCGGCTTGTCACATGCTCGGATACAGTCGTGAAGAGTTCAGCAACATGACCCTTTACGATGTCATAGCCACCTGTTCTGCACGCGAGCTTGATCAACATATTTCCGAGCTGATTGCTACGAATGGCGGCGAATTCGAAAGCGATTACCGCCGTAAAGATGGTTCTTTGTGTCATCTGAAGATTTCGGTCAGAGTCCTTGAAATGGACGGGAAAACATGCATCAGCGGCATTTCGATTGACATTACCGAATTAATCGAAGCAAGGAGAAAACAGGCTGCTGAACATCACCAGTTAAAACAGCGCATCAAGGAACAAGCGTGCCTCTATGATATTTTTGCGTTAACAGAAGACAACACCCAACCGCTCGAAAGCGTCTTGCATCGCGTTGTCGAACGTCTTCCGGCCGGTTGGCAATACCCGGAAATGACCGAAGCGCGTATTAAATTTGCCGACCAGGTCTTTACAACAACGGCGTTTGAGGAAACCGCGTGGCAACTAAGTGCCCACGCAGTAACATTGACGGATATTCCGGTGGTGATCACCATTGTCTACCGGGAAGAGCAGCCACCGGAAAAGGCGGAGGTGTTTCTTGCGGAAGAGCGGTCATTGCTTGATGCCATCCTCAAACGAATCTGCGATGTTGCCAATCGCCACTCCACCATCGCCTCATTTGAGGAACAACATCAACTGCTTACCACCATGCTCTCGCAAACGACCAATGCCGTTCTGTTTACGGATTTTGAAACCGGGCAATTTATTGAGTTCAACAATGCCGCCGCAGCCGACCTCGGCTACACCCGCGAAGAATTTTTCCAGCTCAACGTTATCGATATTCAAGCAGAGCAAAAACCAGAAGAAATTGAAGAAAAGAACCAAAGAGTCGCAGCGGGTGAAAAAATAAACTTTGAAACCCAACATCGCGGCAAAGATGGATCGGTGCGTGATCTCTTCATGACCTTGCGGCGCATTACATTCCGTGGTCGGCAGATGATTGCCGCCTCTTGGCACGATATAACCGAGCAGAAAAAACGCTTACGCGATCAAAAAAAGACTGTGGAACGTCTGCGCATGCAGAGCCAACTGTTGGGCAGAATAGCTTTGTTGCCTGCTGCAATCGAGGGCGATCTCGACCAGTTCTCTTACAAAACAACAGAGATGCTGGCTACGAACCTTGGTATTGAACGGGTCTCAACCTGGCTCTACAACAACGATCAAACTGAACTGCGTTGTATTTCGCTCTACGACAGCAACCGTCAGCAGCATAGCCGTGACATGGTTCTGACTGAGGAGAAGTTCAAAGATGAGCTGCAAGCGCTCAAACAATCGCGCTACGTCAATGCCGATGATCCCTGTAACGACCCACGTATCAATGGCGACCGCAAAAGTTATCTGGAACAGCGGGGCATTACATCCATGCTCGATTGCAGTATCATCTCGGCGGGTCGCCACCGCGGCGTGATCTGTTTTGAATATGTCAACCGACCTCACCACTGGGAACATGATGAAATTATTTTCGGCTGCCAGATCGCCGACCAACTGGGCATGGTTCTGCTGACTCAGGATCGGCTGCAAGCAAATCGTGACGCCGAAACCAGTCGCCTGGAATTGCTGCAAAGCGAAGAGCGTTTGCGCTGTATTACAGATTCCGCCAGTGATGCCATTTTGATGATGGACCCACAGGGTGCCATCAGCTACTGGAATCCGGCGGCAACGCAGATTTTCGGTTACGCGGCCGAAGAAGCGCTTGGCCAGAACCTGCACACATTATTAGCCCCCCAAAAACATAGAGAATCGCATCTCAGAGCCTTTCCGAAATTTTTGCGCACCGGCACCGGTGCGGCCGTAAACAAAACGGTTGAACTAACTGCAATCTGCAAGGATGGACGGAAAATTCCCATTGCCCTCTCCCTCTCAGCAGTTCATTTAAACGAATTCTGGCATGCCGTTGCCATCGTCAGAGATATTTCAGAGTCCAAGCAACATGAAGCAGAGCTTCTCGAAGCGAAACAACGGGCCGAGCAGAGCGAACAGGCAAAAACACAAGTTCTTGAGCAACTCGAAGATATCGTTGCAAACCGCACCCGTGAACTGAAACAGACGAACTTGAAATTACAGGCTATTTTTGATGCAGCAACCAGTGGCATCGCTCAGATCAAAGATCGAATCATTATCCGCTGTAATCGACGCATGGAAGAAATTTTCGGATATGGTCCCGGTGAAATGCTCAACCTGTCAACACGCGTCTGGTATGCCAGCGATTCCCAATACCTTCGCGTAGGGGATCAGATCAACGAAGCGGTGGCCAGCCAGGGTGAATACAGTTCAGGGGATGTCCTGCTGTGTCGCAAAGACGGCAGCCGTTTCTGGGCCCGTTCAAAAGCTAAAAAACTCCAGCTCGAAGGATTGGAAAATACATTTGTTTCCGTGTTTGACGATGTCACCGCCGAGCGGAAAGCTGCAGAAGCCCTGCGCCTCGCGAAAGAGAGTGCCGAAGAAGCCAACCTGGCAAAAAGCTCATTCCTGGCCAATATGAGCCATGAAATCCGCACACCCATGAACGCGATTATCGGCCTGGCCCACCTGCTTAAACGCGATGCGACCCAGCAGCAGGTGGGACAACTGGAAAAAGTCTCTGATGCCGCTCAACATCTTCTGAGAATCATCAACGACATTCTCGATTTCTCAAAGATTGAAGCCGGTAAAATGATCCTCGAGCCCATGGATTTTGAGCTGGTGAATGTCATCGACACGGTCCGTTCCCTTTTGGCGGAAAAAGCCGTGGGCAAGGGGCTTGAATTTATCACCAACATTGCCGACCTTCCTCAGTATCTCCACGGTGACGGACTCCGACTGGGACAGATTCTGCTCAACTTTTCCGACAATGCCGTCAAATTTACCAACTGCGGCAGCATCTCTCTTCATGCCAGCCAGCTCAGCGAAGAGGACGGTAGCATTTGGATTTGCTTCACGGTCAGTGATACCGGAGTCGGTATGACGGAGGCGCAACAACGCCATCTGTTTGAAGCTTTTGAACAGGGAGACAGATCAACAACGCGCCAGTATGGCGGAACAGGTCTGGGACTGGCCATATCAAAAAGGCTGACGGATCTGATGGGCGGAGAGATCGGCGTGAAAAGTACCCCCGGCAGCGGGAGTAAATTCTGGGTAAATCTGCCCTTTGGCAAAGTCGTTAACCGCAAAGACCAGCACAATTATCAACCGATACCACCAGGAACCAGAGTACTTGTCGCCGACGATCACCCCGAAGCACTGGAGATACTGGCTTACATGCTGACCCAGTTACAGTGCAGTGTAACAGCCGTCTCTGGAGGCCTGGAAGCCGCTGGGGCCGTCAGTATGGCGGACCATACACACACACCTTTTGAACTGGTTCTGATGGATTGGGAAATGCCTAAAACCAATGGGCTTGACGCGGCTCAGCTGATCCTCAGTGAAAAATTGACAGCTCCTCCCAAACTGATCCTGATCAGTGGCACCCATCTCAAAAATTCTGAGATTCTGAAAAAGTATGGCTTTATCGGCTTCATTGCCAAACCGATTACCCCAGAGTCACTCAAAACCTCATTGGAAGAGATCCTCAATCAGCACGCAGGCGAAACAAACGGGAACCTGCGTCATCTGGAAAGGAAGCTGAACAACCACGCCGGACAACATCTGCTGCTGGCAGAGGACAATCCGCTAAATCAAGAGGTCGCTCTGGAAATGTTGGAAAGTCTGGGGTTGAATGTCGCGGTTGTTGAGGACGGCCTTGAGGCCGTCGAACTAGCCCGTCAGCACGACTTTGATCTTATTTTGATGGATATTCAAATGCCCGCAATGGACGGTCTTGAGGCAACCCGCCGAATCAGAACGCTCGCAGGCTGCAAAAACACACCAATTCTTGCCATGACCGCCAACGCTTTTGAAGAAGACCAGAAAAACTGCTCAGAAGCCGGGATGAATGCCCATATTGCCAAGCCGGTTGACCCGGAGTTGCTCTATAAAATGTTGCTTGAGTGGTTGCCGGAACCAGAGGCTGGCCTCAAAATTTCCAGCAAGTCAACTGAGGAAAATTTTTTACCGGAACCAGCATCCTTTACCCCCGAATCCATTCCGGGTTTTGATTATTCAGCCGGCTTGCGCAGTGTCCTGGGAAAACCGCAACGTCTGATCAATTTTCTGCAACGCTTCGGCCAAGAACATACCGATGATGCACACAAGATTCGCACCCTTCTCAAATCGGGTGACGTTGATGATGCGCAACGCATGGCCCACACGTTAAAAGGTGTCGCCGGCACCGTTGGTCTTGTCCAGATTCAAAAACTGGCCCAAAAGGTCGAGATGAGCCTCAAAAAAAATGAACCTGACACGTCAGTTATCGCTCATCTTGACTCGTTAGAGCAGCAACTTGTCCCGCTTGAGCAAACGTTGAACAACCTTCCGGTCTCATCCCTCCCGGCCCCAGCAGAATGGGCCGGGCTGAAACCACAACTCGAAGCCCTGGAGAGATTTCTCCAAACCGATGACCTGGAAGCAGCCAACCTGTTTGCGGAACTGCGTAACCAGATGAATAACACCTTTGGCAAAGAAGCCATCCGCCTGGGAAGAATGATTGATTCTTTCGCCTTTGAAGAAGCCGCAGAACTTCTAAATGAGCTGAGGGGAATGATCCCGAACGCAGACAGTGGTAAAAAGTAATTATGATTTTTTGCCAAAGACGGACCTGATAAATTCACAGTCGTTGGCCGTCTGCCGTCGCTACTGCGATTCAGTGCCATTAATGATTCATACATTCGAAGGCACGTCACAGCGTATTGGCGAACTTATCAATCGCGACCTGGCATTCCTACAGCTCGCACCCTGTACACAAACGGTTTACAGACCGAGCAGGCATCCTCAACATGCTGTTTATCCCCCTCTGAAACCTATACCGCAGCCAACGAAAAACGTGCCCAGCAATGTTTTGAAACTCTGCGGCCCCAAGGGATCACGCTGTCCGAAGAATTGCACCAGCACGAAAATCGGTTCCGGCAACTACCGGCCGTATGGCAAAAACTGCCTACAGAAGAACCCAAATCTTTGAACTCGTCCATGGAGCGTATGAAGCCGCCTTAAGAATGGTTGTCGAATACGAGCCCCCAAATTAGCGTGACGTCCGCATCCGTTTGGTTGAACGTGTTGATAAACTTTCAGTTGAAATGGACTTGCGGCATAACGATCTGATCTCTTCCGGCAACCTGAGATCTCAGTCCATCACCGGCAAGGAAAGGGTAAAGGTCGTTCCCTCAGAGTCCGTCGAGGTAAATTCGACCTTGCCACCCAACAACTTCTCACCGATCAATTTCATTGAATAGGTTCCCAGACCACGTCCGTCACCGTGTTTCGTGCTGAAATTCTTTTCAAAAAGACGTAACTGAACATTTTCTGGAATCATCTGATTATTGTGCACATGAAAGATGGCCCGGTCTGCCACCTTCGACATCCCCACCTTCGACATCCCCACCTTCACCACTTCATTGTCAGTGCTCGCTTCGAGTGCATTGGTGATCATGTTACAAAGTACGCGCAGCACAAGAGAAACATCACTGTACAAGTGGACATTCTGATCAGGAGCAAAAATCTCAAGATGTTTTTTTTCAGCGACGGGATGATGACTGTAAAAAGAGCGAATCTCGGCAAAAAGATTATCCGTTGAAACCTCTGTCTTTTGCAATGAGGCCTCGGTAGCATGCTTTGAAAGCATTTTCTGCACTTCAACCTCTTTGATGAGTCGTTCACTCAAGTTATGAATCACCTGACTGTACTTCTCAATTTTTTTATCACGTAAAAGAAGATTGCTGGCACCGTACAGTCCATTGAGCAAATTGTTTATATCATGATAAAAGGTTTTCTCCAGAACGGCGCGTTGTTGATCAACCGTAATATCCTGAATAAAAAGAAACAGCAGCCGATAGCCTCCGATCCGAATCGGCTGGGATCGGATGCGCAAATACAATTCGTTACATCCTTCCTCAGCCCTCATGGTCAGGGCACAGGTTTCCTCAGCAGCCTGATCTGAATGAATGCTGGACAGCATGGCCACTACAGCCCCACATGTGGAACAGAATTTTGACGTTCCACAGCCTCCAGGCATTTCGTCGGAGTGAATGCACTGCAATATTTCACCAGGCCGTAAACCAAAAAACTCGTACGTATCGCCGATGCCGAGCATTTTTATAAACTTGTCGTTCAAAGACAAAACCTGGCGTTGCTCATTCACGATTGCAAACAGCCCACTCACCGAGTTCAGCAGGACTGACACAACCTCACTATGACTGATAACCTCCAACTGACGGGAAAGCTCCTCCTGAGTCAATCGCCGAGCCGGAGCAAAGTTTGTCTCAATCATAAGAAAGCCTTTCATTAATATTTATCGTCTACCCGTTTCGCCCCACAGAATAATGACTTTAAAGTCCTCAACGTGTGCTCTGTCAAAACTGAAAATTCAGAGGTATGGCTCAGCATCGTATCGTTCACGCAAGGCACGAAATAACCAAAGGGACCAATACATTTCAAGATGATGCAACAACGTGAGAATGGTGCAAGGAGAAGCCAGACCCGACGATTTCATGTTGACGGATCACGAACTCTTGCATTTTACCATAACTTAAAAATAAAGCGCGTTGTTCTCAAGCCCACGCCCTTGTCATCAGAGTGTCGGAGTCTGCAAAAGACAAAAAAGGCCTGATCAACAAGATCAGGCCACAGGCTGTTGAAAAACAGCCTGTGGAGCCCATGGACGGGCGACCAAAATCAAGGACAGGTTTCCAAGCCCTTGATTTTGTAAGCGAGGCGGAAATCGCATTTTCGGTTTGCGTCATTGAAAAGGCCCCGGATGGGACTTTTTCAACATCCTGTTAGGTCGCACTTTGCCTTTGGGGAAAGAACAACCTGACTCATAATGACAAGGTTTTCTTTTTATCGGCAATGAACGTATCACTATCAAAGCGAGTGGAAGGACCAGACTGCTCCCCTTCAATCAAGGCCTGGCGTAGTTCTTCGAGTTTCAGATGGTCTCTGCGGATCAGATCCCGAACATAGTCCGACGTGTTGGCATAACGGCCACTTTGAACACACTGTTCGACCCAGTTCTTCATTTGATCCGGCAATGAAATATTCATCATTGCCATAGGACTCTCCTTCTAAAAAGTCTTAGATTCAGCTTATGGCAAACTTTGCCATCTTATTCAATGACGGAGAGAAATACATTGAACCTGGTAAAAGCTGATCATTGAACGGGAAAAGGATTACCAGGGGAAAGTTCGGCACGCCAAACTTTTATACACACGCGGACATAACAACTTCCATTGGTTACGTCATCAGATAACGATCAATCTCGCTGAAGCGTTCGGTATCGGTCGGAAGGATTCCAAACTCTCTGAATTGTTCTCTCCAGTGACTAACGGCATCAAAGACTTGGTCAACAATCACATGATACTGGGGAATGCGCCAGATTTTACCAAGCCCTTCCAGAGCTTTGCGACCGGGATAAACAGGATCGACATCGAAGAACAAAACATGTTCTCCGCGCTGAGCGACATCGGGAATCAGGTCAAAGGCCGGTGACAGACGCCAGCCCTGGTGGATATCATAGGTCATCCAGAAGTTTTTCAGATGATCGTCGGTATTGTGGATGACGGCATTAAACACCATCTGGCGGTACAAAGCTTGTAGGTCTGTGGCTGGTTCAGCGCTGTGCTGACGCAGGACCTGAATCAGATCCGCATAACGGCACTGACAATAACCTCCGGCCTTAAGCAGGGTCTGGAAGCTGATCATGTGGCGGCGGCCATCGGGGACAACATCAAAGCGTTTTACCAGCAACACAGGCTTTCCTGCGCATTCAACGACACGGCAGTCCGGGACGGTCAATCCTGCCTTTTGAGCCAGACTCATGGTTGCCGCTTCAATGCGCACCACATCAACCTGATCTTTGATGCTGGGAAATTTGGCAATCAGCTGTTCGTTGGTTTCTTCATCGTAAATAAGGGCTTTTGGACGTGCGCCTCCGGGCGAACTACCGGCACCCAGCAGTAACGAGATGGTGCTATCGTCCTGCTCGCCCCGTTCAAAGGCTTGTGCGCCTTCAAGAAGTTGTTGCAGATAGAGACCAGAAACCGGTGTTGACGGGACAGGAGTTTCGCCACTGCGATGAAAGGACAATGCGCCCAATCCATTTGAACCAAGAGCCAGCAGTAGATTGGGGAGAGATTGCTGGTGGCGGGTCAAATGATGCTTACGAATCAACAAACGACGACCCCAGTCATCAGGAAGACTGTCTTCAAAGACACCAAACACGCCGGGAGTTTCAATGGTAAATGAACCCGTCTTCAACGGTAATGAGACAGGATCAAGGGCAAAGGCTTGCGGATGCTGGAGATAGTCGTGGAAATATCGAAATGCCCCGTGTGGCCCCCCTGCTGACAGTTCACACACCATCTCTCCAGCAACCAGGGATTCTTCGCCGAGCTGGATCGTCACTTCAATGTGCTCAATCATTTGGAACTCTTTCGTGAGGCGCGTTGCCGTTGATGCTTCTGTTGATCATAACGAATAAACAGATCTTCTTCAGGAGCCAACAACAGATCCAGATCCTCTTCATGTCCCAGCACAGACAACGCGGCCACCCAGTGACCAAATTGCACTCGGTGATCACCGTTCTCCATTTTGTGGAGGGTCGGCACGCTGACACCCAAACGGGTTGCGAAAGCCTGCTGTGATTCATCACGCTTCAAGCGCTCGTTGCGCAAACGTTCGCCAAGCAAAAGAAGTTTTTGTGTCATCTGATCAGAGATCATAAACCACCACGAAAGAAAAAGAATAGTTTGCATTATATGGCTATTCTCCAAACAAAACAAACTATTATTATAGTTAAAAAAAGGAACAGACAGACATTTTCAAGGAATTTGTCATGCCGAACATGGAGAGGATCGCAACGTGTCAACTATTGTAGCCGCGCTAAAGCACCACCACCTTGCATACACTGATCTATTTCCTGCTCAGAGATAAATGTCGCTTTGGTTTTAAGGTTTTGACAAAACTGCGGAGAGGTTGAGGCCTCTGCCAGGTAAATCGGATAACACTCCGAGGTAAGTGAGTCCTGGCCGTCGCCTAACGTCGAGGTATTCCGGGCACAGGCACCGCACATCAGCATAAAATGTTCAAGATGCCAGTAGCTGGTCCTTTTGTTGTCATGGAGAAATTGCATGGAGCGGTTAAGAAGTGTGGGAATAGAATCTACGTCATCCTTTTACAGCGCGGTTAAGGATGGCCTCCGCATCAGTGTACGATCTAATGCTTGGATCTGTTTTGTTCATCCACCGACAGGACGAGAGCATTGTCGGGAGGGGCCATGTCAAGACCAACGACATCAATAACCTTTTCAGCAAACTCAGGATCATTACGGATCTTGAATTTTTGGAGGCAATGAGGTTTAAGGTCTGCGGTTTGCCAGACTTGCCGAACCTGCCAGGTGGTGACACCGGCAGCTTTAGCCATCAGGCGAACGCTGCAGTGGGTAGCTCCGCGCGGAATGCACTCCACTGTTAGCCGCAAGATTTCTTTGACTTTTTCTGCCGAATTTTTTTTGGCTGCCCGGACATCTTTTTGCCGTGGAGACCTTTAATACCATGATCTTTAAATTGTTTTCTCCACCTGTAGACCGCACGTTCACTGGTTTCAAGGGCCTTGGCAACGTGATCTACAGTTTGACCATCGGCAGTAAGCAGGATGATCTTCGCCCTATGGACAAGGCTTTGAGCCGCCGTTGGTGACCGAAGTAGGCCTCAAGCCTTTCACGGTCATTATCCCCAATTCGTAAATTTCGTAAGTACGTGACATGGGCAATAATGTTGGACAGTTTGACAAAACAGATACGATTAACCGCACGGGACATTAGTACTTGAACACACTCAATTTTGTATCAGAGTGCCCCCCTTGTAGGAGCGAATTTATTCGCGAATGGTTCTGGTCATTGGTCCTTTCCATGATGGTCATTCGCGGCTGAAGCCGCTCCTACAAGAGACAATTTCAATGATGCTGAAGTACTCGTCCCTGCTAGCAGGCTGTTGAAAAACAGCCTATGGCGCCTATGGACGGGCGTCCAAAATCAAGAACAGGTCTTTAAGTGATTGATTTTATAAGCAGGACGGAAATCGCATTTTCGGCTTGCGCCGTTGAAAAGGCCCCGGATGGGACTTTTTCAACAACCTGCTAGATCACCCCCCAGACCACCTCCAACACCATATCTGGACACTACGCCTGCGGCGTTCCTCCTTGACAAATTACAACCGCAAACTACCCACAACGAGGCAAAATTTCTATACAGCAACAACATATTGCTTTTAAAACTAAAAAAGGCCTGATCAGTAAAGATCTGGCCTTTCGTATTAAATGGAGCGGGAAACGAGATTCGAACTCGCGACGTCAACCTTGGCAAAGTGTAAGCCGGAATCAAGTCTGATGACGGTGACGGCCAGGAGGCGCTGGCGCAGTACATCATCCGCAATACCTTTTCGGTCGAGATGATTCACTACCAGCAGCAAAGCGGCCAGGTCATCTACAAATCGAAGATGACTCACGGAAAGAACAAGAAGAACTTCGAAGTTTTCAGCGCCGGGGAATTCATCGCCGCCATTACCCAGCATATTCCGGAGAAGAGCTTCCAACTGGTCCGTTACTACGGCTGGTATTCCAACCGAGCACGGGGAGATCGGCAGAAGCGCGACCAGCTAAAGCCGCATGAAAGTTCAGTGGAGATCACCGAAACCATCGAAGTACTGGATGTAAGCGGACACCAGCCGAAGAAGATTCCTTCAAAAACCTGGCGCGAGTGCTCAAAAAGTCTGGGAAGTTGACCTACTGGAATGTCCCAACTGTGGCGCAGAGATGAAGATTGTCAGCTTTATCAACGAAGCACCGGTCATCGAGAAAATCCTCAAGCACCTGCATCTCTGGCGGGCCGATCACCCCGGCAAACCACCGCCTGACAACCTCTACGAAAATATGATCGACTACCAGCCATTTGACGGCGGCTGGGGCGATTATGAAGAGCCGAGCATTACGCTGAATTGATTTTCCATCCGTCGGTTACAGGAGAGGTGCGGGTGAAAACGGCAAAACAATCGAAATTTAAGAGTTTTTTTGCCTGTCAGCCGGGGTTTTTGATTGACAGCGGTGTGTCGCATCCCTTTCAGCGGGAAGCAGGTCTGTTTTCGAACGGGAAACGGCGATGGAGAGGCGGTCCATAGCGCCGCAGGCGCGATCCACGAAAAAGCAACTTTCTATCAGCGAATCAGGAATAATAGAAACGGTACATTCAGCACTTCGTGAGAGTTTCAAAATTATACCTCATGACAGAAATGTCCGGCTTTTAGTTCATGAGCATCACCGATTCTGTTTGGGCTGTTACCCCTCGTTCACCGCATAAATTACCAATGAGAACGGCTGTCTGGCGTATGATCCAGCTCCGCTTCCGGACCTTGCTGGGGCGGAAGCGTGGCTATGGTCTTTTCAGGCGGAAGCGAAATCAGTTCGGCCAGGCCCATGAAGTCGGATATTTCCGGTACCTGCCGCTGCTGATGCAGGGTTGCCAGAAACCGGCCGGCATCCGTGGGGACGATAGCGAGTCGGCCATCCCGGTAGGCGATCGTATAGTTATCGGAACCCAAACCCGAAGCGCTGATGGTGTAGCTGCCGGCATTCACCGCCCCCTGGCTGCTGCCTGCGTAAACCAGGGTGCCGTCAAGGGCGGAGGCATCATCCTCTGCTGCAAAGCCGCTGTAGCTCACTCCGTTGCCGCCGCTGTAGGCGCTGCCGTCATAGGTCGTTTCGGAATCGTTGGCGGTGATGGTCAGGGGTGCCGGGCTGATGGTGAGCTGGCCGTCCACGTAGGTAATATCGTAGTTGCCCGCGCTTAAGCCCGAGGCGCTGATGGTGTAGCTTCCGGCATTCACCGCGCCCTGGCTGTCTCCTCCGTAGGCCAGGCTGCCGTCAAGGGCGGAGGCATCCTCCCCAGCGACAAAGCCGCTGTAGCTGACGTTGCCGCCGCTGTAGGCGCTGCCGTCATAGGTCGTTTCGGAATCGTTGGCGGTGATGGTCAGGGGTGCCGGGCTGATGGTGAGCTGGCCGTCCACGTAGGTAATATCGTAGTTATCCGCGCTTAAGCCCGAGGCGCTGATGGTGTAGCTTCCGGCATTCACCGCGCCCTGGCTGTCTCCTCCGTAGGCCAGGCTGCCGTCAAGGGCGGAGGCATCCTCCCCGGCGGCAAAGCCGCTGTAGCTGAACCCGTTGCCGCCGCTGTAGGCGCTGCCGTCATAGGTCGTCTCTTCATCATAGGCGGTGATGGTCAGGGCGGCCCGGGTGATGGTACTGCTGGTGTTGTTTTGATAGCTGACGCTGTAATTGCCGCCGCTGTTGCCGTCAGCGACAGTGACGTCGCTGACCGTGACGGTTTTGCCTGTTCCGGCATCGGCATCGGTGAAATGAAAGCTGCCCCCTGAAAGGCTGTCGTCGCCGAACAGGGAGCCTGCGGTCACCACCGCGGTCCCGTCCGCGGACAGGGTGCCGTCATAGACCTTGCTGACATCAGAGGTGGACAGGGTGATGGCCGCCGGGTTGATGGAGAGCTTTCCGTCCTGGTAAGTGATGTCGTAGTTATCCGCGCTTAAGCCCGAGGCGCTGATGGTGTAGCTTCCGGCATTCACCGCCCCCTGGCTGCTGCCGCCGTAAACCAGGCTGCCGGCCAGGTTGGCGGTATCCTCCCCCGCAACAAAGCCGCTGTAGCTGACGATGCCGCCGCTGTAGGCGCTGCCGTCATAGCTGACGACCGCATCATTGGCCGTGATGGTCAGGGCGGCCGGGCTGATGGTGAGCTGGCCGGTGATATCATAGCCTTGCTGGGTGGAATAATACCCGCTGGTATCAAAGCTGCAGCTACCGGCATTGATTGCATTGGTTTCCCATGTACCGGCGCTGCCCAGCAGCAGATCGTCATCGGTCTCCATGCTCCAGGTGTAAACCGCTTCGTCCAGGCTGGTGGTGCTGTTGTAGACCTTGGTAGCGGTCAGGATCAGCGGGGTTAAGAAACTGCGCAACAGCGGAGTGGTATAGCCGTCATAGATCCGCCAGACAGTGCCGGTGCTGCCGGCGTCGTCAATATCCCAGCCCAGGGTGTCGCGGTAGAAGGCAAG
Organism: uncultured Desulfuromonas sp.; assembly: GCF_963678835.1. NCBI lineage: Bacteria > Pseudomonadati > Thermodesulfobacteriota > Desulfuromonadia > Desulfuromonadales > Desulfuromonadaceae > Desulfuromonas > uncultured Desulfuromonas sp. The sequence continues at coordinate 3,179,022 of NZ_OY787469.1, forward strand.
GCTGTTGCTTTGCCCGGTGACGCCATAGGTGTCGTTGTCAATGGTTGTCCCGTAGCCGACCCCGACCGTTTGGTCCGTGGTTGCGGTGTCCCAGTAGCTGTTGATGATGGTATCATCGTTTCTCCCCGCCAGGCCGCCACGAAGATTCCCCCCGGACACATCACCGGTGGCGTAGCTGTTGTTGATGGTGCCATAGTTATACCCCACCAGGCCGCCGTTAGCATACGCCCCGGACACCTTACCGGTGGCGTAGCTGTTGTTGATGGGACCCGAGTTAGACCCCACCAGGCCGCCGCTGTAATTTCCCCAGAACACCTTACCGGTGGCATAGCTGTTGCTGATGGTGCCGGCTGGCATCGTCCCCACCAGTCCGCCAATGTTAGTGCCACGGGACACAGCGCCAGTGGCGTAGCTGTCGGTAATCCTTCCTCTGCTCATATATCCCACCAGCCCGCCCCCATGACGCATCTTCTCCGAAATATTGTAAACGTCACCAATGGCGTAGCTGCCGGTGATCGTTCCACTTTCCACCTGCCCCACCAGTCCGCCTAAACTCGGGTAGTCTCCCCAATTCCCGAACACATCACCGGTGGCGTAGCTGTTGCTGATGGTGCCAGCTTTCATCAGCCCCACCAGACCGCCCGCGTATTCCCTCCCTTCAGGAACCCCACTTGTGGCGTAGCTGTCGCTGATGGTTCCGGCTTCCATCGTCCCCACCAGGCCGCCCGCTTGATCCCCTCTGGCAACCCCACCCGAGGCGTAGCTGTTGCTGATGGTGCCGCTGTTGTGGCCCACCAGGCCGCCCAGATTCTCCAGCTCAACGCCGGAGCTGTTCCAATTCTCGCCGTCCCAGTATGGAATATCGGCATAACTGTCAAAGATGACGCCGCTGTTGGACCCCGCCAGGCCGCCCAGATTCTGGAACTCATTGCCGCTATAGTGGCCCAAATAAATAAAGTCGGCGGAAACATGGGAGCCGCTGATGGTGCCGCTGTTGTGGCCGACCAGGCCGCCGAAATCGTTCGGGGAAGATACGAAACTTAAACCGCTGAGGTACTCATTTGTATAGGAGCAGCTGCTGTTGGTGATGGTGCCGCTGTTTCCCCCGGCCAGCCCGCCGGCATTGCTGGACGTGCTGATGATACAGTAACCATCCATCCCGCTCATAATGACGCGGCTGTCTGTGACGGTGCCAGCGTTATAGCCCACCAGGCCACCCTGCCAGGATGCTCCGCCGACCGAGGGGTTCGTCACCCGGCAGTTAGAGATAATCCCGTCATTGTATCCGGCGATGGTGCCGACATAATCCGCACCACCCGAAGTCCAGTCTTCCGCAATCAGATTGCGGATCGTACCGCTGTTGTAGCCGAACAGCCCGATGTAGTCGATTTCGAGAGCCGTGACTCCACCATCAACGAGGGTATGCCCCAGCCCGTCAAAAATCCCGGTGAACGGGTTTGCAGCACTGCCGATGACCGTACCGCCGTTAAGATCCAGATTTTCCCCCAGCACGTAGTTGCCGCTTAGGGCGGTGACGATGGCTTCCAGTTGCGCGGCCGTGGTGATGATGCTGTAGCTGATCAGCTCCCCGGACGAACCCAGGCGGGTGGTAAAGGTGCTGCCCGCGGCCAGATTCACCGGGGCGTTGCCCCAATACCCGGCTGCGCTGCCGTCGATGATACCGTTTGTTGCGCCTTGTCCGTATTCCAGGGCTAGAGCGGCCGTGCCGGTGGCGGTGAGTTCACTGTTGATCTCGATGTTGCGGTAGGCGCTCAAGGTCAGGGTATTGGTGCTCCAGGCGATGGTGTCGTTGACGTAGATATCCCCCGCCCCTTCACTACTGCCGCCGGCGCTTTCGATGGTCAGGTTGGTGGCGGCCAGGGCGGCTTCCACCTGGTCGCCGGTCATGTCGCCGCCAGAAGCGGCGATGGTGAAGTCGGTGGGGTCGATCAGCCAGGTGCCGGTGGTACCGTTTGCCGCCAGGGTGCTGACCTCCGCGTCGGCAGTCAGGTTGACGGCGGCGGCCGAGGTTTCGATGAACCCGCCGTCTCCGCCAGTGGGGGCCGAGGCGTCCAGGGTGCCGCCGATGCTGACGGAGCCGGTGTCTTTATCGGCCACCAGCAGGATTTTCCCCTCTTTTTCTTCCAGGGTGCGGGCTTGGATAATGCCGGTGTTGTTGACGGCGGCGCCGGTGAGTTCATCGGCGGCCTCTGCGCTCAGGTAGATCAGCCCCCCGTCGGCCTGCACCAGGCCTGAGTTGTCCACCAGCGCGTCCACTGCCCTCTGGTCGATGCTGTAGGCGATCAGCCCGTCATCGGCGAGATCGAGACTGATCCGGGTGGCCGCGGCCATGGCCACGCTGCCGCCATCGGCTGTGACCGTGCCGCTGTTGTCGATGTGTGGGGATAAAAAGGCGACATAGCCGCCGTTACTGACCGTTATGGTGCCGGCGTTGCCGATGCTGCCGCTATCTGATCCGTAAAAGGAATAGCTGCCGTTTAAAAAATCTTCATCCGCGATATCCAGAGTGGAGGCCACCAGTCCGCCCACGTTCACCTGGGCTGAGGAGCCAAAGATAATGCCGGACGGGTTGATGAGAAACACCTGGCCGTTGGCGCTGAGGCTGCCGAGGATCTGGCTGGGACTCTGGTCGGTGATCCGGTTGAGGGCGACCGCGGTGGTGCCGGGCTGGGCAAAGTTGACCGAGGCTTTTTGGCCGATATTGAAGCTGTCCCAGGTGGCAATGAGCTGTTGGCTGCCCTGGTTGACGGTCATGGTTGCGCCAGATGTCTGGATGCTGCCCGTACCCGAGACGATGCTGCCTCCCGTGGGCAGGGTCTCGGCATCCAGGCCCAGGGCTCGGGTTGCGGTAACCAGCTGGAGGATCAAACATAAAAGCATGAGAGAACGAAACGGGGTGTATTTTTTCAAAGTCATACCAGCCATCCTTCAGGAGTATTGAATCAAAATACCAGCTTAGCCTGGGCCCATACCCGCTGATCCCGGTCCCGGCCTTCGGCGTCCGTGCCGTCGCTGCTTCGACCGTCATTGTCGCCGATAGCGTGAGCCCAAAAGAGCTGCAGATGCAGCCTTTCTTTAAAACAGCGGTAGCTCAAACCGGTTCCGGCCCCGGCAAGCCAGTAGCGGTTCTTGCCCGTCTCCGTACTTACCGCGTTTGCCCAGGGTGAGTGGTGCAGGGTGATGTGCCCCGCGTCGAAAAAGGTCATCCATTCGAGGTGCCCCGGAAGGTTCGGAAGCTTGAGTGCATAGCGGGTCTCCAGGGTAAAGAGATGCCCTGAATCGCCCAGAGCTTCACTGACGCTATAAGCGCGTATTCCGTAAGGTCCGCCCAAGGCAAACTGCTCGCTGGAATCCAGGTTATCCAGGGAATACTGAGCCCGCCACGCCGCGTTCAGGGTAAGTTTTGGCGTAAGGCGTTGCAGCCGGGCAATCTCTAGGTTGAAAATGGTGTAGCTGCCCTCACTGCCGGTGATATCCAGATCAGCTGTTGCTTCCGACAGCCGACCGAAGCCGGCCGAAAGGCCCCAGAGGGTCAGGCCACCATTGAAAAAATCGTCATTATAATCGCCGTGCAGGCCCAGAGCGCCCCGGTGCAGGCGGGTATCCTCGACAGCGACGCTCATGGCTTCATCAGACAATTCCCGGTATTCGTAATCGAGGGTGGCGGTGACATTTGCCTTGCGGCTGCGCCACCACGGATAGCTGATGCCGGTGGCAATGGTCAGGGCGCTGCCCGTGACGTCGAGATTGGAGAATTCTTCTCCCAGTTCGTAGGTCAGATAAGAGGAATCGATATGCCAAGAAAGGCCGTTGGCAAGAAGCGGCAGAGCGTAGCGCAGTCGGCCGCTTTTAAGTCCCCGGGAACCGCTCAAAGATAAGGTAAGCCGGTCTCCGAGGCCAAGGGGATCGTTGAGGCTTGCCGTGCCTCCGAAACGAAGGGTGCCGGTGTAGCGGTTGCCGAAATTCTCGGCCATCAGCGTACCGTTAAGCAGAGGGCCTTCGCTGGCCCGGTAGGTGACCCTGATGGAGCCCGGCTCTCCACCCGGCGAAAGGATCGCCTTTGCCCGGATGCCCGGCAGATCGTTCATGAGCAGCACGGCTCGTTCCAGGTCTGCGCGGCGGACCGGTTCCCCCCGGCGGATGCCTTGTGCCCCGATCTTTTCCAAGCGGTTTTTCCTGATACGCAGGGTGTCATCGGCATCAATCTCAAGGGTGCCGTCGCTTTTCCCCTGGACAATGGCGATGGTGATCCGCCCGTTCGAGACATCTTGACTTGGCAGCCAGGCCCTGGCCAGTAACCATCCCCGCTCCTTCAGATAGCGGGTCACCCTGGCGGCTACGGCTTGAAGCTTTTCGTAGTCCAGCTCTTTTCCCACAAAGTCCGCCACCAGATCCTGCAGTTCATCTGCGGTGGCCAAACCGTCATACCCGGTGAAAAGAAATTCCCTGACCAGAATCCGGGCCGCTGTTTCATCGGTTATCGGTTTTCCTTCCCCTTGATCGGGGGCGGGAAGGCGCTGGGGCAGGGTCTGTTGGGGCCGCTGTTCGCGCAGCAACTGTCCGGCATCCGGCGGACCCGCAAAACAGGTGGCCGCCCAGATTAATAAAATCAGTATTGACACTGTCAACTTCAGAGGGAAATTTTGTTCGTTTATCATGATTCTTCGCAGATACCTGTTTTCTGTTTTGATGTTTGTCGCAACGGTAACGAATTCCTGAATCCGTAAAAGCAACAACATCATTTTTCAACGAAACGCTGCTTCGTGGCTCGTAAACCGGGCGAGTATTCCGGGGACAGGAATCAAGTCCATGGCCCCGGAATCCCCTGAACAGTCCAGAGTTGATCAGAATCCGACGGAGACGATCAGGACGGTCAAAATAACTGTCAGCAGGGCTTTTTCCAACCGGGTGGTGGATTGGTGTTCGGTTTTCGTGTGATTCATATCTCCTAAAATCAGCGAAACAATTCAAATACACTTTTTCATTTGGGCGATGAGTATGCCGAGGCATGGTCTTGATACGAGTCTTCGGGACATCCCGAGTTTACTTCTGAGACTTCTACAAGAGACTCTTATGTATAATAAATTCAACGTCCATTGAACTACCCATCCGGGTAGGATCGCGTTTTTTTCGTTATATCTGCAGTATTTATAAAAGTTGACGAAACACAAATTGAAATGTTTTTATTGAATTCCAGCGTGGAATAGACCCGACTTGATCGTGAGGAGCTGTACCCTGCTCGATCATGAAAAACATGATGGCCACAGACGTTGACAACACTGAACCGGTGGTATTTTCTGATATGACTAATAGCGAACTAAGCAAAGACGACCTTCTTTATGCCTATTCCTTCGTGCATGACTGTATCTCTGCGCCGAACACCGAAACGTTTCATAAGAAAATTCTGGATTTGAGTGGTTTTCTCGGTTTCGAGTTTGTCTTATACGGTTATATACAGACCATATACACAGATCGCCGGGATGCGGTGGTTATTAATTTAACCAATCCGCAGGCTTGGATGAAAGAATATTTCAGCCATCAGGAAAACAATCCGCTGATCGATGAGATTGAGCGACAATACACGAGCGGTAGCCTCGTGGGTTATTGCGTGTGGGATCAATACAACTGGACGCTTAGCGAAGAACAGCAACAGCACATTGCGCGTAGACGTGAATTCGGCCTTGAATATGGTTGTTCGATCTTTGTCACATCTAAGAAAAAAGATTTTTCCATCAACCTTTCTCTGGCCGGCGCTGACACAATTCCGGATGCACGCACTGAGGCCATCGTCAGAATGGTTATTTACTCCATGCTGATCACAAAAAAGCGACTTCTCGTTCAGGATCAGATTGATTCATTGACCGAAAAAGAAAAAGAGGTGGCCGACAAAATTGCAATCGGCCTTCCCTACAAGGTTATTGGCCAGCAAATCGGGGTGTCGGAAAATACAATAAAATTTCATTTGAAGAATATTAACAATAAGTTGCAGACCAGCAACCGCCATCAGGTTGCTGCTGTTCTACTGGCGGAACGTTATCTGAGCTAGACATAATGGCTGACAGTTAGAAACAAAAAAGGACCTGCCCCTTGCAAACGTGGGTTATGTTGAAAATTTAATAACCCCAACACAGAGCCAAAACCAAGGAGGCAGGTCTTGAAAAATTCTAGCATGTTTATCGGATTGGACGTCCATAAAAAATCTATTGAGATAGCCATTGCCGAGGACGGTCGCACTGGCGAAGTTCGCCGATACGGTGAAATTGCCGGTGACTTGTCTGCTCTGGACAAGGTGGTTAGGAAACTTATTTCAAAAGGAGCTGAACTGCACTTTGTCTACGAAGCCGGTCCTTGCGGCTATGAGATTTACCGCCACCTGACAGCTCAGGGATTCGATTGCCAGGTGGTGGCCCCCTCAAAGATTCCAAGGAAAAGCGGCGAGCGGATAAAAAATGACCGCCGGGATGCGCAGATGCTTGCCCGCCTGCATCGGGCCGGTGAACTGTCCGGCGTCTTTGTCCCTGCGGCGGAAGATGAAGCGATGCGGGATCTCACCCGCTCGAGAGAAGATGCCAAAATAACGCAGAAAAAAGCCAAGCAGCGCATTCTGGCTTTCCTGCTTCGGCATGGGTTCAGATACAACGGACGAACTCCTTGGAGTCAGGCCCATATGCGGTGGATCGCTGAGATTAAAATGCCCCATCCCGCTCAGCAAATCGCTCTTCAGGAATATGTCGACACATTAACTGAGAGCACGTGCCGGGTGAAACGCCTTACGGATCAGATTCAGCAACTTTTGCCGCAATGGCGTATGTTTGAGGTCACCAAGGCCTATCAGTCACTACGCGGTGTCTCTTTAATTGTTGCTGCGACCACAGTTGCGGAAATCGGCGACCTGACACGTTTTGATAGTCCCGTTGAACTGATGTCCTATCTTGGTCTGGTTCCATCGGAACACTCCAGTGGCGAGAAGACGAAACGAGGCGCCATCACCAAGACAGGTAATGGCCATGTGCGCCGGGTTCTTGTGGAAGCAGCCTGGGCTTACCGCCTTCCTGCCCGCATCAGTCGGGTGTTACATAAACGCCAAGAAGGTTTATCACAAGAGATTTGCGCTATTTCCTGGAAAGCCCAACTCCGGCTCTGTGCCCGCTACAAATACATGCTGGAACGGGGAAAATGCAAGCAGGTGATTGTAACGGCCATCGCCCGGGAACTCTGTGCCTTCATGTGGGCCATCGCCCATGAGGTTGACATTCCGGAAGTGGTATAACAAAGGTCAGAAAAAACACTCCAAAATAGGCAGGAGAAAGCATAACGCACAAGAACATACATTCCATGGCAGTTGAAGGGGCGCAACCACGGTCAGGAGAATCCTCGTGAGCACTATTGGATAAGGCCTTTGGCCGAACTCACGATACTAGACAGAGGCAGCTCCGCGACGAAGACAAGTCTGGCGGTATCCAACCCGCGAATATCAGTCTGATGAGCCGTCGCAACAACGGTTCCGCCCCTGCAAGTGCCATGGAACATAAACAGAATAAAACCGCTGAATCAGTTGGGCAGGCAAAGAATATTCTTCTTGACAACTGTCAGCCATATCAGTGCTCTATACACCTTAATGCACTGCCCACTATTGCGGATCGACCTCACTGTTCGTGAAATGAAACTAACTACAAATTTGATAAATGTTTGTACCAAAGAAAAGATTTTGCAGTCCCAACAAGTGTGCATTGTCACTAGAACGTCACAAATTTGTCACAAGATTTTCAGAAAACAGGAAACAACAGGAAGCAAGAAGGACTTATAGGAAAGAAGCGTAAGAAAATGAGTGGTGTAAGTCATTGACCTCACATAACAAAAAAGGCCTGATCTGAAGATCAGGCCTTTCTATTTAATGGAGCGGGAAACGAGATTCGAACTCGCGACGTCAACCTTGGCAAGGTTGCACTCTACCACTGAGTTATTCCCGCGTTGAGCGAGACATTTTTTAACAAAAACACGGCAATCAAGTCAAATAAAAAAATGAGAAAACAACATTTTTTGTTTTCCCCGACCTCTGATATTCGACACGCTAGTCTTGTGTGCCGGTCAGGACACTATAAAATTTGTACAGGTAATCGCCACCAGACCACATCGCCATGATAAAGGAAACATAGAAAAAGAAGCTGCCGACAAACTGCATATCCACGTGAAAGATCTCCCACTGAATTCCGAAGAACCAGTAATAATCATAATGCAACAGCAAGGCGATAATCGCCACCATCTGGAAAATCGTCTTGTATTTGCCGAGATTGCTGGCAGCGATGACAATGCCTTCGGATGAGGCGATGGACCGCAAACCGGTCACCGTCACTTCCCGGGCAATGATCAGAAACACCGCCCAGGCGGGTACCCGGTCGAGGGGAATCATCATGATCAGGGCGGCCATGACAATCAATTTATCGGCCAACGGATCGAGAAACTTGCCCATCACCGTGACCAATTGCCATTTACGGGCCAGATAGCCATCCAGCCAATCGGTGATCGCTGCAATGGAAAACACCACAGCCGCCCAAAAACCCATGGTACGGGAATCGGATAACAATAACAGCATAACTACAGGAACGCAGGCAATTCGGCCCAACGTCAGCATATTAGGCAGGTTCAGTGATGAGATGTTGAGTTTCATTTATGTATCACTCCGACGGTAGAGTTTTTGGAATTGTTTGACCTTTTCAACATAGTTCTGAGTCTCTTGATACGGGGGAATACCGCCGTATCGTTCGACAGTGCTCGGTCCGGCATTGTAGGCAGCCAGAGCCAAATCAAGATTGCCTTTGAAGCGATCCAGCATCTGCCTCAGATAGCGCGTGCCTCCGGAAATATTCTGCAACGGATCAAAGGGATCGGAAATTTTCAGATCCTTGGCGGTTTCCGGATGCAATTGCATCAGGCCCATGGCGCCTTTGGAGGAAAGCGCGTTGATATCATAATTGCTTTCAGCCCGCACTACCGCGCGCACCAGATTGACGTCAAGACGGTTGAGCACGGCATAGCGTTTGATCAGGTCTGTCACGGAGCGGGACAACGCTTTGCCATCTCCGGCCTCATGGGCATAGAATGAATAGTGGGATTTCACCGGTACGTTACTGAAATGGATACGACCGGACCCATCAACGTATTTATAGATCGCCGCATGCCCCGAGGCAACCGCCCCGAATAGACATAACAGAATCACAACAACCATGTGATGGCGTATGTTCATGGTTTTCATCCCAACAGTCATTAATCGCATCACTTTAAACGAAAACAACACATTCTACAATGCCTGCACAACCGTCAAAGCGCTTGACAGGAGCAACTTCCAGCGCCAATAATGCGGAGTTGCTTATGTTTTAATGTTTACAAGTCGAGCATGATCCTATCGTTCAAGCGAGGATCTGTCGTTATGCAATGGTTATTTAATTCTATTCTATCCTCCAGGGGACCGCAATGAAGATCACATCAGACTTTCTTATTATCGGCAGCGGAATTGCCGGGCTTTCTTTTGCCCTGCGTGTCGCGGAACAGGGGACGGTTGCCATCGTCACCAAGCGCGAGATTTACGAAACCTCAACCAATTATGCCCAGGGCGGCATTGCCACGGTTTTTTCCGAAGATGATTCGTTCGAAGCTCATGCCGAAGATACCATGGTTGCCGGGGCGTTTCTGTCCCACCGCGATATTGTTGATCTGGTCGTTGAAAGCGGGCCGAAAGCCATTCAGGACCTGATCAACTTTGGTACGGATTTCACTAAAAACAGCGACGGTGAATACGATTTGACCCGTGAGGGCGGTCACAGTCACCGCCGTATCCTTCACGCTTCGGACATAACCGGACGGGAGATTGAACGTGCTCTGGCGGCGGCTGTGGCCAAACATCCCAATATCACCGTCTATGAATATTACTGTGCGGTTGATCTGATTACCGAGGCAAAAGTCAAACACCGTCGGGTACCGGATAATCGTTGCCTGGGAGCGTATGTGCTCGACAGCAAAAACAAAGAAGTGATCACCTTTGGTGCTCAGGTGACGGTTCTTGCCACGGGCGGCGCAGGCAAAGTGTATTTGTACACCTCCAATCCTGATATCGCCTCAGGTGACGGCGTGGCCATGGCCTATCGTGCCGGGGCTGCGGTGGCCAACATGGAATTCATGCAATTCCACCCCACCACCCTGTTCCACCCCCACGCCAAGTCATTTCTCATTTCCGAAGCGGTCCGTGGTGAAGGGGCGATTCTCAAACGGGCCGACGGCACGGCATTCATGGAGAAATATCATAAGCTCAAGGATCTCGCCCCACGCGATATTGTCGCCCGCGCCATTGACAATGAGATGAAAACCAACGGTGATGATTGCGTGTTCCTCGATATTACCCACAAAGGTGCCGACTACATTCAGCAACGCTTCCCCAACATCTATGAAACGCTGATGAAGTACGGCGTTGACATGTCCAAAGAGCCGATCCCCGTGGTCCCGGCAGCCCACTATCTGTGCGGCGGGGTCAAGGTCGACAATCATGGTCAGACCGAAATCCGCAACCTGTTTGCCATCGGTGAGGTCTCCTGCACCGGCCTGCACGGCGCCAACCGCTTGGCCAGCAATAGTCTGCTCGAAGGGGCGGTTTTCGGCGAACGTGCGGCGGATAAAGCGATTGAAGTGGTCAGCAAGGAAACCTTTGACTACCCTTCTGTCGAACCGTGGGACTACGGCAGCGCCACTAACAGTGATGAAGAGGTGGTAGTCAAACATAACTGGGACGAAATCCGCATGAGCATGTGGAACTATGTCGGCATTGTCCGCTCGGACAAGCGCCTGATTCGTGCTCTGCGTCGCATCCAGATGATTCAGGAAGAGATCGCCGATTATTACTGGGATTTTTATGTCACCACCGATCTGCTTGAGTTGCGTAACCTGGCAACAATTGCCGAACTGATTATCCGCTGCGCGCTGAAACGTAAAGAGAGCCGCGGCCTGCATTATACCATCGACTATCCGCAGACGGACGACATCCACTGCAAACACGACACGATTTTGCGTAAAACATTTTAGGGGGCATTTTGACGATCGATGAAATCCGCCAGGAAATCGACCGCCTGGACAACGAGCTTTTGAAGATTTTCAATCGCCGGGCGGAACTGGCTCTGGCCATCGGCCATCTAAAAAAAGAACTCGACCTGCCGGTGTATGATCCGGACCGGGAAAAGCGCATTTTTAATAAAATGACAGCGTTAAATCCCGGCCCATTGGACAACCAGGCCATCAAACGTCTGTTTGAGAGGGTGATTGACGAATCACGGACCCTTGAACGGATTAAATCGAAAGGACGCTGACCATGTTGGTGGTGATGAAAAAAGACGTATCAGAGGAAAACCTGCAGCAGGTCAAACAATATCTGATTGATGAAGATTTCGATTTTCACCAGTCAACCGGAGCAAATCGCACGATTCTCGGCGTTATTGGTGATACCCGGGAGTTCAGCACGACAACTCTGGAAACACTGCCCGGAGTACATGTTGTTTTTAAAATACCGCCGGAATCCTGACCCGCAGAATACGAAAAGAAGACAATAAAAAAGCCATCATGCTTCCAGGCATGATGGCTTTTTTCATTACATCACATGACATGATTACAACTGACAAACTTCCAGGCTCTTCACCGCATAGTGACAAGTTTCCACATCATCCGAACATTGACCATCTTGAGCCTGGGATAAAACCACAGCAAACAGCTCCGCCAGTTGTTCAACGGCCTGTAACTCGCGCTTTCCGTACCCCTTGGCATTGTTGGCCAGAGCGACCTGGCCAATGATGCGCTTGCTGTCGCACACTGGAACTGCCATAAAATGGGAGATCTCCTCACTGATTCCATCGGCCAGGTTGACGACGCTGAGCTGTTCCAACGAATTGAAATAGACGCCGTTTTGCCGTTTGTAAACCGAATGCAACAAAGAACCGCGACCATTGGCCGGAGCCGGAATAATCGGATGGCCCTGATGTTTTTGCAACCCTTCAAACATCGGCGTGTAATCCCATAACCGTTGAAACTGATCCTGCTCATCAAGTTCCGCAACAAAACCGTGGCTGCTGCCGGTCAGGTTTCGAGCATACTCAAGGACTTCACCGGCCACCTCCCGTACATTACCGGCATTGTGCAGTATGGAATGAGACAGCTTGGCCAACCGACTGTTGAGCGCCAATTCCCACTGCAGAGCTTCTTCTGAGCGTTTGCGCACGGTAATGTCTTCAAAACACTCGATCCCGCCAATGATATGCCCCTGGGCATCGCGCAAAAAATCGGCATTTTTACTGACGGTCAGCACCGATCCGTTTTTATGGCGGATGGTGCATTCGCGCCCCATAATCGGCTTATCGATCCCCTCATCAAACAGACCACAGCTCTCCTGACAAGGTGTCTGGGCAAACAAAAAGCAGGTGCTGCCAACCATTTCTGCCGCGCTATAACCGGTAATACGTTCGGCTCGGGCATTCCAACTGGTAATCACCTTATTGCTGTCGACTGTAAATATCGCGCTGGGCACCACCCGTTTGATCAAATCGGTTTTCTCTTCTGAAAAAGTCTGGTGGACTCGACTCTCTTCCAAATCCGTCAGCAAATAATTGAATTCTTCGGCGAGTCCACCCATATCATTTTCACAGGATAACGTCAGCGGCAATGGGGCAGTTCGATTAGCTCGATACGAGTGAATCACATTGGCCAATTCCTTGAATGGCTGCATGACCATGCGTCGCACCGTGGCGGCAAACACAAAGGCCATCAGCAAAATGCTTAACAGGGCAAAACCCAGGGAGGACATCATGATATTTCGTGTATGGACATACAGGGTCCGTGGCAACTTCATCTGAACCACAGCAACCTCTTTCTGAGCCAAATCCGTCAGTTTGGCATATGCATCCAGGGTTGCGTCTCCTGAAGTATGGATTGAGATAGGTTCTGTGCGGGTAATGTGTTTAAGTTGCTGACACAGGTTTGCGCCAATTTTCTGCAGCGGCATCACTTGAATGTCAAAACGGAACTGGCGGGACAGATCATTGATCAACGCCGAATCCAGAGGACGGGTGAACACCAGGGTGCCCCGCACCGGCCCGCGGGCGTCACTGGTCATAATGGAGCAGGCCGCTACCATCTGCAAGTCATTGTCACTGGCCAGCAATCCTGAGGTGGGGCGAATCAGCCCACCCCTCAATTCGGGACCACCTGCCAACTCAGCCAGTGCATCATTGTACATAGAATCATCAAGCGGCCGCTCCACACCTGAAACCAGATCCAGATGTTTATAATAAAGTAACGTTCCGTTGCTGTTGAAAATTGCCACACTGCTCAAACGGTTATAGATGAGCATCTCATTGAGGTAATTGCTTTGCAGGTAAGTTTCGTTCGCAGTTTTAATAAACGCATAGGTATCATCCCAAAAGGCATAATCACGCACCAACCGGTCAAGATTCACCACCTCTCGGTCAATTGAGGACAGGACCCGTTCCATATGGTGGCGGGCATCCTGCCTTTCAATCAGCGCATAGCCGGGAAGAACGAAATAATAGTAGGAGAACAACGCCACAGAAAGGGCAATCAGAACAAAGCCTGCATAGCTTAAAAACAAGCGCGATTTAAGATTCAATCTCATAAAGCAGGGAGGCCTCACATCTTAAAATGGAATCCATGTACACGTCATGGCTCACGGTCATAACACGCACCAACGGGTGCTCATGTGACAAAGAGCTTAAGAGCAAGATGAATACCAATTCTTCAGCCTATAAGAATTTCCGTTGGCGCTATTCAGCAACCCCCAAGAAACACTATTACCCCCATAAGAAAAATTTTACAGTATCCGTATACGGAATTTTTTCGATCAATTTTCATAATGGGGGAAATCCCCCAAACCGATCCATTAAACCCATTTAAAGGTGGGGCTAAAAACCCTCACATAATATTAGATACTTCCAAACACATGTTGTGCGAAGTCAGCATTATCCACCACTGGTCTTAACTTGCCATCCCTGTTTCTGCAAATGAGGCAACAACTGCGTACGATGATCTCCCTGAATTTCAACCGCATCCTGCTTTACCGCCCCACCACTGCCACACCGCTTTTTCAATGCCTTGACAAAGTCTTTTAATGCCGTGCCAGCCAGAGGGATGCCCCGAATCACGGTCACTCCCTTACCTTTACGCCCTTTTGTTTCAAAGCTGATCCGTACAATGCCATCACCGGACGTCACGGAAGGAGACGGACAACGGCACTGCTTGATTGCTTCACCACAATGGGGACACAGCCGCCCTTTTTCACTGCTGTAAACCGGACGGCAGTTGTCATCATGAAAACCGATCATCTCACCCTTTCCCCTGTTCGTTAAATTGACAGGTCATAACAAGCTGTTAATTTTTAACTAGGAAGTGACGTTGATTCACCACAACAAGGAGGTACGCCATGACAACACCACAAGGAGTTTGTTATACGTTTGAAGCCGCCCTGGAAATGGCGCTCACCATGGAACAGCGTTGTTTCCAGGCCTTTCTCCAAGCCATCCGAACCGTCAAAGATCGTTCAGCCGGACTGATTCTCAAAGATGCTGCTCTGGAAGAACTTGACCACAAGCAGCGTCTGGAAAAGGCCTTGATCGAAGGGGGAATCGATCCTGATGATCATTTGCAGGAAACCATGCCGCTGATGCATCTGGATGACCTGCTCAAACAGCAGGAACTCAATGCGGAAGCCGACTCACGTCAGGCTTTGGCGTACGTGATTCATTTGAAAAAAAGCAATCTCGAATTCTACGACAAGTTGACCAAAGGCTGCACTGGCGCACCCATGGCACCAATTTTTCAGCAACTGGCCAACGATGAAAGCTTGAACCTGCAAAAGCTTGAAGACCTCTACGAAGAGCATTTCCTAACGGAAAACTGATCGCAGCCCCCAAACAAAAAGGCCACAACATGACATTGTGGCCTTTTTGTTTATCAGAACAAGCAACTAACCAATGCGAGCAATGGCTCCATTGAGACGTTGCAGAGTGCGCTCACGGCCAAGGACCAGAATCACTTCAAAAATACCCGGAGCACTGGTGCCGCCGGACAAGGCAACACGGGTCGGTTGCCCCACCTTGCCGAACTTGAGGCCCGTTTCTTTCAACACACCTTTAAAGGCGGCTTCAACACCTTCAGGTGTAAATTCACATTGCCCAAAGGCCTCTGCCAAGGCTTCGAAAACCGGCTTTTGCTCGGCAGTGAGGAACTTTTCGGCTGCGCTTTCATCAAATTCGACGGAATCCGTGACATAAAAGACCGCTTTTTCAGCCATCTCGACCATGGTTTTGCTCCGGTCCTGCAGAGTTTTGACCACTTCGGCCAGATCGATCCCGTCAACCGGTGGATGCCCAAGGGTGGTCAGGTATTCATCAAGCAGTTCGCCGAGGCGCTGTGGATCACCGGTCTTGATATAATGCTCATTGAGCCACAACAGTTTTTCAGGGTTAAACACCCCAGCAGAGCGTCCGACATTTTCAAGGCTGAACTTTTCAACCAGATCGTCCATGGAGAAAATCTCTTCATCACCAAACGACCAGCCCAATCGCACCAGATAATTCACCAATGCTTCAGGAAGATACCCCATGTCACGATAGGCCATCACCGATGTTGCACCATGCCGTTTGGACAAACGCTTTTTATCGGAGCCAAGAATCATCGGCACATGGGCAAATTCCGGTACCGGATAGCCCAGAGCTTCATAAATCTGAATCTGGCGGGGGGTATTATTGACATGGTCGTCACCACGCACCACCAGGGTCAAGCCCATTTCGGCATCATCAACCACCACGACAAAATTGTACGTCGGGGTGCCGTCGGTCCGCTGAATGATCATATCATCCAGCTCTTCGTTATTGAAACTGATCGTTCCTTTAATCCGGTCATTGAAACTGGTAACACCGGCTTCTTTGGATTTAAAACGGATGACAAAGGGGGTGTTATCATCACGAGGTTCAAGAGCACGACAGGTGCCGTCGTATTGCGGTTTATCGCCGCGAGCCATGGCCGCCTCGCGTTTGGCATCAAGATCTTCCTGTGAGCAATAGCATTTATAGGCTTTGCCCTCATCAAGCAGTTGCTGGATTTTAGCTTTGTACAAATCAAAACGTTCGGTCTGATAAAACGGCCCCTCATCATAGGACAGACCCAACCAATCCATGGCTTGCAGAATGGCGTCCACAGATTCCTGAGTCGAACGTTCCACATCGGTATCCTCAATACGCAATATAAACGTACCACCCTCTTTGCGGGCGAGAAGATAATTGAACAATGCGGTGCGGGCACCACCGATATGCAAATAGCCGGTAGGACTCGGGGCAAAACGGACACGTAGATCAGACATGAGAAACTCCTGATGGATAAAAAAAAGAAAGGTCATTGCGACCTTGGTTTTATACTGCAACCATCGGAGGGAAACAAGGGATTTATCAATGGGTCAATCGACAACCACACCGGCATAACCGACCACGGCGGAATGATCGCCGTTGACATCACCGGAATCGCCGTAACGGATCAGATTGGCATGCCGCGCGCCCAAGGCTCGGGCAATCAACACCATCAATACCGCAGCACAGACGCCACACATGGAAATGTGCTCGCTTTTTACCTGGTAATACAGGGCTTCAGCATCAAGATGCAACAGAGCGTCAAGCGCCAGTTGGTCTTTTATACGCGCGACGCTGGAGGGTTCATAGTGGGTCATATCGGAACTGGCAACAATCAGCACTTTCCCCTCGGTCTCTTTGAGTACCGCGCCGATCCCGTCACCAAGTTGCTGAAGAACCGGAAAAGACAACGGCCCGAGCATGAGAGGAATAATGGATAGATCAGGATTTTTCACCTGTAAAAAAGGCAACAGAACTTCCAGAGAGTGTTCGCCGCGATGCGCCTGCATCTCCGGTGTTAGATGCGTGACGCTTTCAAGCAGGCGCTGAGCCAGGGATTCCGCGATCGGCACCTCCCCCAAAGGCGTTTTCCAGCTGCCCTGAGAATAAAGCGCACAGGGATCTCCGACACCCCGATGATTCGGTCCCAACAACAGAACCGTGTCCGGCACCTCCACACCAGCGAGAGTTTCCCCGGCAATGGCACCGGAATACACATAACCGGCATGGGGCATCATCACGCCATAGGCAGGCTTTACAGGCTGATCCGTCGTCAAAAACAGCTCAACCTGCTGTCTTAATTCAAAAGGATCATCAGTATAAAATTGGCCGGAAACAACCGGGTGGCGAATCATGTTCTCCTCCCATCCACACCCGACGTCATGGGCAAATGCCGGCGGCCATGGGGATTATAGGGCTGTCGCTATGATACGGATGGCGACAACAACCAACAGCGCAGCGAATACCTTAACGAGTCTAGCATGGGAAAAGGCATCGGCAAGTCGGACACCGATTCGTGAACCCACCAGAGAGAAAGGCAAGACAAGGAGCACAACCGGGACCACAACAAACCCCACAGCACCATGAGGAAGATGAGGGATCTGCCAGCCATTATAGATATAGGCCAGAGTGCCTGTTAAAGAGGAGACCACGATTAAGGCGCTGGAATTACCAACCGCCAGATGGATTGGAAAGCTTAAGAACAACACCATCAACGGCACGGCAATCACACCGCCACCGAGACCGAAAAAGGCTGAAAACGCCCCACTGACCACCCCGACAATCAGCAGTGAGACCGGGCGGTCGATCAGTGGTTTTTGGGCCGGAGCCATGCCGCCGAACACAAGTTTAGCCGCTACAGACAATTGCATCACCCCAAACAAGATTTTCAGAATCGGTCCACTGAGCATGGAAGCGCCCCAGGCACCAACCAGTGCTCCCAGAGCAGAGCCGACAGCCAGAAAGACCACCTGATGAAAATCGACATGACCGTGGTCATTGTGCCCCAGAGTATTGCTGACGGAGGTGGGAATAATAATGGCCAGACTGGTGGCAAAAGCACAATGGACCAGGACATCGGGGTGAACACCGACAAGATGGAAGCACCACAGAAACAATGGCACCAATACAACACCGCCACCAATACCGAGAAGCCCTGACAGACATCCGGCACACAGACCGAGGACAGCAAATCCAGCGAGAACCTGTGGGGACCAGAATGTCATAACAAACTCCTGAAATGAAAAAAGCCAGCCTGACAAACAGGCTGGCTTCATATATTGGAGGCCCCGCCCAGATTCGAACTGGGGATAAAGGCTTTGCAGGCCTCTGCCTTACCACTTGGCGACGGGGCCGTGACGTCAAAAAATGCTCCTTGCGTCAAGGCCCGCTAGTGATATCAAATCACTGTGATTACTGTCAAGAAAAAAGTCTTTAACAGGCAGTTGAAAAAAAACCTGTGGAGCCCATAGATGGGCAAGCGAAATCAAGGACAGGTTTTCAAGTGTTTGATTTTGTCAGCAAGGCGGAAATCGCAGTTTAGGCTTGCGTCACTCACAAGGCCCCAGGATAGGACTTTTTCAACAGCGTGCTCAACCTTTGCAAAAACGATCATGGCGCATTATTCAGCCAGTTGCTCTTCTACAGAGCGCATCTTGCGTTCCATGGTATGTTCGCGATCGCGCCGGTCATCAATCTTAATCAATGTCGACACGCGATGCGCACCGGCATTAAATGGCGATTCGTGCATCTTGCGCACCAGAGAAAAAATTTCGTCCAATTCTCCTTCGAGAATGGTGCCCATCGGCGTCAGCTGATAGTTCAAACCCGATTCTTTGACCAGTTGCAGACAACCGGCCACAAATTTCGACAGCCCTCCGCTACCCTCACCAAGCGGTGTACAACTGATTTGAACGACGGCCATATGACCCTCCTGTCGTCAGGTGTTAAAAAAAATGATCCAATAAGTTTAGAAAAGCATGCAAATGATGTAAACGGTAAATTTAATAGATCACCCCTTGCTGCGCTTGATACGTGCGCAGCAGGGCAGCGGCATCATCCCGCCTCACATCGGTCACCACCTCGAGACCACGCTGCTCTAATTTTTTTGGCCATTGCTCGGGTTTGTCCCCCTCATCGAAACCAACGGCTCTGGCATCTTCATCACGGGCACCACACACCAGTCGTGCAACCCCGGCCCAGGGGATGGCCCCCAGACACATGGCACAAGGCTCCGTAGAGCTGACCAGCTCAAACCGTCGCCCCTCAACCAGATCGAGTCGATGACAGCCAAGACGCTGTTGAGCCTGCATCAGAGCAACGATCTCGGCATGCAACACAGAACACTGCGCCGGCAACACCAGATTCACCCCGGCAGCCACCAGATGGTGGTCGTCAGCATCAAACACAGCAGCGGCAAATGGGCCACCCTGTCCCGGTTGGTCACTGCCAATATTTTTGCGCCCCAGGCTCAACACCCACTCCATACGCTGTTCAACAGACACCAGAGACTGGGTGAGCAAAGACTCTTCATAGCTTAACCACTCAGGCAAGCAAAGCTTCAGAACAGGCGAACCACTTTTATCGGACATTACATCTCTCCTCGAAACAACTCGCTGTCACGATAACAGAGATTCGTTTGTTTTCGCACTTAGCCCGAATTTCTCACCAATAAATAGAATAAGGCTGTATTTCGTGGCATAAATGTAGTGAGACCAATCACTTACATAGCGCGAAAGGAACAGCCTTATGAAAACAGAGTGTAACACAGAGCAACTTGAGTTTCATAGCTTTGGTCGGCGTGAAATTATTGGTCAATTCGATGGCATCAAGATCAGTTCCGATGGCGGTGGCATCCTTCTTCGAGAGGTCGAAAAACGCACCGGCATATTGCGTCGTTTGAGTCAATGCTTCACGGACTATCGCAATCCAGAGATGATTACCCACAGCCTCGAATCCTTGATTAGCCAGCGCATCATGGCGCTGGCATTAGGCTACGAAGACCTCAACGACCATGATGTTTTGCGCCATGATGCCTTGCTCAGTGTTTTAAGTGGTAAGTCCAATGGAAAAATGGGAGCCGGGAAAAGCACTCTCAACCGTCTTGAACTGACACCTGCGACGGGCTCAAGTTCATCGCGCTACAAGAAGATTGTCGCCAATAGTGACGCTATGGACGAGCTTTTGATTGATTTCTTTCAGAAGTCATTCAGTGAAGTTCCAGAAGAGATTGTCTTGGATGTAGACGCTACAGATGATCTAATCCACGGTACTCAGCAGGGGCGTTTTTATCATGGCTATTATCGAAGCTACTGCTATTTGCCGCTGTATATTTTTTGTGGGGAACAGCTGTTGTGCGCCCGCTTGCGTACGGCGGATCAGGATGGTGCCGCCGGAACAAAAGAAGAACTGGAACGCATTGTCCGACGCATTCGCCAATCATGGCCGGATGTTCGCATCGTTGTGCGTGGAGACAGTGGTTTTTGTCGCGACGAGATTATGACTTGGTGCGAGCACGAAGAAAACCGCGTGGACTATGTCTTGGGATTGGCGAAAAACTCTCGCTTGAAGACACTGATAGAAGAGGAGATGGAACAGGCGAAACAAGAGCATGAGCAGACAGAAAAAGCCGCACGGGTATTCAAAGACTTTCACTACCAGACCCGCAATAGCTGGAGCCGGTCCAGGCGCGTTGTGGGCAAAGCGGAATATTTGTCCAAGGGAGAAAATCCCCGCTTTGTCGTAACGACACTGAGCGAGGAAAAAGCGGATGCCCGCAGCTTGTATGAAGACATTTACTGCGCCCGCGGCGACATGGAAAATCGGATCAAGGAACAACAACTGGCCCTGTTTGCCGACCGGACGTCCTGTCATGAAATGCGTGCCAACCAATTGCGCCTGTATTTTTCCAGCTTTGCCTATGTTCTGTTACAAACTCTGCGGCGCATCGGATTAAAAGAAACGGAATTGGCCAAAGCACAGAGCGAAACAATCCGTCTGAAATTACTGAAGATTGGCACCCGGATCAAAATCAGCGTGCGCAAGATCTGGCTGTCATTTTCAGAAAGCTATCCCTATGCGGACTTGCTGCGCCAAGTTTTGGGGAATCTTCAAAAAATACCGATACGCTGTTAAGGCCAAGGGGAATAGTCAGACAAAATCAAGAGGAGAAAAAAACGAAACCTGGGAGAGGTGCGCCTTTTTTCATAAACATATTGCTCAACGCCGACCCATTTGAGTCATTGATGGAGACTGCATTCCACAGGAAGAGCCAATTTGACTATTGGACAGAACAATAGGCGTGATTTTCGCGAAAATCACGCCTCAAAAAACAGTGGTGAGAAATTCGGGTTAGAAACTCGGGCGCGAAGAGATCATCACATAACAACAATCCGCAGGGACAACCTCTGTACAACGCAAACAAAAAAGGAAAACCAGCGAACAAGCTGATTTCCCTTATTATTTTTGGTACCGAAGGGGAGTCGCGCCCACTCTGTCGTTGCCGTCACGGCAACTCCGGCGGCTGCTCCTCTGGACTTGCTGACGCGGCCGTCCATGGCCACTTTTCAGCGAAGTCGAATCGCTGGTATTCCCAGAATCGCTGAAAATCCTCGCGCAGCAGGTAGCCTTTGATCGACGCCAGGTTCAGTTTGAACAACTCTCCCAAACTGGAGGTCTGCTTCTCCGAGAGATTCTCGGGCCGTTTCAGCAGCAGCCAGCGTTTATGTTCGAGAACATTCTGCTGACCATCAGCCTTGAACTGCTTGACCTCGCTGCGCCGAATCTCGTCAATCGCCTCGTTGAACTTCCGCATGATATGGAAGCGATCGAGAACGTTCAGCGCCTGCGGAGCCTTCTTGGCGATGACCTTGAGGTACGCGGCCCACATGTCGCTGCAAACGAACTGGAGTTTGGCGCTTCGTTCCGGGCCAAACTCCTTGAAAAATCGCAGCAGCGTTTTGGCTTTGCGCTCAGGACCACTCCAGAGTAAGCGCCTGGCCCCGGCGTTGACCTGATAGACCAACGTCAGGTACTTGTGCCCTTTGAAAACGGCAACCTCGTCAACACCGATCTCGGTAACGCCTTCAAGGCTTCTGTGGGCGAGACCGTAATCGACGACGAACTTGACGGCCCGGAAGACCGTGTCCCAACTGGTTTCAAAAACCCGGGCGGTCTCTTGCCAGGAAAGCCGTTTCGCCCAACGAGCCAGAAAAACCTGGTAAGCAATGGTCGTTCGCTCTTTCCCGTAGGCCCAAGGCAGCGCCTCGACCTTGACACCATGCTCCGGGCAGTTAACCCGGCGCGGCGCATAGCGAAAAAAGGCTTTGAATGTCCAGATCGGCAGATACTCGAACAACCGTACCGGCTGCCGGTCATAAACCGCGCATCGTTTCAGACACTCAGGGCAAATCGGCCGACTGTTGCGGCGCGGTTCAATGTCAATGACCAGGGCTTCCGTACCGCCAACCAGCATGACGCAGACGGAGCCATAAACGAACGACTTGAATCGCACGACCTTGTTCAGTAGAGTCTTTATCAGCATTGTTTCTTTTCTGGGGTATTGGATGTTTCTCGCAAATCCATCCTAATCCCTCAGGGGGAAACAATGCTCTATTTTTTACCGCCGCCTACCCACAGATTCTGCGGAGGAGGCGTTTAAAAGCTTTTTAGCCAGAATTAAGCGTGACAGATCGGCAACCAAATGGATCTGATTAGTGACTTTTTTTCGATACCAAGCCGGGCATAAATCAAGAAACTCGTCACCGTAAAACTTATAATCATAGTTCTTGCGGCCAGCCCATTGCTTAACGGAATCCAGGCACAAAACAATCCAGTTCGGCACATCGTCTGTTCTGAAAGATTGATAGACGTCGATCTTCATTTCATTTTTCATCTACCGCACACTCATCCCCTCATCAAGATACTTGATCATGGGATAGATAAAGAACTCAATGATGCGTCGCATGCCGGTCTTGATCTCAACAGTCGTGCTCATGCCGGTGCTGATGGGCATCTCTTCGCCATCGACCTGTAACGTGGTTTGCAGCGGGTTGATGTAGACTTCGTAAACCAGGCCGAGCCGTTCGTCCTCAATGCTGTCGGCGGCCACCTGCTCCACTTGGCCGTCGAGGGTGCCGTATTTCTGAAAATTGAACGTGTCGATCTTGACCGTGGCGTCCATGGCCGCGCTGACGAAACCGATATCTTTGCTCTCCACCAGGGCCTTGATCACCAGAGGGCAGTTATAAGGCACGATGCTGATCAGTTTTTCCGCCGGGGTGACCACGCCGCCGATGGTGTGGAAAAACATCTTATTGATCGTGCCGTCCACCGGCGACACAATCAGCTGACGGGCCGTGACAAAGGAGGATTGTTGAATTCCAGCCTGCAGTTCGAGTTGCTGTTGACTTTTTTGCGCCAGCTCTGCCAGCAGGTTGCTGCGTTCATCTTCACGAATCAGGGCAATTTCACGGTTCAGCTGTTCTCGGGAAGCGTGGGCTTCTTCGAGTTGATGGCCGAGGATGGCAATGTTGCTTTGGGCGTCTTGCCAGGCTTTTTCCGTGGTGTCGTATTCGTTGCGGCTGATGATATCACGCACAACCTTGAGGCGTTCGAGCATGTCGCCGGATTTGTCGGCCAGATACTGCTCCCGCGCCAGACTTTTGTGTAAGGAAGCGATCTTCTCGTCGGTCTGGTGAATCTGCTCCAGTTTGACCTGGACCTGTTCGGCTAAACGCCGGCGGGTGGACTGATCGATTTGGCGCTGGATATCAACCAAAGTCGGGTCGTAGTTACCGGCGGGGTTGAAAGGTTGGTCATCTACATTAGCCTGGAGACGCTCCACCTCTAAGTTGAGCTGTAGCAGTTGGCCGCGCATGGATTCCAATTCCGGCTCGGTTTGGGACGGGTCAATCTCCATCAACACCTGCCCTTTCTTAACCCGTTCCCCTTCGCTGACCAGGATGTTGCGCACCACCCCGGCCGTCAACGGCTGAACCATCTTCACTTCGCCACGAGGGATCACTTTACCGTGAGCGGTGACCACCACATCCACTTGACCGAAGTAGCTCCACAGGCCGAAGAACAGAAATGCGGCAAGAATGGTCCAGAAAATAAAGCGCCCCAGCGGGTTGAGTGGTGCATCGTTGATCTCAACGAGCAGGGGCTGGAATTCGTGACTGTCGTCGCGCTTTTTCCACAATTTCATCAGGCGGCTCCTTGCTGCAAAGAGTGGAGATGATGATAGTAGCCTTGGCGTTGCAAGAGCTGATCATGAGAGCCCATCTCAACGATTTTGCCGTGGTCCATAGCTAGAATCAGGTCGCAATGGGCAATGGTGGACAGGCGATGGGCGACGATAAAGGTGGTGCGCCCCTTTTTGATCTCCATCAGGTTGCGGTTGATCACCTGCTCAGACTCGTAATCCAGCGCCGAGGTCGCTTCGTCGAAGATTAAAATGCGTGGTCCGGTGATCAGCGCCCGGGCAATGGCAATACGCTGGCGCTGGCCGCCGGACAGGCTGGAACCACGCTCGCCGACCACGGTGTCATAGCCTTCGGGCAACTGGCTGACAAATTCGTGGGCTCCGGCCAGGGTGGCGGCCCGGATGATCCGTTCCATGGGCGCATCCTGTTGCGGCAGGGCGATGTTTTCACGAATGGTGCCGGAAAACAGGTAGTTCTCCTGCAACACCACACCGATCTGGTTGCGCATCCACACCGGGTTGAGGTGGCGGATGTCGATACCATCAAGGTAGATGGCGCCGTTGCTCGGCATATAGAGGTTCTGCAGTAACTTAGCCACGGTGGACTTGCCACTGCCGCTGCGTCCGACGAGGCCGATGCTCATGCCCGGCTTGATGTCGAAACTGACCTGATCGACGACATCCGCACCGGCCGGATGATAACGGAAGGAAACCTGGTCAAAGCGGATTTGTCCTTTGACCTTGGGTAAGGTGATGGCTTTATCGCTGGTATTTTCCTTGGGATGGTTGAGGATATCGGCCAGCCGGTCCACGGACAGCAGCGCCTGCTGAAATTCGTTCCACAGATTCACCAGCCGCAACACCGGCCCGGAGAACTGCCCGGCAAACATCTGAAAAGCGATCAGCTGGCCAATGGACAGATCGCCGACCAGCACCGCTTTGACGCCGAAGAACAGAATCGATATGGTCATCAGCTTCTGCAATGCCCCGGCCACGGCGCTGGAGATGTTGGCCATGTTGCCGAGTTTAAAACTGGAGCGCACGTAGTTGCCGAGATGATCTTCCCAGCGCTTTTGCATCGAGCCTTCTACGGCCAGGGATTTGACCGTCTGCACGCCGGTGATCGATTCCACCAAATAGGAATTTGAAGAGGCAGCCATCTGAAATTTATCTTCAAGACGTCGCCGCAGCTCCGGGGTGATAAAGAAGTAGATCAGACCGATCACGGCGACAAAGCCGATGACGATCAGGGTCAGTTTGACGCTGTACACCAGCATGACGGCAACAAACACCAGGGAAAAAAAGGAGTCGATCACCACGGAAACAGCTTTGTTGGTGATAAATTCGCGGATGGTATCCAGCTCGCGCACCCTGGCAGCAATATTGCCGACTTTGCGGTTCTCGAAATACATGAACGGCAACGCCAACAAATGATGGAACAGTTTAGCGCCGAGTTTGGCATCCAGCTTACTGGCGGTGTGGACGAAGATGTAGTTGCGGGCGATGTTGAGCAGCAGCTCAAACACCGTCACCGCCAAAAAAGCCACAGCCAGGATATCCAAAGTGGTCATGGATCGGTGGACAATGACCTTGTCGAGAATCACCTGGGTGAACAGCGGCGTGACCAGACCGAACAACTGCACGACAAACGAGCCCAACAGCACTTCGCCGATGATGCGCTTGAAGTTGGCCAGCTCAGCCAGAAACCATTTAAAGCCGAATGCCACCTGGCCGCTGAGCATTTTGTGGCGGATGATGATGAAATCGTTGTTGCAGCGTTCTTTGAGCTCGTCAAACGACAGCTCCTCGGTTTTGCGCGTTTCGGGCACAAACACCAGGGCTTTTTCGTGTTCCGTATCGAGACGCAACACCGCCAGATAGTCGCCGTCCGCACAGCAGGCGATGGCGGGTAGCGGGTAGTGTTCGGCCAGTTTCGCCGGATCGACGGTTTTACGTTTGGCCTTGAATTGATGCTTGCGGGCAATACGCAGTAATTCCTCCGGCGACAAAGTTTCCGGCTGCACGGCGAACTCTCTGGCAATAGCCCGCATGTCGACATCGACATTATTGAGACGAGCCACGACATTAAAACACAACAAGCCGCTGTGAATGGCAGTTTCTTCCATGTTTCAATCCTTACTTGGTATGATTACGACATTATCGAATCATGGTGAGGTTCAAAAATCCGGCCGGAATTGGTAGGCGGAGAGCAGAGTCAGTTGGTTCAGCGCCGTCATCTGCTCGATCTCATCAAGCCGCACCTGGAGTTGCTGTTCAAGCAGATCAAGCTGCTGACCGATTTGGGTTACCTGATCGCGCAGTTGCTGCTGGGACAGCCGTGTCATCATGTCGCGCTGCTCTTCCAGAGTGCGGCGCGTGTGCGACCAGCGTTGTTTCTTGTCAGGGGATTGATCGGCGCGGTATTTCAACGTTTGGTAGCGCGTGGTCAGTTCGGCGACTTTTTTCTCGCGTTGTAACTGGAGGTGCTCTTTTTCGAGTTTAAGCCGTTCAAACTGAGCGAGGTCGCCAAAACCGTTAAACAAATTGACGTCCAAGGTAATACCACAGGAAAAGTTGGTGTCGTCCAGATCACTGAACGCCTGGGACCAATCACTGGAATCACGGCCGTAAAAGGTATAGGAGGAGTAAAGATTCAGGGTGGGCAGAAACCGGCGCAGTGCCATATCGACTTCATTCTGTTTGGTCTCAATAGCCAAATCCAGCGCCTGTACTTCGGGCAACAAGGCAATGGTGACAGAAGCAGCATCGCTGGCACCTAAGGGGACAAAGGTTGTTGTCGGCTCGTAACAATGCCCACTCAGCTCCGTCAATGCCCACAGCACATCCACAAACTGGCGCTGCAATTGCTCGACGAGCAAGCGGGTTTCCGCCACGTCAATGGCCAGCTCACCGACCTTGATTCGGTCCATAGTACCGGCCTGGTACAAACGTTGGCCTAGGGCATAACGCTCTTCAGCCAGCTCAAGGCGCTGCTGCTGAATATTTTGCTGCGTCTGTAATCGCCAGCCACGCGCAAACAGGTCGAGTACTTGAAGCGACACATCCTGCTCACGCTGTTCTTTTTGACGACGGGTTTGCTCCGTTTCCAGTTTGGCGCTATCGACACGAAGCGAGCGAGTACCGAAATCATACAGGGTATAATTCAGTGACAGAGTAGCGACGTTTTTCCACTTGCTACCGGACGAACTGATTACCGTGCCGCCGACGGAATCGAGCCCGCCGCTCGATTCCGTAAAATCCTTGAACCATTCATTGCTGTAGCGAAAAGACAGCGCGGGAAAATAAGCTGCGCCCGCTTCACGGATACGTTGCTGGCTGATGTCGATTTCTTTTGCCGCCAGCTTGACGTCATAGGCCTGTGCCAGAATTTCCCGACGCAATTGGTTAAACTCCAACGTCCCCGCTTTGCCTTGCCTGGGAATGATACAGAATAACACCAACAAGAGAACACGCATCCAAATGTGATAGCGCTTGGCCACCACCTTGTTTCCACATAAAAACATCAAAAACCCAATAAAAATCAAGACAACAAGAAATATTTAATCCCTATTGCGAAAAAGAGGCCCGTTAACAACCAACGAGCCTCTTTTTATCCGGGACGTACATCAAACAGCCATTTCCCAGGCATTGGCAACGATGGTTAGCAAACCATCATTCTGTCGCACATCATCCAGGCTGGTTACACTGATCCCTTCCGCGACGGCATAGGCGCTTATATCCTGAATGATCTGCGTGATGTCGCTGTCACTGAGAGAGCTGCCATCCGACAGGGTGATGCTTTCGATGCGGTTGCCGGTGGTGGAATTACTGTAGTTCGCTAGAGTGACGACATCATCCGTACCGTAACCAATCTGCAAGGTATCTCCGTCCATGAAAAAGGCGAAGCCATCCGCAGTCACTTCGTCGCCGAACACAATGGAATCCGTGCCTGACTCATCATATAGACTGTCGCTGCCGTCGCCTAAATTGAACAGGTAGGTGTCGTTACCGGCACCACCATAAAGCAGATCATTGCCGTCATCGCCGCTCAGCTCATCATTGCCATCCAACCCGGTAAGCTGGTCATCGCCGTCATAGCCGTGTAACTGATCAGCGGTGGAAGCGCTAGTCAGGGTATCGGCACCATCCGTTCCCACGATCAGCGTGTCAAAGCCACTGTCCGGCGTGGTGGACAACTGGCTTTCGATGCTCGTCGCGGAAATGCCGTAGCCACCTGAGGGCTGGATGTAGGAAAGTTTGTAGTCGTCCCCATCAAACCAATGCTTCACAGTCACCATAGTTGTCTCATCACCATCAATTTTCACCAAGAGATCATCTCCCGAGCGGTGATAACTGAGCCGGTTTTGAGTGATATCATCGGTGAAGATCAGCCAATCGGTGCCGCCGCCACGATTGTCGATGGTGTCAGCTCCGCTGCCTGCGCGATAGACATAAATATCATCATCAGCCCCACCGATCAGGAGGTCATTGCCGGCATCACCACCGAGCTGATCGGCACCGGCTTCGCCGAGCTGAACATCGTTGCCGGCACCGCCGTCGAGATAGTCAGAACCGTCACCGGCCACCAGCCAGTCATCACCGGACAAGCCAAAAAGCTGATCGTCGCCAGCCAAGCCCTGCAACAAATCCATGCCACTGGTGCCAACCAGCTGTTCGGCACTGTCCGTGCCGGTGGTGACGCTGTCAAATTCGCTTTCCGCCGGAAGACCGCCATTATCTCCACCGCCGGATTCTGCAAACAGCTCGTTAATCGTGGCAGCGGCAATCGCACTTTCTCCGGAAGGCTGAAGGTAGGCCAGTTGATACTCCGTGCCGACAAACCAGTCACGAATCGTCACTTGCGTGGCAGCATCGCCATCAATCCGCACGATCAGGTCATCGCCGTCCTGCAGATAAGTCAACCGAGCACTGGTGATGTCGTTGGTAAAAATGAGCCAGTCGGTCCCGCCATCGCTGTTATCGATGGTGTCAGCGCCACTGCCTGACGCATAGACATAAATATCGTTGCCGGTCCCACCAATCAACGTGTCGTTACCGGCATCGCCGCCGAGCTGGTCGTCGCCTGCACCGCCCGACTGAATGTCGTCTCCGGCACCGCCATCAAGGTAATCCGCCCCGTCACCGCCGTTGAGCTCATCGGCTCCGGCCAGACCGAATAATTGATCATCCCCGGCATAGGCGTTGAGTTGGTCACGGCCTGAAGTGCCTACCAGTTGTTCGGCGGAGTCCGTACCTTCAACAATGCTATCAAAATCCGAGGATCCGCCTGTAAGTAGGGTTTCAATTTGCGCCGCTGGAAGGCCGTATTCTCCATCCGGCTGAATGTAGTCGATCGTGTAAGCACTGTCTAAAAACCAATTATTGATCGTCACCTGGGTGGTTTCATCGCCGTCTACTCGGACAATCAAATCGTCACCATCCTGCAAATAGGTCAGGCGATCGCTGGTGATCCCATCGGTAAAAATCAGCCAATCCGTACCGCCGCCACTGTTGTCAATGGTATCGGCACCACTGCCCGCGCCATAGACGTAAATATCGTCCCCGGCACCGCCGATCAGGGTGTCATTACCGGCATCACCGCCGAGCTGATCGTCGCCGGCTTCACCGAGCTGAACATCGTTGCCGTCGCCACCATCAAGATAGTCAGATCCGTCACCGCCATTGAGTTCATCGGCACCGGCCAAGCCAAAAATTTGATCGTCACCGGCCAGCCCTTGCAACAGGTCCATGCCGTTGCTACCAACCAACTGTTCGGCGCTCTCCGTGCCGGTGATGACACTGTCAAATTGGCTCTCCACTGGAGGGTTTTCATTACCTTCGCCGCCGGGTTCCGACAACAGCGTGTTAACCGTGGCAGCGTCAATCGCGTCTTCACCGAAAGACTGAATGTAGGCCAGTTGATAGTCCGAACCGGCAAACCAGTTTGTGATCGTCACTTGGTTTGTTTCATCGTCATCCACCCGGACAATCAGGTCATCGCCATCCTGAAGATAGGTCAATCTGTCACTGGCGATGTCGCCAAAAATCAGCCCGTCGCTACCGCCACCACTGTTGTCGATGACGTCAGCGCCGTTGCCGTATTCATAGTCGTAAACGTCATCTCCGGCGCCGCCGGTCAAAGTATCACTTCCGAAACCACCGGAAAGGCTGTCGTCGCCCTCGCCCCCATTGAGCCTGTCGTCGCCGTCACCGCCATACAATTCGTCGTCGCCGTCACCGCCATACAATTCGTCGTCGCCGTCACCGCCCTCAAGAAGATCATCTCCTTCGTTGCCTTCGAGAACATCATTGTCAGCACCGCCATACAATTCGTCATCGCCGCCGCCACCTTCAAGAAAATCATCTCCTTCATTGCCTTCGAGGATGTCATAGCCTGTGCCGCCATACAATTCGTCACTGCCGTCACCGCCCTCAAGAAGATCATCTCCTTCGTTGCCTTCGAGGATGTCATAGCCTGTGCCGCCATACAATTCGTCACTGCCGTCACCGCCCTCAAGAAGATCATCTCCTTCATTGCCATCAAGAGTGTCATTGCCTGCACCGCCATACAACTCATCGTTACCAAGTCCGCCATCGACATGATCATCACCGGACAGACCGTTGAGGATGTCGTCTCCCGCCATGCCGAGTATCGTGTCGGCGAAATCGGTCCCAACCAGTACATCATCGCCCACAGTCCCGGTTACGACTTTCGCCAAAATATCCTCTCTTTGCCAAATCGTCCCGTCACTGAACACTATCTGCTGAATCTGATTAAAATTATGGAAATAATCCAAGACCGTAATCCGATCTCCCGTATTTGTATTTGAGATCGTCAGGTTGTCATAAAGAGAGTCGTCATCCGGTGTGCGGCGAATCAGAATGTCATCGGGCGAAACCCCCTGCTTAAACTGGAGGATATTCAGCGCGTCAGGATCCGAATCGAAGTAACGGGAAATGGTATCCACACCGTCACCAGGACCGAACAAATAGAGATCATGACCGCTGCCGCCGCTAAGATAATCATTGCCCGCTCCGCCCTCGAGGACATCGTCTCCCGCATGGCCGTAAAGATCATCATTGCCTTGATCTCCAAAGAGCTGGTCATTTCCGGCACCGCCTTTGATTTCATCATCTCCATACGCCCCGTTCAGGATGTCGTCAGTGTCATCGCCCTCAAGAAAAAGTCGGGTAATATAGCTGCTGTCGAGGGTTTGGATGAGCTGTTGCCAGTCAAACGTCCGTCCATCGACAAAAGTAAACGTCTCTATCGCCCCGTCCAGACCATCAACAATCTGCAAATAAAGATCGGCATCAGAGTCAGTCAATAAAAAATCGTTTGCACTGTAATAGATTGAAAGGTGAGAGACATCAATGCCGAAACCAAATTCGACCGTATCATTGCCGGAAGAATCGATAATAAAGTCATTCCCATGAGACCAGTTGTCGAGGTAGCCGGTTCTTTTATTGATCTGATAGAGGTCGTCTCCATCTTCTCCGTAGAAAATAAATCTGCCTTGCCCGGAGGTAAGCGTATCGTCACCGCCATTGCCGTGAAGAAAGTTGGAGTCCTCCTGAGCGCGAAAGAGATCATTACCGCTACCTCCCCAGGTCGGCATTGCACCCGCCGCCGGGGCCTGCTGCGTTTCCTGCAGAGCTAAACTTGTCCCGTCATCTTCTAAAGCCAGCAGTTGTTGCCAGTCCAGACTGGCTCCATCCGCGAAGGTAAACGTTTCGATCACACCTTGCAGGCCGTTCTTGATTCCGATCCAGTCATTATTGCCGTAGTTGAGGATTATATCCGTGCCGTTTTCAAAAATTTGCAGGTCGCTGACCGCAATCCCTTCACCGAACTCCAGAGTATCGAGGCCGGAATTGTCGGTGATGGCTGAAACCGTTCCGGAGACAACAACGCCGTCACCACGATCAAGGTGATAGTGGTCGTTGCCGTCTCCTCCGTCCATATAATCAAGGCCGCTCCCGCCGACGAGCTCGTCATTGCCGTTACCTCCGAACAAAATGTCGTCGCCACTATCGCCGGACAGGCTGTCGTCACCGTCTCCGCCGACCAACCGGTCTGCGCCTTCACCACCAATCAGGGTGTCGTCGCCGAGGGCTCCGTAAAGATGATCATGGCCGCCGCAGCCATACAACGCGTCTGCCCCGTCGCCACCGACAATGCTGTCTGAAAGATCAGACCCCTCAAAAATATCGGGACGGGCCTCAATTCGTTGGATGAACTCTTGCCAATTATACGTTGAGCCATCATCGAAAGCATAAGTTTCCACTGAACCGTCATAGCCGCTCGCCACGGAAACCCAATCGGTTGAGCTGTAGCGAATAATCAGGTCCCGGCCGTCTTTAAACAGTTCAAAGTGTTCAATATCAATTCCCCGGCCAAAAACAATGGTGTCGGCACCGGCAGCATCAACGACGGAATCAACAACGCCATCCTGCATACCGCCGTCGCCGAGGTTGAGCCGATACAAATCGTCGCCTCCGTCGCCGCTCAGATAATCAACACCGCGACCGCCGATCAACCGGTCCGCACCTTCACCACCGAACAGGTCATCATCGCCGTCGCCGCCGAACACACGGTCATCGCCCAGGCCGCCTTCGAGATAATCGTTGTCGATGCCGCCGTCCAACAGGTCGGCACCGTCTCCACCCCACAGGTGATCCGTCCCGGCATCGCCGGATAATTGGTCGTCACCTTGATCACCGACCAAGGAATCGGCGCCTAGCCCGCCTCGAAGAAGATCGTTTCCGAGTCCGCCGAAAAGGGTATCGTCGCCTTCGCCGCCATCGAGACTGTCGTCGCCTTCTCCCCCCACAAGTTGATCATCACCGGTGCCGCCGAAGAGCAAGTCATCACCCTCCATGCCATGGAGGAGATCATCTCCATCGTCGCCGAAGAGCTGGTCATTGCCGACATCGCCTTGCAAGGTGTCATTTCCGGCCCCCCCGCTTAGAATGTCGTCACCATCTTCACCAAAAAGGATGTCGTTGTCTTCTTCGCCAAAAAGATAATCATCGCCGCAGCCACCCTGCAATTCATCTTCACCGGCCCCGCCCCACAGGGCATCGTTGTCTTCTTGTCCCATCAACAGATCGTTGCCTGTGCCTCCTACCAGGCTGTCACACCCGGCGCCACCAACCAAAATGTCGTTGCCGTCCTCACCATTGAGGTAATCATTGCCGGCAATCAGCTGGTCTGAGCTGTCGCCATAAAGCTCATCATCCCCCGTTCCGCCATACAGGATGTCCGAACCGCCCATGCCGTAAATTTTATCATTGCCCGTTCCACCATCCAGAAAATCTTCACCATGCAAGGTTTCATCCAGCAAGGCAATACCGTTGTCGCCGTTTATCATGTCATCCCCGTCTCCACCAAGGATGATATCGCTTCCAGCACCGCCAAAACTTTTATCAGCTCCGGTTTCCAGATAAATGGTGTCGTTTCCAGCGCCTCCAAAAACGGCGTCGTTGCCGGATCCAGCATAGATGGTGTCATCACCGCTTCCGGAAGCATCCTCTACAGCCAGACTGGAATAACTGTACGTATAGGTGATATCACCATTTGCATTGGTGTTGATTATTTCCTCCACATCCCAACTTTTCCAGTCTGGGGAATAAATATTTTCATCACCGTTAATGTAATCATCGCCACCTCCGGCAACGATAAAATCGTCACCGTCGCCACCGGCGATAAAATCCTCCGCGGCGCCAGTGACGATTTTATCGTTGCCGTCTTCAGCGTCCACCAGATCGCCTCTAACACCGCTGGCAGCTTCAGTTGATCCGGTAAGAATAAAGTCACCGAGGTTTCCCCGATGCTCACCAAACAGCAAATCATCTCCATCACCACCGTGCAGCAGGTCCGCACCCGCTCCGCCGACCAGCACATCCGCATTCAAGCTGCCGTCGATATAGTCACGGCCATCTTCACCATTAGCCACAATTCCTTCGCTGTTGCCATTTTCAACCAGCAGCCTGTCGTCACCCTGGCCGAGTTCAATGGTATCATTCCCGCCACGGATGAGATGAACGGTGTCGTCGCCGTCGCCGCTGTCGATAAAGTCATTTTCCGCACTGTCATACAGGGTGTCGTCACGTGTTTCGCTGGTGCCGTTGGTAACGACATTGCCGAGATCATCGTAACTGTACTGAATGCCGGCTTGTTCGGGGTCGGCGTCAATGGGGCTTAAATCGCCGAGGATATCGCGGCTTGTTTGCGGTGCTTCGGTGGTGCCGGTTGTAAAGCCGTCATCGGCGACGGTCAGATCCAAGGTGTTCAGAGCGGCGTAGTCCATTTCGTTGCCGTCTTCATCCACGGTGATGATTGTTGCGCTAAGGGAGATGTTGCCGTCAATAATGAGTTCGCCCTGCTCAAGCAGAGCAAAAGAAAAAAGGGTTTGTCCGTCGACGGCGTCGAGGGTGATTTCACCATTGACGAAATCGAGCTGTTGCCCTTCGTACACCAAGGTCAACTGACTGCCATCAACGTTGCCGGAAAGCTGAATGACGATTTTATCTCCGGCCGCTAACGCTTGGTTTACCCCGAGGCTGAAACTTAAGGAGCCCCACTCGGCCAGGGTTGAGGAGAGATCATCGGCGATGTAGTTTTCCAGGGTGAACGGGTTGGTGGTATCGAGGGTCAGCGCGGCTTCGAAACAAAAGGTCAGGTTAATACCGAAGCGTTCGAAAAGTTGATTCGGGTTGCTGATGTCGTTGATGGTGATGCTGTTGGTGGTGCCGGTCGTTGCCCCGTCCAGAAGAGAACCGGTGATCAGTACAGTTTCGGTCAACGGATTCCACTCGTAAGTGAGACCGTTGGTTGAATCGATGAAGGTATAGAGCGTCTGCGAGGTGTTTGAGTAATATGATTCAATTGCCGTATTGAGCAGATCCAAGTTGCCGACGGTGATGTGGTTGGTGTCGGAGTCGGAGATTTCCGTGTCGGTGATGGTGTCCTGGCCATCGCCGGGCAGATAGAAATAAGTATCATCGCCCTCGCCACCGTAGAGGGTATCGTCGCCGACGCCTCCTTCGATATAGTCATCACCGGAATAACCATAGATGGTGTCATTACCGGCCATGCCGTAAAGGCGGTCATTACGATCACCGGACCAGTTTGGTGAGGTACCGCGCACGGTATCCGTATCGTTACCGCCAAAGGCGATCGTATAGTCAGGGTTGGGATCCGTGACATCCAGCAAATTCGGATCATTGAGCGTGATGTCTAGTGCAACATCTTCATAAATCACGGCAGTGTCGGTTTTCGTCAAGTCGTTGATGTTGGCTGCAATCAGATTAAAAAGCATTTCGGCACGGTCTTGAAGGTAATTGCTGCTCAGTTCTCCTTCACTAGTTGCTGAATCATATAGGTCAAGCTCACCGTTCTGATTGAAATCGTTATAGATACTATCATCTCCAGTGACGGCAAAAGGATTAAGGCTCACCAGAGCGTAGCGATAGGCAATATTATTTTGACAGGCAGATATTATTTGGGACGATGAAAGGTTTACCAGCGAGGTAAGTAGTAGATTTTGAATTAATAGCTGTTTCAAGTTCAACCAATCTTTCTTGCAGGCTTGTCCGGGTATCAAACGGTGGTGGAGAAATTCGATCATTCGGCGCTTCACCATTACTGATCGGTATTGCTGCCGAATTCTCCAACAACAATGCTGATAACGCATTAACCAACGACTCTTCCGACTTACCCGGATCAAACGAGGTAGCTTGAAGCAAGGAACCTGTTTCCGTTAACGTAAAATCAGGGTTCAACATTTCCAACAGCGCCTGAACGCCAAGGGCGTCAACCATTTGCGACATACTGTGGCTGTTCTTTTCAGTCGTCAGATAACGTTCCGAAGTTGCCGCAGTTCCTGTGAGACTACCGGCAACACCATCAGCATCATCACCGGGCACCGTATCTTCCGACTCAATCGTAAACAGACGATCACTTAATGACTCAAACGATGAGGCAGGAGAAACAGACAGGTAATCAGCAAACATGGCGACAATCTCATCGGTCCAGCCACGGGAACTGATCGGATCAAATCCAGGTGCATTGAAGGTAACCGTCTGGTCAAACAGTTCAGGGAATAATCTTTGAGCAAAAGCAGCCAGATGTCCGCCAAGGCTGTGTCCGGTTAATGTAATGGTATCTCCTTCAGAGAGGAGTACACCCAGCCCCTGGCCGTTATAGCCGGCATCCAAGACATAGTAATCGGTCCCGCCAACTTCATCATAGCCATAAACCACATACGATTGATTCGTGGGCAAAGATTCCCCAGGCATGGCATAGTGCATTGTCCAGGAAAGCTGCAGCACATCCGTCTGGCTGCTCTCTGCGGTCAATCGCATAATGTAGTTGAACATGCTGACAGCCTGATTAATCGCGACACCGTATCCTCCGATATCAGCAAGATCTGCATTCAGGAGGTCTTCGGAGTTGTAAAGGGATTCAGGTTCAGTTCCACAGATAGAGAGAATCTTTTCACTGCCGTTACCATAGAGCGATGCTTTGAAACCGCTATCGTCGTTGGGGTGATGGCTGAGGACGGAGTAGTTTTCTTTGGTGGCGTAAAATATCTTTTCTGCAAGTTTTTGCGGGGCTCGTTCAGCGGCAACGGCAGCACTAATTGCATCACCACCAGCCAAATGGTTATCATCCCATTCAACATAAGCAAGATCGGCAAACCAGGAATACTTATAAAGTTCAGAAATGTCCATAATTCCCCCGTTTATAATTTATTGATTGGCGCTAATACAGCTTTCACTAAGTCGCTTGGGTATATCTTCTTTTTCTGATTTCTACCGCTGCAAATCCATGGTGAATAGCTGAACCCTGTCAAATTAAAAAACAACATATCAGCCCAACCACCATGAATTTTGAATTCATTCGCTTCTCCAAGAACTTCATTGCTGTTTCGATCTTTAATTTGCTGCTTTATAATTCCTATTCTATTTGTTATTTTTTTCCTTGTTGTCACTAACTCATATTGGCTTAAAAACTGGTCAACTTTTTTATATGTCGGCTTTCCATTCTCCATAAAATATCGAATTTTATCTTTATCGCTCTCTCCTTCAGTAAATTCAAACCCATACTCGGCCCAGCCTCTAATGCCAGCAGCACCAAGAAAACTCTCCGCCTCCGCCGTCCGGTACACATGCAAGCCTGCTTCTTCGTTACAGAGTTTGGTCGCCTGTTGCCCGATCTGATAGACATCCCAAAAGACCACAATCAGCATGACAAACGTGCAGAATGCAGATACGACCACCCCATACCACTGAAGTGGCTTTCTTTCCAGGAGTCGTATCGGTACCCCTATCACCGAAACAATGAACCAAAAGGCAAATGGTGCGACAAGCAGCAAACCAAAACCGTGGGTGTAATAACGTGTCCCAAAAATTTCAAATACACCTGCATCCATGTGCTAATTACTCCTTTTTCAAGCTTTAACGGCACCTTCTCCAAAAGATGGTGTCATTACCGGCCATGCCGTAAAGGCGGTCATTATGATCCAGCTAGCAGACTGGGTACCGCGCACGATATCTATAATGACAACTCCAAAAGCAATGGTACGTTCAGGGGGTGAAATCCGCGAGATCAAGCAAATAATCATTGAGTTCAATACTCAAATGTCTTCATGAATTAGAAACCGCTTGTATTTCCTCAAAATCATTCTTTTACCTCACAACAGACATAAGGCTCACTCATTATCCATTTCAGCAGCTAAGGATCAGCGCTCAGTTACAACGCTAAAGGATAAGGCTTGGTTCAAGGCAACATCCAAACAAGCCAGTTCAACATTAGTGCGGGCCATCTTTTTAATCGCGATTGTCGTTTTGGCGTAATCGAAGCTGGGAACTTGAGAACACACACCCATGGAGAGCAAAGCAGTAACAGCAGACACGCTAGATTGGCGATTTGATCGTCATCATTTCAACCTCAATCGGTAAAATAGACATGCCGAGAATAGCAATCCATTAATATACGTCAACAAATATAATTATTTTTTATATTTATTTAACAAAATAGAGACATCAGAAATACGTATTTCACAAGAAATCAACCAGGGAAAAATCGGAGAGGGAGAAGATGCGCTATAAAAAAGAGAGCATTTATTCCCACTTCTCTCGTGCGAGGATGGGACTGTGCGGGGACGGGACGCTCATAAGAGCATAACTTTACTATCTCAGCCAAAGTCCAACCCTGCTCTGCCGCCAACATTTCTCCGCGCCGCACCGCCTGGCTCACTGCTGGCTGACTCATTCCCAACTCTTGGCGGAACCCAAAGGGGTCAGCCCTTGACTCGGGACAATTCCTCCAAAGCGGAACCCAAAGGGGTCAGCAAAGCGGAACCCAAAGGGGTCAGCAAAGCGGAACCCAAAGGGGTCAGCAAAGCGGAACCCAAAGGGGTCAGCCCTTGACTCGGGACAATTCCTCCAAAGCGAGAGTCAGTCCCTTGTTATCCTGCAGCCGCTTCCCAAATCGCTGGCATATTTTCGCAACCGCCGAATAACTTAAGCCGTCAAACATTTCTCCGATCTCCCGGTTGGCAGCAGCCGTCTGCCGCTTCAGCAGATAGATCGCCATATCCCGTGCGTGGCGATGTTCTTTTTTATTCAGATCCTGCGGACGGCAGCCATGGTATACACAAACCCGCTGGATAATATCCTCAACCCAATTTCCGACCTGCAAGGACTTGCGATACGAAACGTCTTCGCGCTCCACCTGGTCGGCGGACAATCTCTGTAAAATTTCGCGGACGAAACGTTCTCTACCCAGGACGAAGCCACCGTAAAGTTTTTCCAGAGGACTCACCGTTTCCTCTTCAAGGGCCAATTCGACATATTCGCGGTATTTGCCAACGGCTTTGGTACTTTCGTCTGTCAACAACGCCAGAACCTCTTTCCGACAGACCAAATCGTCTGCGCTTTGGCCGATATAGCTGCCATAGCTGCTGTGTGGATACTCATCAGGTCGCTCCTTGATCCCAGCCCTGACGGGGTTCAGGTGAATATAGCGGCTGAGTTCCAGTAGGTAATTGTCGCGGTCCACAACAATCGATTTGTAACGCCCCTGGAACAGATGTCCACTGCGCTTGCGCTTGACGTTAAAATAGGTGGTGTACGAGCCGTTCAAATAATGCATCACCTTGGAAAGATTCGCCTCCGGCGTTTCAAGCAGGAGATGATAATGATTCCCCATCAGCACGTAAGCATGGAGCACACAGCCGAAGCGCTCGCGAGCAATCTCAAGATAGTCCTTGAACCGCACGTAATCCCGCTGTGAAACAAATATTTTCTTGCGCTCATTCCCTCGGGCCGTGACGTGATAGAACGCCCCGGCAAATTCGATCCGTAATGGTCTGGACATCGTCCCCCCTCCCTTTGGAATAGGCGAGCCACCTCAAATTTGTCCCATGTCAAGGGCTGACCCCTTTACTTTTCCACTGACCCCTTTACTTTTCCCCTTTAGGTTGAAGCGCAGCTTTAATTGCAACATAAGAGAAATCTATTGCTCGGTCAAAAAGAACATAACTTGCCTCGGCCAAAGCAGCCAAATCGTAATACTTTTTCAAATCGCTCATTTTACTTCCCTCCCAAGTTTCTTATAAGCATTTATATACATTCCAAACTCTTTCGTATTGAGTACATACGGATACTGAGCTGTCCAAAACCTGAAAAGTTCATTACTCCCCGTGTAGCCCGCCCAAACATTAATCCGTTTGACTACTGTGGTATCTGTATTCAAATCAACAATGGATTCAGCTGTAAAACCAACTGGAAAAATTGGCGTTTTTGACTTCTGCCACACCCAAGCAAACCGTTCGTTTAACCGATAACCCATATCAATGTTTTCTGCTGAATAACTTGGCGAATTTTCCCTCCACGTCAGCGTCTCTGCCACTCCCGGATTCTCCGTTTTCCACTGTTCCGGAGTCTTGTATACCCAGAACCCTGCCTTGGTATCACAATAATAGTGATAAAGAAGCAACGTCGGGATATGGTCCCAAAACATGAGAAGGTACATAAACAAAATAGCGGCAGCTGCCCAACGCTTAACACCGTGTCCGGTACGCCTTGCCCACTTCACCGTGCAACTGACCACCCAGTAGCTCAGCGCCAGATATAAAGCGAATGCAGCGAGGATCATCAATCCAATCATTTAAACTCCTATTTCAGTCACAGACCACCTGCATAGCAGGAGGTTTGAGGAAAGCTCCTAAAAGATAAGGTTAATTGTCCAGTTCTTCTTACCGGTCTAATTGATTTTGACTTACTCTCAAACCATCTCTTCATCCAGTCCGATGGTGCTCACACAATATCCTCTTGACCAAAAGTGTTTACCCGTAAAGCCACACTTAACTCCTTGCATTTGTCGGTGGATCTGAATGTTTGCCACTCTCGCATGACATTTCTTTCGGGGCTGACCCTTCAGTGCTTTCCTCGGGCGGAAATGTCCTATAAGTCGCCAGAACGGCATAGCCTTTTTCGTCACACCGGCAAAGCCGGTGGTTTACTAAACTGCTCAATTATTTGGGACGATGAAAGGTTTACCAGCGAGGTAAGTAGTAGATTTTGAATTAATAGCTGTTTCAAGTTCAACCAATCTTTCTTGCAGGCTTGTCCGGGTATCAAACGGTGGTGGAGAAATTCGATCATTCGGCGCTTCACCATTACTGATCGGTATTGCTGCCGAATTCTCCAACAACAATGCTGATAACGCATTAATCAACGACTCTTCCGACTTACCCGGATCAAACGAGGTAGCTTGAAGCAAGGCGCCTGTTTCCGTTAACGTAAAATCAGGGTTCAACATTTCCAACAGCGCCTGAACGCCAAGGGCGTCAACCATTTGCGACATACTGTGGCTGTTCTTTTCAGTCGTCAGATAACGTTCCGAAGTTGCCGCAGTTCCTGTGAGACTACCGGCAACACCATCAGCATCATTACCGGGCACCGTATCTTCCGACTCAATCGTAAACAGACGATCACTTAATGACTCAAACGATGAGGCAGGAGAAACAGACAGGTAATCAGCAAACATGGCGACAATCTCATCGGTCCAGCCACGGGAACTGATCGGATCAAATCCAGGTGCATTGAAGGTAACCGTCTGGTCAAACAGTTCAGGGAATAATCTTTGAGCAAAAGCAGCAAGATGGCCGCCGAGGCTGTGTCCGGTTAATGTAATGGTATCTCCTTCAGAGAGGAGTACACCCAGCCCCTGGCCGTTATAGCCGGCATCCAGGACATAGTAATCGGTCCCGCCAACTTCATCATAGCCATAAACTACATAGGATTGATTTGTGGGCAAAGAGTCCCCAGGCATGGCATAGTGCATTGTCCAAGAAAGCTGCAGCACATCCGTCTGGCTGCGCTCTGCGGTCAATCGCATAATGTAGTTGAACATGCTGACAGCCTGATTAATCGCGACACCGTATCCTCCGATATCAGCAAGATCTGCATTCAGGAGGTCGTCGGAGTTGTAAAGGGATTCAGGTTCAGTTCCACAGATTTTCTGCCAATTTTTGCGGGGCTCGTTTGGCGTCTACCGCAGCATCAACTACAAAATTTCCATTTCGATTGCTGTCATTCCATTCACATAAGCAAGATCGGCAAATCAGGAATACTTGTAAAATTCTGAAATGTTCATAATGTCGCCTTCCTTTGAGTCATTGCGCTAGCGTTGTTTATGGATTGGCTTTAACACAACCTTGACAATATCGATTGGGCTTGCATCTCCCATCCCATCGCCTTTGCATTTCCATGGCGTGTAAGTGAAACCGGTGAGACCATAAAAAGCCATGTCAGCCCAACCTCCATCGATCCTTAAATGTGCAGTTTCTCCAAGAATCTCACTGTTAGAACGTTCAATTATTTGATATTGGTGGATTTTTATTTTTGGTGTCAGTTTTTTTCTTGTGATCAAGAGTTCATATTCACTTAAAAACTCGTCAACTTTTTTGTATGTTGGCTTCCCATTCTCCATAAAATATCGAATTTTATCTTTATCGCTCTCTCCTTCAGTAAATTCAAACCCATACTCGGCCCAGCCTCTAATGCCAGCAGCACCAAGAAAACTCTCCGCCTCCGCCGTCCGGTACACATGCAAGCCGGCTTTTTCGTTACAGAGCTTGGCCGCTTGTTGCCCGATCTGATAGACATCCCAAAAGACCACAATCAGCATGACAAACGTGCAGAATGCAGATACGACCACCCCATACCACTGAAGTGGCTTTCTTTCCAGGAGTCGTATCGGTACCCCTATCACCGAAACAATGAACCAAAAGGCAAATGGTGCGACAAGCAGCAAACCAAAACCGTGGGTGTAATAACGTGTCCCGAAAATTTCAAATACACCTGCATCCATGTGCTAATTACTCCTTTTTCAAGCTTTAACGGCACCTTCTCCAAAAGATGGTGTCATTACCGGCCATGCTGTAAAGGCGGTTTATGATCACCAGCCCAGAGGGAAGAGGTGCCGGTTATGGTCTCATTATCGTCACCGCCAAAGGCGATCGTATAGTCAGGGCTGGGATTAGGAACATCAAGCAATTCCGGATCATTGAGCGTGATCTTCAGTGCAACATCTTCATAAATTACGGCACTGTCGGATTCCGTCGAATCGTTGATATTGGCATAGAGCAGATTGGCGAGCATTTCGGCACGGTCTTGAAGATACATCGTACTCAATTGGCCCTCTCCAGTGGTCCGATTGCAGATGTCGAGCTCACCGTTCTGATTATAATCAACATAGATGGCATCATCGCCGGTAATGGCAAAAGGATTAAGGCTCACCAGGGCATAGCGATAGGCGATATCGGTGCCAGCCAAATAATAAATATCATCAGGCGAAAGCGAGACAACGTCGCCTTCTGTGTTAGTTGTGGCAAAAATATTCAGCGTCAGACTTTGATCGGCAGTTGAAGTGATATTAAGCGCGGAAAAAGTACTCTCTGTACGGGTATAGCCATCTTCGCCATTAAGTGCATAAACGATCGACAAGTCGCTCAGGGTCGTCGTATCTACAAAATGACTCAGGATATCCGCGTAATGCTGGAGAGCTGCATTAAGAACACTCATTTTATGCCCATCAAGCCCCACGTCTTCACCGAAAATTGGCAGGAATAAGCCTAAATGCTCAGAGGCCAACTCCGTTGCCAAATTGGACAGGATATCTCCATTTAACGCACCAAAATCACTATAGGAAATATTGAGAACGTTCTCCCTCGCGGATTCAGCGTATGAAGAATCCAAACCAAAGGCGTCAAGAACCGCATAAATACCAAGACTGGTCAAGGCATCAATCAGACCTATATCGTCATTGATTGGCATCGTCAGTAAACGTTCCGTGCCATAGGGATTGAAGGCGTAACTTTCAATCTCAAGGACGGCACCCACGGCCTGTGTCAAAATCCCCCCCAATGAATGGCCGGCCAGTGTCAGATTATCTGTTGTGATATTGTATCTGGGATCAGCGAGAACGGATTGGACATAAGCTAGAGCGTCTTGAAATTGCAAATTATAATTATGAAGACCAATTATCGCATCTTCAAGGATATCTAGCGGTTCTTGGGTTCCCCTGAAGACGATCACATATTCATCAGTCCCGCTTACTTGCAAGAGAAGAGCCTGCATATCATTATCAGTTGAGATATAATCAACAATTGTATAGGAAGAATTCAATGTAAACTGATCAGAATCCATATAGAATGTACCAGTTAAAATTCTATTTTTATCTAAATACAAGCCAGTACCAAAATCTTTATAGACAATAGCACACAGTTGCCCCATATCTAATAAAGCACTCACAGAGCTATTCATTTATAATTCTCCTTAGTAAAAATTCTATTTTCGATAAATACTTTATGCTTTGCTGGCCTTAGACCTCTTCCATACTTAGTAAATACTTTTTCATCAAAATACAGCAAACCTTCTTCCCCGCATAGCGCAGTAGGGGAAAAATACCTATGTCCGACAAAATCAGGCAGCATCATATAAAAACGACGCATAAGCCTTCGATTATACGCAACAATCTCCCCTGTTTTCAATTCTGTAACTTTGACTTCATCACTCCAAAGATAGCGCCGTTCAAATGACGTCAATGGAGCCTGATCAAATACAATGCTATAATTAAAACAGGGCATCGTCTCAGGAGAATAAACTCTCGCTCGTTTAGCGATCTCTCTTGCTTCCTTGTCCAGAGTATTGAAGTATTTTTTCCAATCCTCTTGCGTTTTTTTCTGAATTTTTTCGCTTTCTCGCCAATCCTCCTGCGTTGCGGTATAGACATAAATCGTCCCATCCGGTGCGTTCAGCGCCATGGTTTTAAGATGTGCGCCGTCCAGATAATTGCAGATCATCAGCAAGCGGTCGTTTTCATCAAACCCTGGATAGATATTGTCTTCCCAGTAGATGCTTTCGGGATATTCAACGGTTTTCTTGATAAACGTCTTTGGATTCGGATCCGCCTTACAGATTCGATAGGCCAGGATATTGGTGATAATGATGTCGTGGGTCAGAAAAAGGATCAGTCCCAGAAATCCCAAAAATGCGAGAGCGATCA
The DNA here is from genome assembly GCF_963678835.1 of uncultured Desulfuromonas sp. Taxonomy (NCBI): domain Bacteria; kingdom Pseudomonadati; phylum Thermodesulfobacteriota; class Desulfuromonadia; order Desulfuromonadales; family Desulfuromonadaceae; genus Desulfuromonas; species uncultured Desulfuromonas sp. The sequence goes on from NZ_OY787469.1 coordinate 3,223,777, forward strand.
ACCACCACGATGTTCGGCTCATGGAATTCTCCAAAAAGAGATCAAAAGCAAAAAATAGACATGTCGATGATAACGATATGTTAATATACGTCAACAAATATAGTTTTTTTATATTTATTTAACCAAACTGAAGTTTAGAGTTACACCCCTCCCCAAGCCAGCCTGATTCGGCGCTGGGAAGCGTTCATTAATAACTAAAAACTGTCGAAGTTAAGCTGTTTTGTGTGGATCAGGCGGCCGATCCGGTTTTTTGCCCCGGTTTTGAGGGCTGAATTTTCCCGACTTCGGGTTCCAGTGGCTGCGGATATCGACATGACCAAAAATCCTTTGCAACCCTTGGCGCACACGCCCGGCCGTGATCGGCTGTTTGTCTCTCCAAGGGCAGAGAGAGGCGAGGTCTTTCACCTGTTCACTGTTCTGTTGAGCCAACAACTGCGCGTTTGCTGCCACGTGTCCTTCCAGCCCCAACGGTTCTTAAGCTGATTGAACAGGTCCTCAATGGACCACCTGCGGTTATACGCCAGCAGGATGCGTGCGGCTGACAAATTTTCACCTGGGGACGTGTGCATTGGCCGGATGTCAAACATATCGACGGCTGGGATTTCTCCGAAGTGATTGGAAAAGCCCTGAAATGTGAAGGTTTTCAGGAAAAAGAAGATAAGCACATAATAACGGGGTGTGGTCATCATGCGGTCATAGGCTTGGCTGATCAGGTGATCGAAGCGGTCAAATCGGGAGCTATCAAGCGTTTCTTCCTGATTGGCGGATGCGATGGTGCCCTTCACGGACGTGATTACTATACTCAACTGGCCGAGAGTTTGCCCAAAGATACGGTCATTCTGACATTGGCCTGCGGCAAATACCGTTTCAACAAGCTCGAATTTGGTGATATCAACGGCATTCCACGCCTGCTGGATGTCGGCCAATGCAATGATGCCTATTCTGCGATTCAGATTGCTCTGGCACTGGCTGAAGCCTTTGAATGCGAGGTCAATGACCTGCCGTTATCTATTGTCTTATCGTGGTATGAGCAAAAGGCTGTCGCAGTTCTGTTGTCGTTGCTGTCATTAGGCCTGAAAGACATGCGTATCGGCCCCTCGCTGCCAGCTTTCATTTCGCCCAATGTTCTCAACTTTCTGGTTGAAAACTTCAATCTGACGCCGATTGGTAATGCCAGTGATGATATGGCGACCATGCTTGGTTAATCTAATAAAAGGCCCTGTAACAGTTGTGCAGGGTCTTTTATCGTTTCGATGTGATCCCCATAGGGATACTCGCCCACTCTGGCGTTGCCGTCACGGCAACTCTGGCGTGGCGCTAGCTCCGCTTCGAGTCTTACGACTGCTTTTGCAAAATAAAAAACCCGCCACCTTACGGTAGCGGGTTATTTTATTTTGGTGCCGAAGGGGAGACTCGAACTCCCACGCCCTAACGAGCACATGAACCTGAATCATGCGTGTCTACCAGATTCCACCACTTCGGCTTGAAGCGAGACGTTTTATAACAAACGACATAGCTAAATGCAACAAAAAAATGATGCCTGTTTACCCTTCATCCACCTGTTCAGCAGGAGCCACCATCACGGTTCGAAATTCATCCACCGTTACCAGCCCGGGAGGGGCATTTTTGACCCGCTTTACATGTTTGCCATAGGCGACCATCACGTCCACTTTTGCGCTATTTTTCCCGCGACAATGGCGTGCGGCAATCGCTGCGGCAAATAGAATATCCTCTTCGTCAACCTGGGCACCGTCACACTTGAGAACCACATGGCTGCCCGGCATCAGATGGGCATGAAACCACAAATCATTGGCTTTGAGCATCTGTTTACTTAAATAATCGTTGGTTTTATTGTTGCGCCCCCACAGCACTGGCCAGCCGCCAGGCGAAACGGTTTTGCGCACCAGATCCGCCGCTGAAATCCGCCGTGTTTCACGATTCAGAGCGTTTTGTGGTCGGTAGATACCGGCATCAATCAGCTCCTGACGGATCACGTCCTGATCTGCGGAAGAATCACTCTCCAACTGTTCGGTAATCTCCTCAAGCCACGCGATTTCACGCTCGGTCTGCTCATGACGGCGCAGACAGTGGTCAAGTCCACGCTTCGCCTTGCTGTAGCGTTTGTAATACTGATCGATGTTTTCCTGCGGTGCCTTTGCTGGGTCCAGCTTTAAACGGCACATCACAGGTGGGTCCTGATAATAGTCTGTGACCTCTACATCCGTCATGCCCCGCTTGAGCAGATGGCGTTGGGCAGAAAGCAAGTCGGCCTGTTGACGAAACTGCTCTGCCTGTTCACACTCCTGCCATTGCGCATCAATACTCACCAGGCGTTTATGAAGACGCTTGAGAGCTTTTTTAACCACCTTGCCCAGGTCATCCGGCCCTTTTCCGGAACCGTGCTCACGCGCATAACTGCTCAGGTGTGATGCCGCTTCATCATCACCGGTTAACCACATGGTCAGACGCGTGCCCTGACAACGGGGCTTGAGTTGCCCCTGTTTCCATGCGTCAACAAACGCATCAACCTGTTGAACCAGAGAGTTCTGCTCTGCAGCCCTGGCCAGGGAGGAAGCAACAGCGCGACTCATGGGCACAACGCGCTCGCTTAAAAACGTTTGTATGGATTCCAGGGGTTCATGATCCCGTAACCATTGAGCAAGATCGACCAGGGCGATCTGATCGGCAAAGAGTTCGGATTGTCCTTGAAGCCGGGTACTCTGACGATGCAATGCATCAACAAGTCGACCTTCGTCGTCAACCAACATCAGATTGGCATCACGACCAAAGCATGTTGCTACCAGCGTATAATCCTGCCCCTCTTTGCCATTAAAATGCAGCCGAACAATCCGATCCATGGGATCAAGGCGGATAGATTCGAGGCGGTGCAGCCGAGCCCGCAGCAGTTGGCAGAAACGCGGTGGACGCATTGGGTTACGCGCATTCTGATCGGTCAGATAAAGTTCTGCCGCAGCCGGACCGAGTCGCATCACCAAACGCACTTCCTGGCGACCGTTCCACATTTTAAACACCAGGGTATCAGACTGCGGCTGAAAAATTTTATTGACCAGAGCCCCGTGCAATTGCGGTTGAATCTGTCGGATCAGGGCATCGAGAAAAAAGTAATCCATATCTATCACTTATTTAATGTTGTAAAAAAACGTCTCTGACTTTTAGTCATCAGCTCATTTGCTTGAGCAGTCGCTTGCTGAACCTTTTTCGCCGTGGTAGTATCCGGTCGGTTCTAATCACGTGGATGAACACACCTCATCCTGGCGGATTATCAGCAGCCAGCTAACCCGTTGAGACCTTATGAATAAAGAAACTCTACAGAATTATCTTGAAGCGGCACCATTCTTCCTGTTTGTCGGCATTGCCCGCCTGCTGCCCCGCCTGTGGGCACTCAAACTCGGGCGACAGCTTGGACGTGGCAGCCGTTTTTTTCAGCCCAAGCGCGTGGCCACGGCGCGTGACAATCTGCGCAGGGCGTACCCCGATAAAGACAGTGCGTGGATTGAGTCCATGATCCGTAAAGTGTTTGAACACCTCGGCATCAGCAGCATGGAGATGCTGCGCCTCAACCATTTTACCACCCGTCGTGATGTTGATGCCCATTTCACCTTTGAGGGGCTGGAACATCTGCAAGCCATCAAGGAACAACAGCAGGGAGCGTTTCTACTCACCGGTCATGTCGGTTTTTGGGAGGCGGGCACTTTTTTCATGCCGATTCTCGGTTATCCTGTCGACTTTGTCGCCAAGAAAATCCGCAACCCGTTTGTCGACCGCTTCATTCAGAATCAACGTGAAGGTGCCGGTGGTCGGTGTCTCGACAGTAAAAAAGGGGCGCGTCGTATCATCCGTGCCCTGACGGATCAGCGCATGGTGTGTCTGCTGCTTGATCAGCATATCTCCAAAAAGCAGGGAATCGTCGTCAACTTTTTTAACCGGCCCGCCTATGCCACACCGATCATTCCACAGATCGCCCTGAAGAATCAAACGCCCATCGTCCCGGTGTTTGTCTATCGTCAGGAAGATTACAATTACCGGGTCGTTGTCCAACCGCCGCTGGTCTTTGACGGACCGGCCACCAAGCAAGCGGTCCAGGACTGCACTCAGAAACTCACCGACATCGTTGAAGAAGCCATCCGCCGACAGCCGGACCAGTGGTTCTGGGTACACCGGCGCTGGCGCAAATCAGCCGAGCGACAGACATCATGATTGATCCGCCTTTTCATATTGTGCTGGTGGAACCGGAGATCCCGCCGAACACCGGCAATATCGCCCGATTGTGTGCCGGAACCCAGACCCATCTGCATCTGGTGGGCACCTTGGGGTTTTCTCTGGATGACCGCTACCTGAAACGCGCCGGTCTGGATTATTGGCCCCACGTGCCCCTGCATCGCTGGGACAGCCTGGACCAACTGGAACAGGCCTATCCTGAGGGTCGCTGGTGGTACACGTCGAAAACCGCCCACCTCGTCCATAGCCAGGCGACGTTTCACCCTGGAGACTTCATCGTGTTCGGCAAGGAGACCAAGGGGCTGCCGAAAGAGCTGCTTGAACGCGCTCCAGAGCGTTGCCTACGCATCCCGATGAGTTGTGATGCCGTACGCAGCCTCAACCTGTCCACCTCGGCGGGCATTGTGCTCTACGAAGCTCTGCGTCAGGTTGGTGCTCTGGAGAACGCTTAACCGCGCCGCAACTTGCGCAGAACGATCGCCTGCAACTCCTTGAGTTCGGCAATTCTCGCCAGACGGCCAACCACCAGATAACTTGCCACACCGCCGGCAATGCCGGCAGCAAGAATCATTGCATTGGTCAAGGTCAAACCTGCTGACCATGCCCCCAACAGCAACACCCGCTCAACCACGACCGCCATCACACCACAGGCCAGCAGGGCTTTGAGGGTTGTTAACCACAGCGATTTCAAGCCCAACCTGCCGATCTTGCGTCGCAGCATCACCAGCAGAATCACACTGTTAACAACCGAGGACAAGGTCAGGGCAACGGCAAGACCGACGTGTTGAAACGGCCCCATCAGCAACAGACCAAAAGCCACATTGGCCAGTAATGTCCAGAACGAGATCCATACCGGTGTCCGAGTATCCTGCAGGGCATAAAACGTCGGGACAATCACCCGACTAATGCCGACAAACACCAGGCCCGGCGCATAGGCAGCCAGGGCCAGAGCTGTTTGTTGGACATCAGAAAATCCAAACGCACCCTGCATGAACAACTGACTGAAGATCGGTTCGGCACAGACGATCAACCCCACGCCTGCGGGTAACGTGACCAGGACAATAAGAGTTAAAGCATAACGCAGCGAGTTTTTCACCTCATCCACCTCGCCTGCGGCGGCTTGACGGCTCATGGTTGGCAACACGGCCTGGGCCAATGAGACGATGAAGATCCCCTGAGGAAATTCAAACAACCTCTGGCCGTAATAAAGATAGGAGACACTGCCCTGCTCAAGAAAAGAGGACAACAAACGGGTGACCACCACGTTGATCTGGTAGATGGCAACACCAGCAATGCCCGGCACCATCAATAAGGTTATGCGCCGCACAGTGGAATCGCGCCAGTTCCATTGCCACCCCAGTCGCAACCCGTAACGACGCAACACCGGCAGAGTCATGGCCAATTGCAACACACCGCCGGCAATAACACCCCAGGCCAGCGCTTCAATAGGCATTGCAAAGCGGTGATGCAACAGCAAGGCACTGCTGATCATTGCCAGATTAAGCACCAACGGAGAGATGGCCGGGATAAAATAGTGACCATAGACATTCAGCACACCGGTCAATAACGCCAGCAAACTGACAAAAAAGATGTAGGGAAACATGATGCGGGTCAGAGAAACCGTTAATTCGAGTTTGCCGGCAATTTCCCCAAAACCATGGGCAATCATCTGTACCAGCCCTGGGGCCAGAACAATGCCGACCATGGTCACAACCACCATCACCGTGGCCAACAGAGACCAACACAACACCATAACCCGCTGAGCAGCCAGCTCCCCCTGTTGCTCACGTACCTGACTGAAGGTGGGAACAAACGCAGCGGTGAGTGAACCTTCGGCAAAAAAACGGCGCAACAGGTTTGGCAAGGTGAACGCCATAAAAAAGGCGTCACTACCAAACCCGGCACCAAATAACGTTGCAATCACCATATCCCGTGCCAATCCGGCAAAACGGCTGATCAGGGTCGCCAGACTGAGGATTCCGGCAGCCAGTGTGATTTTTCTACGCTCCGACATAAACACCAAAAGGGATTATTTTATTTTAATACCAATTAAAAACAGCATAACCAACTGATATAAATAAATTTTACCAACATCAGTTAAGAAGTTATAATATTGACACATGCCACTCGGCAGTGCTATAACCTCACTTCGTTACCAGAGAAAAACAACAACACCAATTGATGGAGAAATTCAATGGCTAATCATAAGTCTGCCCTGAAGCGTAACAAGCAAAGTATCGTTCGTCGTGATCGCAACACTCAAGCGCGTTCTACCATGCGCACCATGGTCAAGAATGTTCGCCTGGCTGTTGCAGAGCAGAACAAAGACGCAGCGACTGCAGCTCTGACCCAAGCGGTTCCCTACATTGATAAAATGGCAACTCGCGGCATCATTCACAAAGCGACTGCCAGCCGTAAAATCAGTCGTCTGACGAAACTGGTGAACACTCTCGCTTAATCGTTTCATCACAGAAGTAAGTTTAAAAAAGGAGCCTTTCAAGGCTCCTTTTTTTACACCTGGAGCAATTCGATAATGGCAGGCAAAGATTGACACAGAAGCGTTGTTGTTAAGAAACGAGCCTTAGCCTAAGCGAACCAGATCCGTCAGCAGCTTCTGCAATAACGCCTGAGGGTGGGCACCACTCGACTTCATGGCCATGTCCATCTGCAAAAACAGTTCAAACGCTCTGGGGTAGGTCGCCATATCAAATTGGTGTGATTGACGCATAATCCGTTCTACAAAATAGGGATTAATGCGCACGGTTTTGGCCACGTCCTGTTGAGAAGCGCCCTGCTCCAGCAACGATCTGGTTTTCCAAAGCTGACGAAAATGGCGTGTCAGCATGGCGAGAATTTTCAGCGGGGCTTCCCCTTCAAGTTGCAAACGCTCACTTAGCATTAAAGCCTGTGGCAACTTACGAGCACCGACCACATCGGTCAGGTCAAAAATACTGTCCACTCGGGTATCACAGACCACAGCCGCCACATCATCGACATCAATGACAGGCTTATCTCCCAGATAACTGGCCAGCTTTAGCAACTCCCCGTGAATTTCCGTTAGATTGGTACCGACCCGTTTACAGAACAACGACAAACCGTCTTCACTGAACTGTTTGCCGAACTGACGCGCCTGATCGCGGACAAATGCGGGAATCTTGTTCGCAAAGAGCGGTTTGAACTCAATCAGTTCACCGGTTTTCTTGAAACTCTGAAAAAACTTTTTGCGCTTATCGATCCGGTTGGCACAAAACACCAGACAACATTCCGCGACCGGCTCCTCGATATAAGGGAGCAACGCATCCAGTGCCGCCGCAGAAAGGTCCTGGGCCTGCTTGATGACAATCACCCGCCGCTCGGCAAAAGCCGGAAAGGTGCGAGCGGTATCCATCACCAGCGCCGGATCGGTGTCTTTTCCGGAAAGAACCATCAGATTAAAATCACGGGTCGCCGGATCAACGGCAGTGTTGAGAAGATGTTTAAGGGATTGTTCCAACAGAAAAGCTTCCTCTCCGTAAAGAAACAACAGGGGAGGAAGCTTGTTGGCGCTAATGGTTTTCTTCAGATCGACCGGAGTCATGACAGCCGCAATCAGAAGTTATCGGTCAGGCTGTTATAAAGTTCCTGGGCCAGACGACGGTGCAGGTCTTCTTGAGCCAGTGTTTCATTGTAATCCTGCTGAGCACGATCATCATTGGCATAGAATTCCTCTTTCCAGCTCACAGAACCCTGCCAGATCACTTCCTCACCATTGGCCCGAGTCAGAGCCGCATCAACGATCATTGTGACGCGATACTCGGTGATATCATCGTTGCGATCATAAGAGACCGTACCGACACGGTAGCTGACAATGGTTCCAGTGAGAATTGCATCGGCAAGATCGGCGCTGGCGACAACCTCCACGGTACGACGACGAGAAAACTGATCACGCACTTCGTTGGTCAGCGGTGTTTCCAGAAAAGGCTCAGTGGTCCTGTTTTGAAACGGTTCAACAAAAACCGTCTGAATATCTTCCGGCAGTGCATTGCCACGCCCCGGCACATGGTAGCCACACGCACAGACCAACAACGTCACACCAATAAGCAGGACCGTCAGATGTCTCATGATGCCACCACATTAACCAGTTTACCGGGAACCACGATCACTTTACGCACCGTTCCATCACCAATAAAGCGTTGGACCGTTTCATCCGCCAAAGCGGCCTTTTCGACCTCCTCCTTGCCGGCTGACGCGGAAACAGTGATCTTGGACCGCACTTTTCCATTGACCTGGATGACGATAAGTTTTTCATCTTCAACCATGGCTGCCGTATCATACTGTGGCCACCCGGCGGTTTCCAGATCCTCTTCATGACCCAAATTGGCCCACAACTCTTCCGTAATGTGGGGCACAAAAGGGGCCAACAAACGGACCGTGGCTTCGAGAGATTCCTTCACCGCACCGGGATACTCAGATTTCTTTTCGAAACCGTAGATGGCGTTGACCAGCTCCATAACCGCGGCAATGGCCGTATTGAAATGGAAGCGACCGTCAATGTCCTCCGTCACTTTTTTGATGGTGCGATGGGTCATGCGACGCAGCGCCTTGGCATCACCCTCGGTCTCAGGTGCAGCGGCATTTTTAAGAATGTCCTGGTTATCATAGACGGCCCGCCACACCCGATTGAGGAAGCGATAGCAGCCTTCGACGCTTTGATCATTCCATTCAAGATCTTTTTCCGGCGGAGCAGCAAACAGTGAAAACAGTCGCGCGGTATCGGCACCATAGGTTGCAATGAGCTTGTCAGGATCAACGACGTTCATCTTTGACTTACTCATCTTTTCGGTGCGACCAATGGTCACCGGCTTGCCACACTGGGTACACGTGCCGTCTTCCACCTGTTCAGGATAGAGCCAGCCGTGCTCAGGGCAAGATTGGGTTTCCTTGCACACCATGCCCTGAGTAAGCAGGTTGGTAAACGGCTCGTTGACATCCATCAACCCCAGATCGCGCATCACCTTGGTGAAGAAACGGGCGTAGAGCAGATGCATAACTGCGTGTTCAACACCGCCAATATATTGATCTACCGGCAGCCAATATTCCGCTGCAGCGCGGTCGATGGGACCGGAAGCAAAATCGGGGCAGGCATAGCGGGCGAAATACCAGGAACTCTCAACAAAGGTGTCGAACGTATCGGTTTCGCGGCGCGCCACTTCGCCACATTGCGGGCAACTGACCGTATAGAAGTCTTTATGCTTAGCCAGCGGGCTACCACCTTCACCGGTAAATTCAACATCGGTGGGCAGAACCACCGGCAGATCTTTTTCCGGAACCGGTACGACACCGCACTGATCACAGTAGATGATGGGAATCGGTGTGCCCCAATAACGCTGGCGCGAAACGCCCCAATCACGCAGACGGAAGTTGACGGTTTTCTCGCCAATGCCTTCTTTCGCCAGGTAATCAGCAATCTGTTCTTTAGCCGCCTCGTTATTCTGGCCATCAAAGCGATCTGAATTGACCATTATGCCGGAGCCGGTCCAGGCTTCGGTCATGGTCGCCGGGTCGATGTTCTCATCTTCGGGCTGAATTACCACCACCAGAGGCAAATCGTATTTCTTGGCGAATTCAAAGTCACGTTGGTCATGAGTTGGCACCGCCATAACCGCGCCGGTGCCGTAATCCATCAAAACAAAGTTAGCCAGATAGATCGGCATTTTGCGCCGTGTAAGCGGGTTGATGCAATAGGACCCGGTGAAGACCCCTTCTTTCTCAAAATCTTCGCTGGTGCGATTTTTCTTATCCTGAGTGCGTACCTTGGCAATAAAGGCTTCCACAGCCTCTCGTTGGTCATCGGTGGTCAACTCCAGCGCTTTGGGATGCTCTGGCGCCAGACTCATAAACGTGGCACCGTACAGGGTATCCTGCCGGGTGGTAAAAACCTTGATTTTATCGAGGGTATTTTCCAGTGGAAAGGCAACTTCACAACCAGTGCTGCGACCGATCCAGTTGCGCTGCATGGTCAGGACGGAATCCGGCCAGCCAGCCATTTTGTCGATCTCGTCAAGCAGCTCCTGGGCATAATTGGTGATTTTAAAGAACCACTGATCAAGTTCTTTATCTTCCACCACCGTGCCACAACGCCAGCAGGCATCGTCTTCAACCTGCTCATTGGCCAGAACGGTTTGACAGGTCGGACACCAGTTGACCGACGAACTCTTCTTGTAGGCCAGGCCTTTCTCAAACATCTTGAGAAAGATCAGCTGTTCCCACTTGTAGTAGTCGACATCACAGGTGGCAAACTCACGATCCCAATCGTAGGACAGCCCCATGCGCTTGAGCTGCAGACGCATATTGGCAATGTTCTCAACCGTCCATTTGGCCGGGTGGATGCCATGCTGAATGGCGGCATTTTCCGCCGGCATGCCGAAGGCGTCCCAGCCCATGGGATGAAGCACATTGTAGCCTTGCAGTCGCTTGAAACGGGCTACAACATCACCGATGGAGTAGTTGCGGACGTGGCCCATGTGAATTCTTCCGGAAGGATAGGGAAACATCTCCAGAAGGTAGAACTTTTCCTTATCCGATTGTTCGGATACAGAAAATTTATTGGCATCGGCCCAGGCTTTTTGCCAGGCCAGTTCAATACCGATTGGTTCGTAACGCTCTTCCATGTTGCCTCCGTGCGCAAGAGCAAGGTCGTTATTCAATGAAAAAAACCGGCCTTGGCCGGCTTTTTACGTATATGGATTCAATCGCCAGAATGCAATTCACTCGATGAAGGCGATAAATGAATCTTATTTTTCCCGGTAGGTAATCCGGCCGCGCGTCAAATCATAAGGCGACAGTTCAACCGTAACTCGGTCACCAGGAAGAATGCGGATATAAAACTTGCGCATTTTCCCGGAAATGTGGGCCAGAACAACATGGTCATTGTCCAGCTTGACGCGAAACATGGCATTGGGCAGTGGCTCAATGACTGTACCTTCTACTTCAATTGCTTCTTCCTTTGCCAAAGGAACCTCCAAACACGTAGTATAAAAAAAGAAAAGTCACGCTCGTTTGAGCGTGACAGCATATAACACTTATCTCAAGGAGTTGTCAAGCAAACGACGCGTTATCGATGGGCACAAGCTCCCACATTTCGCCGTTTGTGGTGTGAAAAGAATCCGCGCTAGGCAGTCCCTTCAATGAATCGTTCGATAGTCTCAATCACTTTAGCTGACTTGAAAGGCTTGGTGACATACCAGTCAGCCCCCACTTCATCACCACGAGCCATGTCTTCATGACTCTTCTTGGCCGTCAACATAATCACAGGCAATTTCTGGGTTTCCGGATTTCCCTTGATGCGGCGACACACTTCAAAACCGTCGATCTCAGGTAACATAATATCGAGCAGAACCAGGTCGACCGTCTCTTTTTCCAGCACATCCAATGCGGCTAATCCGTTGGGAACACCAATAACTTCGTATCCCTTGGAGGTCAGCAGAATACTTTCGAGCTTCAACAGACTCTCTTCATCTTCAACAACAAGTATGGTTCGTTTCGCCACAATGGCCTCCCTGTCAGAGCATCATTTTCATTGTATATGAGTACACTAACAGGATTATAGCACAAAACATCAACCTGTCCTTAACAGACTGCGCCAAAACCACCAGAAATGTAATTATCCTGAACGGTTCCTTTTTCAGGGCAAAGGTTAATGCTCCCGGTCGCGATAGGTAATACGGATCGGGCAGCCACTGAAACCAAACGGCTGACGGATTTTATTGGCCAGGTAGCGCCGGTAGGAGAAATGGACCCCCTTCTCCTTGTTGACAAAAATGGTAAAACTCGGCGGCCGCACCGCTGTCTGCGTAATATAAAACAGTTTGACCCGCTTACCATGATACATGGCTGGCGGATGAGCTTCTTCGGCCTGCTTCAGAACCCGGTTCAATTCCGACGTGGAGATCTTGCGGTTAAACTGTTGGGCAACATCCTCAACAGTCTCCATTATCTTGGCCACCCGCTGACCGGTCAGCGCAGAGACAAACATGATCGGCGCAAACGACAAAAATTTGAACTGACCACGCACCTCGTCGGTAAACTTTTTCATGGTCTGATTGTCTTTGGTCAACGTATCCCACTTATTAACCACCAGCACCACCGCGCGTCCTCGGTCATAAGCATAGCCGGCAATGGTCAGATCCTGTTCGGTGATCCCCTCCTCGGCATCAATGACCACCATCACCACATGCGCCCGGTCCATCCCCTTGAGAGCCTGAACCACAGAATATTTTTCCAGTTTCTGACTGACCTTTCCTTTGCGACGAATCCCAGCCGTGTCAATCAGCACATAGCGCTGACCGTTATAGATAAAAGGGGTATCAACACTATCGCGCGTGGTCCCCGCCGTCGGGTTCGCCACGACTCTTTCGTAACCAAGCAGCTTATTGACCAAGGAAGATTTCCCCACATTGGGACGCCCAATCACGGCCAATCGCACCTCAACACTGTCGTCCTCAACCGTTTTTACTTCCGGCAATTCATCGAGAATCGCAGCCATGAGCTCGCCCATGCCACGACCGTGCTCTGCCGAGGTCACAAAAAAATGCTCAATGCCCAAGGAGTAAAATTCAGCCGCCTGCTCTTCCTGCTTATCGCCATCAACTTTGTTGACAACAAACAACACCGGCTTGTCGACCCGGCGCAACATTTCGGCAACCTCTTCATCAGACGGCGTCAAACCATCGCGGCCATCCATGACAAACAGGATGACATCGGCCTCCTCAATGGCCAATTGCGACTGTTCGCGCATCTGCACCAGCATACGCTCCTCACTGACCGGCTCAAAACCGCCGGTGTCAATCAGTGTGAACGGCTTATCGTAACGAGTCACATCGGCATAATTACGATCCCGGGTCACTCCCGGATAATCTTCAACAATGGCTTTGCGTTCGCCGAGAATGCGGTTGAACAAGGTTGATTTACCCACATTGGGGCGGCCGACAATAGCGACGACAGACATAACGTTTCACCTGTATAAAAAATTAAGCTCTGAAAAGGGGCGTTATTCGCCTCTTTTTCAAAAGCCATGGAAGGCTTTTTCAGAAAACTTTATTCGTACCCGAACTCGCGCAAGAAGCGATCAGAATCCATCCAGTTTTTCTTCACCTTAACAAACAGCTCAAGAAACACCCGAGCATCAAGAAACTGTTCAATTTCCTTACGCGCTTCCTGACCAAGAACCTTGATCATGCTGCCGCCCTTACCAACCAGAATCCGTTTATGCGCATCACGACCCACATAAATGGTCGCCTGAATGGCGATCAGGTTCTTGCCGGGCCGCTCTTCAAAGTTATCGACCTGCACCGCAACCCCATACGGCACCTCCTGATGGGTTTTGCGCAAAATTTTCTCACGAATCATTTCGCCGACAATAAACCGCTCCGGCAAATCCGTGACCATCTCTTCAGGGTAGTAGGGTGGGCCTTCGGGAAGCATGTCTCGCACTGCCGTCACCAAGCGCTCCACGCCGCTGCCATTAAGGGCGGACAACGGAATGATCTCTTTAAAATCAAAGCGTTCGGCATACTGGGCAATCAAAGGCAGCAATTTGTCCTTTTCCACCAGATCGACTTTATTAATCACCAGAACAACTGGAATGTCGCTCTGACCCAGCACATCAAGGATAAAATCATCACCGCCACCGACTCGATCGGTGGCTTCAACCAGAAACACCACTACATCAACACCACGGCATGCGGATAACGCCTGGTCAACCATGTACTGGTTGAGCTTACCGGTTGCCTTGTGGATACCCGGGGTATCGAGAAATAACACCTGGGCATGGTCTTCGCTGTGAATGCCGAGAATCCGGTTGCGGGTGGTCTGAGGCTTATTGGCTGTAATGGCAATCTTCTGGCCGAGGATCTGATTGAGCAATGTGGATTTCCCCACATTGGGACGACCGACAATCGATACAAATCCGGATCGGTAGGTAGACTCTGTTTGGGTTGAATCTGTCACGTGATCATTTCTTTCTTAATAAAAAAGTTTTTGCGAAAAGAGCTCCGTGGCCTTATGAAAACAGCTCTATATTGTTGTGTTAAATTAGGTGAAACAGCCTATGCCGCCCCGTCATCGCCTTCGTCATCAAGCACTTTCAGCGCTTGACAGGCCGCCTGTTGTTGAGCCGCCTTTTTACTACCGCCGCTGCCCTGCCCCAGATGCCGTCCATCACAGGAGACAATCACGGTATATTCACGCTGATGGTCGGGACCTTCCGTGGCCACCAACTCATACTCCGGTGCTGCACCGAAACGCGCCTGAGCCAACTCCTGAAAGCGCGTCTTATAATCGAGCGACTTGCGCCGCGCCGCCTGCACGGCCGTGCCTTCAAACATCCGCCCAAGGACATCCCGCGCCACATCCCAACCGGCATCAAGAAACACCGCACCAAACACGGCTTCCAAAGCATCGGCCAGCAGATTATCCTTGTCCTGACCGCCACTACGGCGTTCGCCACGCCCCAATTTCAGACAGGGGCCCAGATTGAGACGACGGGCAACCTTAGCCAGAGCACGGGCGCTGACCAATTCGGAGCGAATCCGTGACAACTCCCCCTCCGGCAACTGTGGATAGGTACAAAACAGATAATCCGCCATCACCAGATCGAGAACCGCATCGCCGAGAAACTCCTGGCGTTCATTACATGCCGCCGGATCTCGCAATTGCTCATTGGCATAGGATTTATGGATCAGAGCCGTCTGCAGGTACTTCCGGTCCGTAAACCGGTACCCCAATCGCTCTTCAAATTCGCTCAGCTCTTTATCAAAATCCACCAGATTCACTCTCCACAATCATGACCTGCCCTGCGGACAAGCCGCGCATTCTGCCGACAGATCTTCACCAATGTCAACTGTTAAACATTTTAACATACTGAAAAACACACCATAAGGCAATGGCCAGCCGATATGCTTTTCTCCTTGCGTCCCTGACCGCGCTCTTTATAATGGGGCACTCTGAACTAAATCGGGAGATCAAACAGGCTGTTAAAAAACAGACGATGGAGCCCACGGACGGGACTTTTCAACATCTTACTAAAGACGCTCCCCAAAAGACAGCCACACCACAAACAACGGAAGTTATGGGACTATTCATCACATTTGAAGGTATTGAAGGTTGCGGAAAAACCACTCAGATCCGTCGCCTCGCCGCCGCACTGCGCCAACAGGGTCACGACATCATCGAAACACGGGAACCAGGCGGTTGCGACATTGCCGACCAGATTCGCGCTGTATTACTCGATGCCAAAAACAGCCGCATGACCAGTCCCGCTGAGCTGCTGCTTTATGCCGCAGCCCGTGCCCAACATGTCGCGGAAGTGATCCGTCCGGCCCTTGACGCCGGCAAAACGGTTCTATGTGATCGCTTTTGTGATGCCACCCTTGCCTATCAGGGCTATGGCCGCCAACTGGATATCAATCAAATTACAACACTCAATGATTATGCCTGCCAAGGAGTCCGACCCGACGCCACCCTGCTGCTCGATCTGCCGGTAGAGATTGGTCTCGGACGCGCCCGCCAGCGCAATGAACAACACACCGGCCCCAACGAAGACCGCTTTGAGCAGGAATCTCTCAACTTTCACCAGCGCATCCGCCAAGCCTATCTACGGCTGGCCAAAGACGAACCCCAACGTTTTCTGACCATTGACGCTCAAGGGAGTCCACAAACAGTAGCCGAACGAATTGCTTCGGCCATAACTTCTGTTATCCAACCGGCGGACCAGTCATGACCTTTGCCAACATCATCGGCCACGACCGGCAAAAAAAACTGCTCCGTCAGGCATGGAATAATCAGCGTATGGCTCACGCCTACCTGTTTACCGGAGCTGAAGGAATTGGCAAGCGCCTGATGGCCACGGCTGTGGTGCGACTGATCTTCTGCGAACATCAAACCGGTTGTGGCACCTGTCCCGGCTGTCGACGCATTGACCACAACAACCATCCGGACCTCCACATCCTTGAACCGGAAGGCAGCTTCATCAAAATTGACGCCATCCGTGAGCTGCAAAAAGAACTGCAACATCCGCCACTGGAAGCACCACGACGTATCTGTTTGATTGACGGGGCCGACAAAATGAACCCGGCGGCCGGCAATGCATTGCTCAAAACATTGGAAGAACCGCGCCACGATGTCATGCTGATTCTGATCAGCGCCCATCCGGAGGCGGTTCTGGAGACCATCCGTTCCCGGTGTCAGCAGCTGCCCTTTGCCCGGCTTGATCAGGCCATGATTGCCAAAGTCCTCAAGCAGCAGGAGTTCAGTGACGATGAATGCCGAATCCTCGCCTCATTGTCCGAAGGCAGCCTCAAAAAGGCTCTTGGCAGCGACCGCGAGTTTTACCTTGAACAACGCAAGGCACTGTTCAAAGCCGTCTGCACCCTGTCACCGGGCAGCGTCGTTCCCATGTTGGAACTGGCGGAAAAATGGGCAGCGGACAAAGACCAATTGGAAGATCTGGGCACTGTCCTGCTCAGTTGCTATCGTGACGTGTTTCTTGTTGTCAGTCAGGGGTCCAGCTCCCTGCTGGCCAATACAGACCTCAAGGATCGCATTGTCCATCAGGCGGCCCGTGAAAGCCTGTCCTCCATCCAGCACAAGCTGGACGCACTGCTTGAGTTTCAGCACCATTTACGCCGCAACGTCAACCGACAACTGGCGGTTGAACGCTTACTGATCCGCCTTGTCCAACCAAAAGCAGCGCTGTAAAATTCCCCAGCTGACAGAGAAGATCAATCACCTCTTATCCAAGAGAGAAATCCAGCATTGACGGCAACTAAGACATTGCCTGTCGCCCCTGAATACGTTAGATTATCTCTTTACTTGATTTCGGGAATGAGAAAAGAAAAACAACTACTTTTCTTCGACCTCGAACAACTTGGTTTCAGGTAATTGACCTTGTCGATTGAACCCTTCGTTTTCGAACTTGACGACAGTGGCCTTGGCCACGGTGTCACAATGAAAACGATCAGCATATAAAGTGACCGAATGACTCAGAACAACGAGGAACGCCCGACAACGCCAGAGGGCGAAAAAATCATCGCTACCGTCAAATTTCGCTCCGCGGGAAAACAATACGATTTTGACACCAACGGACTGGAACTCAATCAGGGGGACAGCGTGGTGGTGGAAACCAATCGGGGCCGCGCACTCGGCACGGTTGCCCGCCCACCTCGAAACGTTGCCAAACAAGATCTTCCCCAGGATTTGAAAAAAGTCCTGCGGCTGGCCACTGAAGCCGACCACAACATGGCGCGCATCAGTTCTTCCAAGGAAAAAGAAGCCTTTGACCACTGCATGGAACGCATTCGGCAACGCAACATGCCGATGAAACTGGTCAAAGCTGAATACCTGTTTGACGGCTCAAAGATCATCTTCTATTTCACCGCCGATGGTCGGGTGGACTTTCGCGAATTGGTTAAAGACCTTGCCCACCATTTCCATACCCGCATTGAAATGCGCCAGATCGGTGTCCGTGACGAAGCCAAACTGATCGGCGGCATCGGCATCTGCGGACGTGAACTGTGCTGTGGCACATTTCTCACTGATTTTCATCCAGTTTCGGTACGCATGGCCAAACAACAGGGGCTGGCACTGAATCCCACCAAAATTTCCGGACAATGTGGACGCTTGCTGTGCTGCCTGGGCTATGAATACGATACCTATTGCAAAATGGCCAAGCAGTTGCCGAAGCCCGGCTCAAAAGCGAACCTGGATGGACAAACGGTTGAGGTGGTCTCCGGCCAGACACTCAGTCAAACCGTCACAGTACGCTGCGCCGGTAAAACCATCAGCCACATCCCGGTGGCAAGCTTGACTACTAGCAAGTCGGGGGCCAAAGAGGAGCCGAAAAAGAGCGGAGAAAGTTCATCGGCACCGGAAAAACGCCAGGCAAAAGAAGGTGAACGCAAACCGGGTAACAAAGGCAAAGGGGGAAAACCCGCCTCGCGTGACGGGAAACCGCAACGTCCGGCCCGTGGAAAATCTGCTGAAGGGCGACCAAATAAAAACAAACGCAGTGGCAAACCGGGCCAGGAAAAACAAAACCGACCCAAGAAATCTTCCGGGGCGCAGGAACAGCAGAAGCAGGAAAACAGCCCACGGACGAACAAAAAGCCACGTCCGGATAAAGGACCGGCCCAGGACAAGGTACAGGCCACACCCACGAGCGGTGACAACAACGAAAACAATCAGGAAAAGAATCCTCAGGATAAAAAACCCAATAAACGCCGCAGCCGCAACCGTCGTCGGCCGCAGCGCAAACCATAGCAGGAGCCACCATGGACAAAACATTTTACATCACCACCCCCATCTACTACGTCAACGACGTGCCCCACATCGGCCACGCTTACACGACGCTGGCCTGTGACGTTCTGGCCCGTTATAAAAAGGCGCGCGGTTATGAGGTCTTTTTCCTCACCGGCACAGACGAGCACGGCCAGAAAGTGGAAAAAGCCGCCATTGCTGCGGGTGAAACACCTTTGGAACTGGCAGATCGGGTGATGCAACGCTTTGCGGCCTTGTGGCAAAAGCTCAACATCGACAACACCGACTTCATCCGCACCACCCAGCAACGCCATAAAGAGGGCGTGCAAAAGATGTTTACCCAGATCCAGGAACAAGGTGATATCTATCTCGGGGCCTATGAAGACTGGTATTGCACGCCCTGTGAAACCTTCTGGACTGAGACACAGCTCATCGACGGCTGCTGTCCGGACTGTGGCCGGCCGACGGATAAACTCAAGGAGGAGTCCTACTTCTTCCGCATGAGCAAATACCAGCAACAGCTGCTCGATCATATTGAGGCCAATCCCGACTTTATCCAGCCGCGTTCTCGCCGCAACGAAGTACTCAGTTTCGTGCGCGAAGGGCTGCGTGACCTGTCGATCTCCCGTACTAGTTTCTCTTGGGGAATCCCGGTTCCCGGTGACGACAAACACGTCATTTATGTGTGGTTTGATGCCCTGAACAACTACATTACCGCACTGGGCTACCCGGAGGACAAACAAGGTAACTTTGAAAAATTCTGGCCATGCAGCGTTCATGTTATCGGCAAGGATATCCTACGTTTTCACACGGTATACTGGCCGACCTTCCTCATGGCTGCCGGACTGCCGTTGCCGGAGAAGGTCTTCGCCCACGGCTGGTGGACTGTCGAAGGCAAAAAGATGAGTAAAAGTCTGCAGAACGTTGTTGAACCCAACATGCTGGTGGACACTTACGGTATCGATCCGATCCGTTACTTCCTGCTGCGCGAGGTGCCATTCGGCCTTGACGGCGACTTCTCCCACTCGGCGCTGATCCACCGCATCAACTCGGATTTGGCCAATGACCTCGGCAACCTGGTCAGCCGTTCCACAGCGATGCTCAACAAGTATTTCGGTGGCACTCTGCCTGAGCCAACAGCAATGGCCGACATCGACCAACCGTTCATCGACCAATTCCCGGCCAAGCTGGAACTGATCGATAAACAAATGAATGATCTGGCCTTCAACAAGGCCCTGCTCAGCATCTGGGAGCTGATCAGCAGCGCCAACAAGTATATTGACGACACCGCCCCTTGGGGTTTGGCCAAAGATGACGCCCAAAAAGAACGTCTCGGCACGGTTATGTACAACCTGCTTGAAGCCGTACGTCTGGTCGGCCTGATGGTGGCCCCATTTTTGCCGGATACCGGTAAGCGTATCATGGAGATTCTGGGTCAGGACAGCGACAATCTGATGCTTGATGGGCAGGATCAATGGGGTGGACTGCAAGCCGGTACGGCCATTGAAAAAGCGCCGCCGATGTTTCCGCGCATTGAAGAAAACTGAACATTAACTATCCTGCTCAGAGCAGGCTAGCTGACCTTGTGACGGATTGCTCCGGCGAAGTTCACTCGTTTGCATTTTGGGTACGCACGTGACGTGGGCTTCCGCGCCCACACGTCGGGCCCCTTTTTGCGTCGACAAAAGGGGCGCAAAATCGACTCCCGACCATTGCGCCCTGCGGGTTCCCTCACTGCATTCGCTTACGCTGTGATGTCGGCAAAACTCGCTGACGCTCAAACAGGTTGCCGACGATCATCACAGCGACGCTCTTTACGTTCGGCGCTGCTGAACGGGAGAGTTTAGCTGCAAAATAACACGCGACTGAAGGGTGGGCACTGCCCACCCGTTAGATCGGGGGCACGGAACAAATAGGGAGCTGCGTCAAACCGTTATCAGCGTTTTACGCCAATGCTGATAAGGCGCGCGATTCGCCGAACTGACAGACGGTTGAAAACCGTCTGTGGAGCCCATGGACGGGCGACCACCATCTTTGATGGTGTAAGCAAGACGGAAATCGCATTTTCGACTTGCGTTATTGGGAAACACAGGACGTGTTTATCCAATATTCTCCTTGTTGCGGCAAGCTGAAGCGGTGGCGTAAAACGGAAACAGACTCATTGTCGGTTAACCTAGGTTCAGGAGAAGTTCAGCCGGTTTTTGCATCCTTTTGAGCGGCCAGTCAAAAGGATGTCGCCTGCCGGGGCGAGTCCCGGCGATCTTGACCTTAAGATTTTGCCCCAAAAACGATCCATCGTGTCGTCGCACAAAAAACAACACGCCAACGTCTTATTTCTGGAGTTCCCATGTCTCACCCTTCCCTCGTTGATACCCACGCCCATCTGGATGGCGGTCGTTTTGCTGAAGACCTTGAACAGGTCATTCAACGTGCCGATGATCAAGGAGTTCACTCCATCATTACCGTCGGCTGCGACCTCGAAAGTTCTCGTGCCAGCATCGATCTGGCAGAACGGTATCCAGGTATCTATGCCACGGTCGGTATCCACCCACACGACGCCGCCACCGTCACCCCGCAGTTGCTTGACGAACTGGCCCAACTGGCGACTGCAGACAAAGTAGTGGCCATCGGTGAAATCGGCCTCGACTATTACCGCAACCATTGCCCGCACGATCAGCAGCAAAAAGCCTTTCGCCAGCAACTGGCGTTAGCACGTCAATGCAAGCTGCCGGTGGTCATCCATGATCGTGATGCCCATGACGACGTGTTGGCCATCCTGCGCGAAGAAAAGGCCGAGGAGATCGGCGGTGTACTGCACTGCTTCAGTGGCGATATCGAAATGGCCAAAGCGTGCCTGGACCTCGGCTTCTACCTGTCATTTACCGGCACGATAACCTACCCGAAAAACGACGCCCTGCGTGAAGTGATCCGGCAGGTGCCGACAGAGCGCATCCTGGTGGAAACGGATTGTCCTTATCTGGCCGCTCAACCGTGGCGCGGCAAGCGCAATGAGCCGTCCTACGTTGTCAAAACCGCTGAAACAGTTGCTGAGATCAAGGGGCTGACCCTGACCGATGTGGCGCGCATCACCAGTCTTAATGCGTTTGAGCTGTTCGGTGTCGGCGAAGTGGACCAGGCCAGTAAAATCGCTTATCGCATCCGCGACTCGCTGTATCTCAACATCACCAACCGCTGCAGCAACCGCTGTACTTTTTGCGCCAAATTCCGCGACTTTCACGTCAA
Source organism: uncultured Desulfuromonas sp. (assembly GCF_963678835.1). Classification (NCBI taxonomy): domain Bacteria; kingdom Pseudomonadati; phylum Thermodesulfobacteriota; class Desulfuromonadia; order Desulfuromonadales; family Desulfuromonadaceae; genus Desulfuromonas; species uncultured Desulfuromonas sp. Next base: position 3,245,551 of record NZ_OY787469.1, read on the forward strand.
AGGCCATCAGCTCAAGCTCGACCATGAACCTGATTTTGATGAAGTGATTGCCGCCATTGGCGATCCGACAGGTTATGAGGAAGTGGTTTTCTGTGGTTACGGTGAGCCGCTGCTGCGCCTTGATCTGGTGAAAGAGGTGGCCACGTGGCTCAAACAGCGTGGGATCAAGGTGCGCATCAACAGTGATGGCCAAGCCAATCTGGTTCATCAACGAAATGTTTTGCCGGAACTCAAAGGTCTGATCGACGAGCTGAGCATTTCCCTTAACGCCCCGAACACGGCCGAGTACCAGCGCATCTGCCAATCCTGTTTTGGTGCTGAAGGCTACGATGCGGTGAAAGATTTCATCCATCAGGCACCGACGTATATCCCCAAAGTGATCGCGTCAGCCGTCACGGTCCCGGGGATTGATATCAAGGCATGTGAACAACTGGCGGAGGAACTGGGTGTCGAGTTTCGCACCCGCATTTACAATGAAGTCGGCTAACGTCTCTACAAAAAAGCCGTCCGTTGCTTTTCGTACGCACGGTTTTAAAAAATGTGCTTTTCAATCCCTGACAAAATGGTCGAGCCAATAGAGAGCGACAGTTGGCGAACCCGCCCTTTTTTTATCGCCCATCCATGGGCTTCACGAGCCTTTTGCATAAGGCTCAACTTTTACCCCTTTTTCAGGAGGACCCCGAATGTCTCAAAGTCCCTGGGAACCCAAGCAGGATCCATTGGAACAAGCTCTGAGAATGGCGGCCAAGAAAATCAAGACCAGCGGTGGCCCACCGAAAAAAATCATTATCGGCCTGGTTATTGTTTTTCTCGTCGTCATTGGCGGACAAAGCGCCTTTTACAAAGTTGATACCGAAGAGACCGGCGTGTTGTTGCGTCTGGGAAAATCGATCGGCACCGCCCCACCTGGTCTGCATATGAAACTGCCTTTCGGCATTGATCAGGTTTACCGAGTCAAAACCGGCCGCGTGCTCAAAGAGGAGTTCGGCTTTCGCACTGAGCAAGCCGGTGTACGCACCACCTACAGCAATCGCGATTACAGTGAAGAATCTTTGACGCTGACCGGCGATCTGAACGTCAGCGATGTGGAATGGATTGTCCAGTATCAGATCGTTGATCCGGAAAAATACCTGTTTAACATTGCCGATCCCCGCGCCACGATCCGCGATCTGTCCGAAGCCGAGGTGCGCCGCATCATCGGCAACTCCAATGTCACTCAGGTGTTGACCACAGAGCGTGCCTATCTGGCCATGGCCGTTGAAAAAGGACTCCAGGAAATCCTCAACAGTTACAATATCGGCATCCGTGTCGTTACCGTCAAATTCCAGGATGTTAACCCGCCAGATCAGGTTAAAGCAGCGTTCAACGAGGTCAACGAAGCCGAACAACAAAAAGAGAGCCTGATTTTCCAGGCACGCGAGCAATACAACCGCGAAGTCCCTAAGGCCCGTGGTGTGGCGCGTAGCCGCATTCTCGAAGCCGAAGGTTACGCTCTTGAACGCATCAACATCGCCAAGGGCGAAGCAGAGCGTTTTAATTCTCTGGTGGCTGAATACCGCAAAGCCCCCAAAGTCACAAAACAACGCTTGTTTCTGGAAACCATGGATAAGATTCTTCCCAAGGTCGATGAAATTTATGTGGTTGACGACAAGAGCGGCGGCATCCTTCCCCTGCTTCCATTGGGCAAACAAAACATGAATGGAGGTGCCAAATGAAGCGTCTGATCATCCCCATCATTGTTCTTGTGGTTCTGGTCGCCCAAAGTGCCTTTTTCGTTGTCAATGAAGCAGAACAGGCTCTGGTCACCGAATTCGGTAAACCGGTGGGTGAGGTACGTAATGCCGGTATTCATTTTAAAATTCCGGTGATCCAGGAAGTGCATCGCTTCTCCAAACGGATCCTTAACTGGGATGCCGACCCCAACCAGATTCCTACCAGCGACAAGAAATATATCTGGGTCGATACCACCGCCCGCTGGCGGATTGTCGATCCGTTGCGGTTCTTTACCACGGTTGCCACGGAACGCGGTGCCCAGAGTCGCCTCGACGATATCATCGATTCGGTTGTGCGTGACGCAGTATCCGGTCACCTGCTGGTGGAACTGGTTCGCGGAGATGATTATCAGCCACCGGAGGACCTTACCGATAACATTGTCGAAACCGCTCAGGTAAACCGAGAACTGGTGGGACGTGAAGATATTCTCGCGAACATCCTCGCTCAGGCCAAACTGAGCACGCCGGAATACGGCATTGAACTGATTGATGTGCAGATTAAGCGGATCAATTATGTCGAACAGGTCCGCAAACGCGTCTATGAACGGATGATTTCAGAGCGTAAGAAGGTTGCGGCTCAGTACCGCTCTGAAGGGGAAGGGGAAAAAGCTGATATCCTTGGCCAGATGGACAAAGAACTGAAAAAAATCAGCTCCGAATCATACCGCAAGGCCGTGGAAATCCGAGGTCATGGCGACGCGCAGGCGACAACAATCTATGCAGCGGCCTATAACCAGGAACCAGACTTTTACCGCTTCCTGCGCACCCTGGAGTCGTACCAGAAGACAGTCAATAAAAACAACCGCTTGATTCTGTCAACCGACAGTGCTTACTACAAACTACTTAACGAAAAACGTTAAAATCAGCGGGGGCATCGTTCGCGACGCCCCCGCTACTCATCAGTGTGGAGAGTCCCATGCGTAGCCTCATCTCATTATCGATTCTGCTGCTTGCCATGCTTGGCCTCGGTGGCTGTCAGTCCGTGCCCACGGATGCGGAGATCCAGATCCAGGTGGCCAAACAAGTCCTGAGTCATAACAACGAAAAGATTTTCAGTCTGGAAAACTTCCACAAGGTCAACGGTCTCAGTGTTGACAAGCAAACCTACATTGCCGAAGTGGAATACGACTTGGTCTTCCGGAAAGGACTCGAAGAGTTATCGGCAGAACTCAACCGCGCCAGCAACGACAACCCGCTGGCAGCATTCGGCTCCGGTATGGAACTGCTGACACAACTGATGAAGTACGGTCAGTTCAAAGCGGGAGACCGGATTCCCCATCATGAGAAATTTAAACTGATCAAAACGGAACAAGGCTGGCGCATGGCTGCCGATTTTAACCTGTAAGCCATCATAAGGAGAACACTGTGACCCGCGTATCGGTAACTCTGGTGTTGTTGGCGCTCCTCTCACTCCCGGCCCTGTCGCAGGCTGAAGAAAGCGTGTGGAACAAGGCTCATTGGGCCGCCACCGCCAATCTGGCTAACAGCTATTCTCCCGGCAATGAAATCCAGTTTGGTCAACTGGGTCTGAGTGCCGAATGGAATTATGCTCAAATCTGGGCACATCGTGCCCCGCAAAAGCTAAAATTCAAGCTCGAAGGAGCTGCGGGACTGGCCTCAACGCCACATTGTCGGGCCATCATCAGCGCCAACATGCTGGCGGTCTATCCTCTGGAGCCGCTGACCTGCTGTGGGCTAAGGCCATTTATTGAAGCTGGTATCGGTCTGATCTACACCGACTATCAGATTGAAGATCAGGGCCTGCGTATCAACTTCAACCCACTACTCGGTATCGGCGGTGAATTTTCCTCTTTAAACGGTCAGCGCTGGTTTGTCTCAGCACGTCTACATCATGTGTCCAATGGTGAACTGCACCGCGATAATCACGGCATCAACTCAGTTATGTTTCAAGTCGGTCGTTATTTTTAACCTGAAGAGAAAAACACCAACGAAAACAGATCCGTTATCACCTGCTCACTGGCATCATCAACAAAATCGGCTATGCTGTAAGTTATGATGATCACACTGGAAAGCTCGTCGCTTCAGCCACTGGAAACCTACACCCTGGCGTTGCTGCTCGGCGCTCTGATGGGCTTGGAACGCGAACGCAGCGAAAGCGGCTTTGCCGGATTGCGCACTTTTATCCTGGTGACTCTGTTCGGCAGCCTGTGCGGCAATATTTCTGCAGAATCCGGTGGCGAATGGATCATGGTGGTTGGCCTGGCCACCATTGCCGCTCAGGGGATGATGGGCCATATTGTGCGCCTTAAACAACACACATCGTCCGGGATGACCACGGCAATCGCCATGCTCATTGCCTATCTGGTCGGCATCCTGCTGACATTGGGGCACACCGTGACCTCCATCAGCCTAAGTCTGGCCACAACCCTGATTCTGTATTTCAAGCCGCAGATGCACGCTTTTTCCCGCCGCCTGCAACAGCGTGACCTATACGCCTTTTTTCAGTTCATCCTGGTGGCGTTCATTATTTTACCGGTATTGCCCAATCAGAACTTCGGCCCCTATGCGGCTCTGAACCCTTACAATATCTGGCTGATGGTGGTATTGATCAGTGCGATTAACCTAGTCGGCTACATCACCTTGAAACTGGTTGGGCAGCGCTGGGGCAGCCCGGTTCTTGGTATCCTCGGGGGCATCGTTTCCAGTACCGCGACCACCCTGACCTTCAGCCGCCAGTCCTCCTCTATCAGGAATATCTCCCGAACCGCAACCATCGTGGTCGCTTTGGCGTCCACCGTTGTTCTGGTACGCATCACCGCGTTTATCTATCTGATCAATCCAGAGTTAATGCAACATCTGTGGTTGCCGATGGGCGGTATGTTCATTGGCGGCTTGGTTCCTATTGTTTTTTACTGGCGTCACAGCACGTGCGAGGACGCCCTGCATATGGAAAGCCGCAATCCGGCCGAACTCTCTCAAGCGTTACTGTTTGGATTGCTTTATGCGGGAGTGTTGCTGGCGGTTTCATTTGCCAAACAACATCTGGGGACCCAAGGGGTTTATCTGGTGGCATTTATTTCCGGATTTACCGATGTGGATGCCATCACGCTGACCAACGCCCGCTTATCTATCATTGGCGATTTAGGTCAGATCCAGGCGGCCAACAGTATCCTCATCGCGATGTTGGCTAACCTGATGTTCAAACTGGGCATGGTCGCGGCACTGGGAACACGACACATGTTACGGGCGACTGCGCTGTGTTTTACTTGTCTGGCTGTGCCCGCAGTTCTGATCTTTGTGTGAGTTACACGACAGCAAGCTCTTCCGGACAACGTGTCAGGACCTCGACACCGTCAGCCGTAACCAGATAGGTGTTTTCAATACCAAGTGCACCAAGTTCGGGATAAACCAGCTTCGGTTCAAAGGCAAAGGTCATCCCCTCTTCAAGCAGGTCATCATTGAATCCTTTGGCGATAAAAGGGAATTCATCGATCTCGGTACCAATGCCATGTCCGATAAAACCAACTTGGGCTCCCGCACTGCCCATAAAGGCGTCCTTGTGCCCCATCTCACACGCCAGAGCCAGGCAGGAATCATAGATATGCCCCCAGGACACACCCGGCCTGGCAATCTTCTCCATGTGCCAGAGAATTTCCACCATATCCTCATAGCCCTGCCGCAATTCATCCGCTAAACCGCCAAGGCACAGGGTCCGTGTCTGATCACAGAGATAGCCCTGATACGCCCCAAGAAAGTCAATAATCACCGGCTCATTGGCTTGAATCACCCGTTGTCCGGCGCCTTGAGCAACCGCAGGAGTCAGGCCGGTACCACCTAACGGTGTATCGCAGAACGTCGGATGAGCCCCGGCAGCGCCAGACAACACATGGCCGCCATAAAACTCACCATTGAACGCCCGCATACGAGTCATACCCTGATGCCCGGCCAGTCGGGCCGCCAACTCAAGGTGGGCAGAGAGTTCCAGCTCACTGATCCCTTCGCGCAGTGTATTTTTAGCCGCTTCATACACTACAGCCAACTGGTCAGCCGCTTTGCGCATTCGCTCCAATTCAAAGGGCGACTTGATCATGCGCACCCGCCGCAACAAAGGCGTAACGTCTTTGACCGCCACCTCGGCAAAGGAACGTTTTAATCGTTCATAAAAAGTGACCGGCAAAACATCCAGTTCAAACCCCAAAGTCTCAGGAGTCATACCGAATTGCTCGCGGACAAAGTCGGCCAGTTGTCGCGGACTTGGGGCAGCAACCACCTGGGACAACGCTGACTCAAGACGTGCCCGGTCCAGATCACGACGCACACAATAAACCGGTTCCCCCGAACAGGGGACGAATAACATCCCCTGCTGAATGGAACCGGTCAGGTAAAACAGATCGGCATTTTGAACGATAATAGCCAGGTCAATCTGATGCGCGGTCAGTTGGCATTGAAACGCCCGACAACGGCGAAGCAGTTCATCCTGTGGCGTTTTCCAATCGTTAGAATACATCAGGCTGTCTCAACACCTTCGTCGTTTTCAAGATGCAAATCTTTGATCGCCATTTCACGTAATTTAAATTTCTGAATTTTACCACTGGCTGTCATCGGGTATTCGTCGACAAACTTGATATAGCGGGGAATCTTATAGTTGGCAATACGACCGGTGCAGAATGTTTTCACTTCGTCCTCGGTCAGCGCCACACCTTCCTTGATCTTGATGGCCGCCATCACCTGCTCACCGTACTTGCGATCCGGCACACCATAGACCTGAACATCGGAAACCGCCGGATGGGTGTAAAGAAATTCTTCAATTTCACGCGGATAGATATTTTCGCCACCACGTATGATCATATTTTTGATGCGACCGGTAATTTTACAATAACCGTTTTCATCCATCACCGCCAGATCGCCGGTGTGCAACCAGTTGTTTTCATCAATGGCCAGGGCCGTTGCCTCTGGCATTTTGTAATAGCCCTTCATCACCAAATAGCCACGGGAACACAATTCGCCCTGTTTTCCAGGAGGCAAGGCTTCACCGGTTTCAATGTCGACAATCTTCACTTCAACATCGGGCAATGCGCGCCCGACAGTGGATACCCGTAACTCAATCGGATCATCGGTTCGGGTCTGGGTGATCACCGGGGAAGCCTCCGTCTGGCCATAGGCAATGGTGATCTCAGAGGCATTCATATCACGAATAACCCGTTTCATCACCTCAATCGGACAAGGTGATCCAGCCATAATACCACTGCGTAACGTGCTCAAATCATATTTGCCGAAATTGGGATGTTCCAGCTCAGCAATAAACATGGTCGGTACACCATGAACCGCGGTGCATTTCTCCATCTCAATGGTTTTAAGAACCTCCTCGGGAACAAACGTCTCCACCGGAACCATGGTCGCGCCATGCGTAACACAGGCCATAACCCCAAGCACACACCCAAAGCAGTGGAAAAACGGCACCGGAATACACAACCGATCCTTTTCGGTGAAACGCATACATTCACCAATGTTAAAGCCGTTATTGATGATATTGTGGTGGGTCAACATAACCCCCTTCGGAAACCCGGTGGTTCCAGAGGTGTACTGCATGTTGATCACTTCGTGCTCATCAAGGGTGGCTTTCACCGCATCAAGCTGCTCCACAGACACCTTGTCGGCCAGAGTTTCGAGATCACTGAAATTGGTCATGCCGGCCGGGGCGCCTTCGCCGATAAATACGACATTTTTCAGGAAAGGCAGTTTTTCGCTGTCCAATGCTCCGGTAGCAGCCGACTTCAGTTCAGGAACCACGTCATATACCGTTTCAACATAGTCGGTATCCTTGAATCCCTGGACAAGAAATAATGATGTTGAATCGGACTGTTCCAGAATATATTCCAATTCAGCTGAACGATAACTGGTATTGACTGTCACCAGAACAGCACCAATCTTGGCCGAAGCAAACTGCAAAACCACCCACTCAGGAACATTGGTTGCCCAGATGGACAAATGGTCACCTTTTTTGACCCCCATCGCCAGCAGGCCACGGGCCACGCGATCACACAACGCATTGAATTGCTCGTAACTATAACGTAAATTGCGATCCGAGTAGACCAGAGCATCGTTTTCAGGAAAACGACGCGCCATCTCTTCAACCAATCCTCCAACAGTAAAATGCAGAGCTTCAGACATAAAAAATTTTTCCTTCCAAAAGGGTCCTGTTTCACTAGAACAAACAGAAGTTAAACTTCAGTAAACATCAATAGATTTAGGGGTTTTTCTGAATAACATAGGGGTCAGGTTCAGTCAAACCAAAAAAAGGGTCGGTTTAAATACACCTGATATGGGAAAAAATATTACCGTTTTTTATTGGCTAACATGCGCCGGCAGGCATTGGTGATAGCAGAGGAAACATTGCGGCTTTTAGCCAGTTTTTGGATATCCTTCTCATGCAACGTATTAAGCAGACGCATCGCAGTCGACACAGGGGTGCGGGGATGTATAACCAGAGCATGGCGAATACCATAATTTTTCATCCACTCCCGTTCGAGAAGGATCAGGCGGATGATCTCTTCACTGGCACTGCGGTTCTGAGCCTGAAACAACACCTCGCCCTCAGTAATACGTGGATTTTTCAACACGGCACCACTGACCAGTTTGTTGCTGTCCTTGATCAAAATGGTGCGCCACTCCTTGTCTCCGGTCATGGCGTATTTAATTTTCTCGGAAATATCCAGTTCGAGAACCACCTGCTGTTTGGTGAGTTTTTTGGTCTCTTCAAAATCGTCGCTGTAATCTTCCTCGTTAAGCGCCTCTTCCGAGTTTGAATCGTCTTTTTCTTCATCAAGTTCGGTTTTGCCAACAGGGGCCGCCAGAAGCTCTTTCATCTGTTTACTGGCTTGATTGTTATCGAGAATCGCCTCACACACCTCGCGCGGAAAGTTGCGGATAAATTTATCATCGCAAAAATAATCCAGCACTTCGTAGTTGCAATGTCTGAATACATAGGTCCAGGTGCTGTTTTCCACGGCTGGATTTGTCCGCATCAAAATCAAGGTACCCAGATCATGCATTCTGACCTTAGCCAGAAAATCGAGAACTTTCGGATGCTGGTTAGGATCTTCCAGAACGGGTTTCAGAGCATTATTCGAGCTGTCTTTCAGCGCTTCCAGGGCGGCTTTTTTCACCTCGGCATTGCCCTGAGAGTAAAGTAACAGCTGCGCATGGATCTGATCAACAATCGACAACGGCAGGCCCCCACGTGCAGCCTTCAGTTTGACGCTATGTGGGGTTTGCGGTGAAAGTAACCGAACGACTTCAGCAGAAACCTGAAGTCGTTCGGTTTTTTGTGCGGGGTGTTCTGTCAAAACGGTCTTATCCTTTAGTCTTCATTTCGTTCGGCCAATATCTTGGCGGTTAAATGGGAAGGAACCTCCTCATAGTGGGAGAACTCCATGGTAAACAATCCACGATCCGAGGTCATAGAGCGCAGCTCCGGCGCGTAGCGCAGCACTTCAGCCATGGGAACCTGAACAGCCACGGCCTGGCTGCCCGCTTGCGGTTCCACTCCCAACACTTTGCCACGTCGGGAGTTCATATCACCAATGACATCGCCGACACAATCATCCGGCACCACAACTTCCATCTTCATTACCGGTTCAAGCAACACCGGTCGGGCCTGCTCCATCCCTTTTTTAAACCCCATGGATCCGGCAATTTTAAACGCCATCTCCGAGGAATCCACCGAGTGGTGAGAACCATCATACAGGGTCACTTTGACATCAACGACCGGATAGCCACCGAGAGTACCCTTACCCATGGCTTCTTCTATCCCTTTACTCACCGCAGGAATATACTGACGCGGCACCACGCCACCGACGATTTTATCGACAAACTCATAACCGCCGCCGGCATGCAACGGCTCAATTTCCAGCCACACATCCGCATACTGCCCACGCCCGCCGGATTGCTTCTTATATTTGTTCTGCAGCTTGGTGTTGCCTTTGATGGTTTCACGATACGGCACTTTGGGCAGCTCCAATTCAACATCGACACCATACTTACGCTTGAGCTTTTCAACGGCCACTTCAATATGCACCTGCCCCATACCGGACAGAATCATCTCATGGGTCTGTTCATCGCGGGAAATCTTCAGGGTTGGATCTTCCTCGATCAACCGCTGCAAACCGGTATTGATCTTATCTTCATCGCTTTTACTGCACGCTTTGATGGCGAAAGAAATGACCGGCTGAAGCTGCAACAGACTTTCATAAACGATCGGTTGATTTTCCTGACACAGGGTATCGCCGGTTGCCGTCGCTTTAAGTTTGGCCACAGCGACAATGTCACCGGCCACGGCTTGAGCAATCGCGACCTGCTTTTTCCCTTCCAGTTGATAGAGCTGACCGATACGCTCTGTCTCTTCTTTGGTTGAATTGTACACGGTTGAATCGGAGTTCAGCACCCCGGAATAGACTCGAAACAACGACAGCTTGCCGGTAAACGGATCGTTGAAGGTCTTGAATACCATCGCTGAAAACGGATCGTCTTCACTGGGCTGGCGTTCAACAATCTCTTCGCTGCCGGGCACGGTTCCCATCTGCACCCCTTTATCCAAAGGTGACGGCAGACAGTGGACCACATAGTCGAGCAACTGGCGCACACCGATATTGGCCGTGGCGCTACCACACAGCACCGGGGTAAATACACCGGTCAGAGTCCCTTCGCGTAAGCCGTGAAGAATCTCCTCAATCGAAAGATCTTCCTCTTCGAGATACTTCTCCATCAGAGCATCGTCGGCATCGGCAACCGCTTCCAGCAGCACTGTGCGCAGGCGTTGGGCCTCATCCAGGTATTCGGCAGGGATCTCCTCTTCGTTGTAGGTGCCCTTTTCATCAAACTGAAAAATCCGTGCTTTCATGGTCACCAGGTCGATGATGCCACGGAAATCAGTTTCCTGGCCGATGGGCATATTCACCAGAACGCCGCGGCTGCCGAGCATTTTTTCCATATCGTCAACAGCGCGCAAAAAGTCGGCGCGTTCACGATCCATTTTATTGACAAAGGCGATGAGCGGAACTTCAAATTCCTGACTCCATCCCCAGATTTTTTGTGTTTGGGCCTTGACGCCGGAGATCGCCGAAACGATCAAAATGCCACCGCCTAGAATGCGCAGGCAATTGCGCGTGCCATGAAGAAAGTTGGAATAACCAGGAGTGTCAACGAGGTGGAGACTGTGATTTTGCCATTCGCAATGATTAAGGCTGGAACTGATGGTAATTTGACGTTTAATTTCCTCGGGCTCAAAATCCATGGTGGAGCTACCATCATCGACCTTCCCCAGACGATCGGTCATGCCGGTGTTGAACAACATCGCCTCAACCAGGGAGGTCTTTCCCGCCCCTCCATGAGCCACAATTCCCAAGTTTCTCAAGTTCGCAGTGTCGTACTTTCCCATGATTACCCCTTTCATGACAGCGGTTAGAGGATGACATCACAAAGACTACAAGACAGGTACATATTCTTGAGTTTACACGCTTTTTCGGAAATTAAAACGGTCTTTAAATAATTGTAATCGTTCAGTTCACCTTCACCTCAATGCTTCGGTGTTCACATAAGGCGTGATGACGCAACTCACGTCAAGCCCTTCAGTTATTCTGATTCAGTTGATAAATGAGCAGCAGACCATCCAACGTCAATAAACCATCGACTTCATCAATGGTTTCCGACGCCTCGGCAATCCGTTCAGCCAAACCACCTGTGGCCACCACCAAAGGATCGCCGCCCACTTCCTGTTTCATGCGCTGGACAATTCCATCCACAAGCCCGGCATAGCCGAACAGCAGTCCGGATTGGATACTGTTGACGGTGTTCTTCGCCACCACCAGCGGCGGACGACTGATTTCAACACGCGGCAGTTTACTGGCGTGTTCATGCAGGGCATCGGCGGAGATTCCCAGTCCCGGAGCAATGGCTCCGCCTTGGTATTCGCCTTTGTCACAAATATAATCAAAGGTGGTTGCCGTACCAAAATCCACCACAATAAGGCTGCGCTTGAACTTGGCGTAAGCGGCCACAGCATTGACAATACGATCCGCTCCCACCTCTTTGGGATTATCGTATTTAATCGCCATCCCGGTCTTCAGCCCCGGACCGACCACGTAAGCCTCGGTATTAAGGTAGCTGCGACACATGCGGGTCAGCGCATCCAGCATCGGCGGCACCACACAGGAGACAATCACCGCCTTGACCATAAACAGTTGTAAATCCTTGAAGGTCAGCAGGTCGTTGAGCAGCATGGCGTACTCATCATCGGTGCGCGATTTATCGGTACGGATGCGCCAACTGTGCAGAAGCTGCTGCTCCTGATACAGGCCGAGCACCGTATTGGTATTTCCAACATCAACCACCAGTAACATGGTCATCGTTCTCCTTCATAGCGTCGTAACTTCCAAACCGACGGAGACGTTTCTCAATCGGCAACGCTCACGTCACCGGCATAAATGACCTGTTGGCCACCTTGCTCCAGATCCAGCAGCAATGCACCATCTTCGGCCAAACCGGCAACCATGCCGGTAAAAATATCCGCCCCACAATCAACCTGAACCTTGCGCCCCTGCAAATAAAACAACGCCTCCCAGGCCAACCTGATCGGCACAAAACCCTGCTGCTGGTACAGCGGATAGAGGCGGTCCAACTGGCGATAAAGTTCCTGAGCAAAAGCCACGCGACTTACGGGTTTTCCCGTTTCCAACAACACGGAAGTCGCCGGACGGCGCAGATCATCGGGAAACTGCTCACGGCTCATATTCAAGTTGGCCCCAATGCCGAGCACCACGTGATGCACGCCTTCCGTCTCAGCGCTGAGTTCATTGAGCAAACCGGCAATTTTACAGCCATTGACAAGGATATCGTTGGGCCATTTCACCTGCACCTCAATCCCGGCCACCGCCTCAAAAGCACGCGCTGTGGCCACGGCAGAGAGAAAGGTCAGTTGTGCAGCCTGAATCGGCGCCATGTCCGGTCGTAAAATGATTGACGTGTACAGATTGACACCGGCTGGGGAACTCCAGCGACGTCCCATGCGACCACGACCACCGTTCTGGCAGTCGGCAATGACCACGGTGCCCTCTTTAGCGCCCTGTTCGGCCAGTTCCATGGCCCGCAGATTGGTCGAATCGGTTTCGTCAAAATACTCAACCTGTTGACCGATGCTGGCGGTTTCCAGACCGGACTGCACAGCGGCAGGCAACAACAGATCCGCCTGAGTGGTCAAACGGTAGCCACGCGACGGCACCGCATCAATCTGATAGCCCAAAGTGCGCAACAGACGAATGTGTTTCCATACCGCCGCGCGACTGATCCCAAGACGTTGACTGAGGTCTTCCCCAGAGAGAACCACCTCGGGATCGGCCAAAAACAACTCGAGAACCTGCTGACGCATCGTGAGTTCCGCCACAATTGCTCCTTATTCAAACAGCATCGAGATATCGACAGCGCAACTCGAATGGGTCAAGGCACCGACAGAGATCAGGTTGACGCCGGTTTTGGCAATATCGGCCACGGTATCGAGGTTCACACCACCCGAGGCTTCCGTTACGGCACGCGTACCGATCAGGTCCACGGCTTCACGCAGCATATCGAGACTCATATTATCGAGCATGATGATATCAGCTCCAGCGTCGAGAGCTTCCTGAACATCCTGCAGCGATTCCGTCTCCACCTCTATTTTCAGAGTATGAGGCGCCCGATTGCGCGCACCGTCAATGGCCGCCGTAATACCACCTGCCGCAGCGATATGGTTCTCTTTGATCAGCACGCCGTCATAAAGAGATGTCCGATGGTTCTGACCTCCGCCCATCCGCACCGAGTATTTGTCCAAAACCCGCAGACCCGGCATGGTTTTGCGGGTGTCGACGATGATGGCATCGGTTCCGGCCACGGCCGCAACGAATGCCGCAGTGTGGCTGGCAATACCGCTCATGCGCTGCATCAGGTTCAACGCCACTCGCTCCCCCTGCAACAGGGTATGGGCATCGCCCTTGATCCAAGCCAGCACATCGCCACGAGCAATCTGCTCGCCGTCGCGCTTTAACGCTTCAAAGGAGACTGCGCCGTCCAGCAACGTAAACACGCGCTCGACAACCTCCATCCCCGCCAAAACAAAATCCTCCTTGGCCACCAACTGCGCTCGGCTCGATGTGCCTTTGGGAACCGTGGACAATGTTGTGATATCGCCGGAGCCAATATCCTCCGTTAAGGCCATCTGTATAATTCGGTCAATTTCAAACACGAGACAATCTCCATAACTTATTGAAAATCCTATTTTCATACCACACTTCCACCGTTTGTCGCAATTGCAATCCCCCGCCCAGCAAAGGCGCTAAAAAGGATGATGGAACTGTCAGAATATGATAAATGTAAGCGGATTGCTAAACAAAACAACACCGGAGGATAATCGTGAAATCAAAAACCATGATACCTGTTTCTCTTTGGACCATAATCGGCTTGTTCGCTCTGCTGTCAACCAGCGGCTGCGTATCAAAAAACACCTACCAACAGCAGCTCGATCAAAATCAAGCACTGCAGACCGATCTGTACGGCACCACCGAAAAACTCAACAATCTGCAGTCCCGCTACGACATTGTTGAGCAACAGCTTGAAGATGCCTTGGCTCAAAACAAGGCGCTCAACGATCAAAACATTGCCGCCATGGCTGAAATTGACCGTTTGAAAAATATCTTTCAGGCCCGCAGCCAGAAACAGCAGCAACAACTCAGCGCGCTGGAACAACAACAACAGGCACTCGAAGCACAGCAGCAGCAACAACAACAGCGCTATCAGCAATTGCTCGACAATAAACAGCAACTGGAGCAGGAACTTGAGCGTGAGCGTATTGCCCGTGAAGCGCGTTTGGCAAAAATGGCCAACACCTACAACTCTCTGGTCGCCAACCTGGAGCAAGAGATTGAGCGCGGTGAGATCACCATCAACAAGCTCAAAGATAAGCTGACCGTCAACTTGGTGGAAAAGATTCTCTTCCCGTCCGGCTCAGCAGACCTGACCCCGGCCGGCATCAAGGTGATCCGCCAGGTGGGTGACATCCTCAAGGAGGTTGACGACAAAGATATTCGCGTTGAAGGCCACACCGACAACCTCGGTATCAGCAAGGCGCTGCAAGCCAAGTTCCCGAGCAACTGGGAGCTGTCCGCCGCCCGAGCCGCCAATGTGGTTCGCGTCCTGCAACGGGAGGTCGGTATCCCCGGCGAAAAACTGGAGATCGGCGCATACGGTCCCTTCCATCCCGTCTCCAGCAACGATACGCCTGAAGGTCGCGCCCAGAACCGGCGCATTCAAATTGTGCTGGTTCCACCCGCAGAAACGTAATTCTGATCAATCATCCAAGGCTCCTGAGGTAACAACACCTCAGGGGCCTTGTGGCTTCCCCGTTCATCGTCCTTTTTTCTGCCTTTACAAACCCTGTTTAATCTTCTGTAAGAATTCTTTTATTTCCTGTTATCCTCAATGGATAAATTGTCATGTTTTATACAAACGGAGGGGGGAGATATGAGACAACGCCTTTCAGCGCTGATCAGACTTGCGATCCTGTTCATCATGGCAACACAGCCAACCGCCCAGGGTGTGGAAGTAAAAAAACACGTTGTCGGCATAAGGCCTCAACGTGTTTTTCCGAGATTAAAATGCATCTTTATGAGTTTACAGATTCAGCTCTCGCCAGATATGTAACCACGTCTTTTCCAGATTCAGCCCGGCTAACAGTTGATTGACTTGCGACTGCTCAACAAAACGGATCACATCCAGTTGACAGCCTTCGAGAGCGGCAATGGAATGCTTGATATCAGCCTGATAACTCAGTTCGGATTGGGTATCGTGAAAAAAACCCAGCTCCGCCCCTTCGTGATAGAAAATCATGGTCGCTTGAGATTCGACAGTAAGGCGTAACGCACCGCTGAATTTTTGCTGATCGATATAGTCCATCAAGCGGTCCACATCCAGCAGAGTCATGGCTTGTGCTTCAAAGACAGGTTCACCTTCACACGCTTTGTGAACCAGGGCTGACAGTCGGGCGTCAAGGCGGTAAATGTCCAGATGACACGCTCCATCGCCCTGAATCATGCGAAACATCTGCTCTAGCGCCGCCACACCGGTCAGACGGCGTTGACCAATCCCCCACAGCCCGGCGACTATTTTACCCGCCTCATAACACAAGACCGCCGCATCATCTTCACCGCTGAGCGATAGATATCCACTGAAACCGTTAGAGCACATTTTGATCAGGGCATCGGGCATTTTCAGCCGTTTCGGATCAAGCCCCTCTTTGACCACCCGTCCGCGGGGAAGCACGAGCATAGTGTCACCTCTGTAAATAACGTCTTGAATTCAAACAGAATCCATCACTCGGCCAGGGTTGTCAAGTCATGTTGAAGTTTCTCCCATTGCTCATACATCCCTTCCAAAGCTTCGGCCTGGTCACGATGCTGATCAGAGAGTTGGGAAAACTGGGCCTGATCCTGATACAGTTCGGGATCGGCCAACTGCTGTTCAAGATCAGCCTGATGCGTTTCAGCGGTTTCGATATCGGCTTCAAGCTGTTGGAGTTGCTTTTCCAGCTTGCGCTGCTGTTTTTGCTGTTCCTTGCGTTGAGCATGTTCCTGTTTTCGCTGTTCCTTGGTCGCAGCCGGAGTCTCTGATGCGATGGTACTGTTCAGGTGCTCAACGCGCTGTTCCGAATGGTCATCACAGCCTTCAGCCTGACGGGCAGAAAGAAAGTCCGCATAGTTGCCGGGATGGGAACTGATACCACCACCGGACACATCAATGATACGACTGGCCAGTTGATCGACAAAATAGCGATCATGGGAAACAAACACCAGGGTACCGGTATAGCTTTTCAGGGCATCGAGCAACACTTCTTTGGATTGCAGGTCAAGATGGTTGGTCGGTTCATCGAGCAGCATCAGATTTGCCGGACGCAACAGCAAAATGGCCAAAGCCAGCCGGTTGCGCTCGCCACCGGACAGCACCTTGACCCGCTTATGCACATCATCACCGCTGAACAAAAAGGTGCCGAGCACATCGCGCAAACGGGGCACCATATCCACCGGTGAAGATGCAGTAATCTCCTCCAGCACGGTTCGCTCCGGGGTGAGAACCGCCGCCTGATCCTGAGCAAAATAGGCCAATTCGAGATTATGGCCTTCAATGCGTTGCCCTTCACTGGGTTGTTCACTGCCGGCCAGCAAGCGCATCAGGGTTGATTTACCGGCGCCATTCGCTCCAACCAGCGCCACACGCTCGCCACGGGTTACAGTCAAATCAACGTCTTTGAGCACCTGATGGTCACCGTAACGCTGGCCAGCCTGTTCCAGCACAAGCAAATCCTTGCCGCCACGTGACGGCTGAGGGAATTTAAACGCGATCTTTTTGCGCTGCGGCGGGATCTGGATCCGTTCGATCTTTTCCAGTTGGCGCACCCGGCTCTGTACCTGGCTGGCCTTGTTGGCCTGGTAGCGGAAGCGATTGATAAACGCCTCAATGCGTTCAATCTCTTCATCCTGACGTTGTTTCTGCTCACGTAGAGCAGCAACACGACGGTCACGTTCAATCAGATAGAGGGAATAGTTACCGGGATATTCGCTCAGAGCACCGTTCCACACTTCGACAATCCGCTCCACCACCTGATCCATAAAAAAGCGGTCGTGCGACACCAGCACAACAGAAAACGGATACTGGGACAGATAGCTTTCCAGCCAGTTGCGTGCCGGCAAATCCAGATGGTTGGTGGGTTCGTCGAGCAGCAGCAAATTGGGGCGCTGCAGCAGCAGGCGCGCCAAAGCGATACGCATCTGCCAGCCGCCGGAAAATTGTTCGCAGGGTTTCTGCCAATCGTCTTCGCAAAAGCCGAGGCCATTGAGCACCTTGGCGATATCGGTTTCCAAGGTAAATCCGCCGCGCTGGCTGTAGAGATCCTGCAGGTGGGCGTAACGCTCCAACAATTTTTCGTCAGCGTCCTGGGAGATCTGCGTCTCCAGGCGGCTGATCTCCTCGGACATCTCCAACAGTTCGGCGCAGGCACTGCGCACCTCTTCGAACAGGCTTTTTCCTTTGTAGCTCAAGCCATCTTGAGGCAAATAACCGAAGGTGGTCCCTTTGGCGACGATTACATCGCCTTTATCGCAATGGTTGATGCCACATAACAGTTTTAACAGGGTCGATTTGCCGGCACCGTTTTCGCCACACAGACCGATGCGCGCTCCGGGGCGGATATGCCAGTTGACTCCGGCAAAAATTTTGCGTCCGGAGAAATCGACTTCAACGTCTTTAAGTTGCAACATGCTGGATTAATCTTTCCTGATCGTCATGAACGGGGATAAATTCATCACGGGTTATACCGTGCTGTTCCGAGAACATCAAGGGGGAAGCGTTTGTTGGGGTGTTTCATAGGTTTTGAGTTGTAAAAACAAAGGTCAAGATCAGGGTCAAAACCGCCGGTTTTCGTCCCGGCAGCCGACATCCTTTTGACTGGCCACTCAAAACCGGCTGAACACCTCCTGAACCTGGATCTACCGACACTGAGTCTGTTTTCGTTATGCTTTGCAGATCCGGCTCGCCGCCCTTTAGGTCGACGAATCGTGCAACGCATCATCTTTGGCGCAAAACGTTGATAACATTTTACGCCTCTTTCTATTTCTTCCGTGGCACCGCTCAAACGGGTGGGACGGTGCCCACCCTTGCGGCAGAGTGTCATTGAGCAGCCAAGCCCTCCCGTTCAGCAGCACCGAACGAAGAGAACGGTCAGCGCGATGGTCGTCGGCAACCTGTTTGAGGACTGATGCCGACTGGGCGAGTTTTGCCGACATCGCGGTGTTAGTGAACGTAGAGAGGGAACCCGTAAGGGCGCAATGGGGTTGTTATTGATCAGATGAACGAGAGGTGTTGCGTGAGATTTTTTGCGTCAGCAAGGCAGAATGAGGAGCTATAGTCGTTCTATGGCGACGACCGATAACGCCGCTGACGTGAAAAAGATCCGCAACAACTTCGTGAAGGCTGATTGATGACAACCCCTTGGGAGTCGATTTTGCGCCACTTTTGTCGACGCAAAAGTGGCCCGACGTGCGGGCGCGGAAGCCCGCGTCACGTGCGTACCAACTATGCGAACGGTTGCTCTCTGCCAGCGCAAATGGTTCCAAAATGCGAACCACGAAAAACCAAGATCAAAGTCGCCGGGACTCGCCCCGGCAGGCGACATCCTTTTGACTTGCCGCTCAAAAGGATGCAAAAACCGGCTGAACACCTCCTGGCCCTCAGATTAACCGACAATGCGTTTGTTTCCGTTATGCTTCACGGATTCGGCTCGCCGCCCTTTAGGTCGGCGAATCTTGCAACTCATCACCTTTGGCGTAAAACGTTGATAACAATCTTAAGTCGCGCTCTATCTCTGGTGTGGCACCAATCAAACGGGCGGGACGGTGCCCGCCCTGCAGTCGTGTGTTATTGAGCAACCAAGCCCTCCCGTTCAGTAGCGCCGAACGAAGAGAACGATCACCGCGATGGTCGTCGGCAACCTGTTTGAGCGTCAGCGAGTTTTGCCGACATCGCGGTGTTAGTGAACGCAGAGAGGGAACCCGAAGGGCGCAATGACGGGAGTCGATTTTGTGGTACTTTTGTCGACGCAAAAGTGCCCCGACGTGCGGGCGCGGAAGCCCGCGTCATGTGGGCACCACCTTCGCGAACGGATGAAGTTCGCCGGTGCGATTCGTTTCGGATTACGAGCCACTGAAGATCAAGAACAAAGTCAAGGTCGCCGGGTTTCGTCCCGGCAGCCGACATCCTTTTGACTGGCCGCTCAAAAGGATGTAAAAAACGGCTTGAACACCTCCTGAACCTCAGATCAACCGACAATGGGTCTGTTTCCGTGATGCTTCACAGATTCGGCTCGCCGCCCTTTAGGTCGACGAATCGTGCAACTCATCATCTTTGGCGTAAAACGTTGGTAACAATCTTAAGTCGCGCTCTATCTCTTGTAACGCGCCGCGTAATTTGGCACCGTTTCACGATTACTTTGACACCACCGCGCAAGTGCCAGACTGGCGTAAATTTGCGTTTACTTTGGCACCACCCTAGCCGGTAATTTCGTCGATTTCCGACAGTCTCACCAAGGCCTGAATAGCCACCCCAGCCACCCCTGGAATCGATCCTCGTTGAGCTTCCCAATTGAGGTATGTCCGCTTCGGTGTTTCGAGTTTTTCAGCCATTGTTCTTACCGCCCCTCGGTTGTCGCCAACCAACTTCACCCGCCACGCTTTCAGATCCCGTCCTGTCATTGCTCACACTCCAATCGTCCTGCGCCAATATTGCGCGATGATACTTAAATATTTAGCCAGCCGCGAAAATGCGACCGGCTAGAATCGTCCATGTTGGACGTTTGATTGACTGGTAATAGTTGCCTATGCCTTTAGCGCCCGCCGATGTAGTAATATGACTGCCTCTTCATTCAACACGCTGCCACCCCTCTCGCCAATAATTCTGCCCGGCAGGTTATCCTGTTGTTAGGGTGACTCGGGGCGGTGCTGATTCGCGTAGAGTTCTAACCACGCGCCAGCGATCCCCGGCACCCGCCGCTTGCCCGTCTCCCAGTCCTGCCATGTGCGGTAAGGCGTCCGGCTCAACTCTGCCGCCGCCGTCATGGTAAGGCCCGCAGCCTGCCGGGACGCCCTCAACTCTTCGGCTGTCATTTTCCTCAGTCTAAGGTGATCAGGGTTTCGCCAATGTCCACCCAGAGGCGGCCGTCCTCGGCGGTGGCCATTTCTACAACAGTTTTGCCGGTGATTCTGCTTTCCCCGGTCTTGCCAGTGGCCCAGTATTCCTCCCCATCGCAGTCAACCCGGTAAGGGGTGCCGCCTATCGGGCTGTAAATTTTCACTTCCATTTCGCCGAGGTCCTTGCCGTTGCTGTCGATAACCTGAACTCTTGCCATGTCGTCCTCCGTTGTTTGGGTTCGTCCTGCCCTCTTCTTGATTCTAATTATATACGCATTGCGTCTATAGTAAACAATAAAAACACGCATTGCGTGTTTTTTCTGAGGTGCAAAATCACCCTAACAACATACTTGCCGCCAACGTGCCAATATTGCGCGAATTGTACTTATGGTGCGCTCGGTGGTATTGCTGGCAACCCCGACAATCGACCATGTAGCGTTATCTTTTTTGCAGGCTTGGAAGACTACCTTCAAACGGGCCTTCCTTTATTATCCTGACAGCCAACTGAGAGCTCTACCGGCACATCACCATGGCGCGGCAAGCAGGAAAAATGCTCCGAAGGCGCAGATCAGGATAAACGATACAGCCAGCCCGACAATGGTTGCGGTCGGCGATTGCTGGGCTTGACCTTGTTGTGCCGCGTGCCCACAGATCGTGCATTGCAGAGGCTGATTGCTGTTTGAAATTATGATCCATGGAATCACCCAAAGCCCTCCCGTTAGAAACGTTGCAACCAGATGGAGAATATGGTTCGGGGTGCGCTCCAAATGAATTGTCTGTTTGTCGCACTGTTGACAATGATGCATGCGTTGCTCTGTTGGCATAGTTCCTCCTGATTAAATATTAAGAAAGTGCCAATTTACCACCGCTCATACAGATTGACAAATAATCAAAACAGGCCGACTTGGTATCCCTTCCTATCAACTGAGAACTCCGGCCATGAACCGTAGATCAGTTCGGTGCAGTCGCTGCGTTGAGCGGCTCCGCCGACCGTATATTGATAGCTGACTTCGACCACCGGCAGGTCTTTGAATAGCTCGCGGATTTCTGGATGACCGTTGATGCTCAGAATCATCTTTCCCTTGATCGACCTGGCCAGCTCAGCGAGTTGTTCGTATTCTGACCAAAGGAATTCCCCGCCGTATCCTTCGGTTTGCCAATAGGGTGGATCACAGTAGAAGAGCGTGTGAGGCCGGTCGTATTTTTCGATGACCGCTTGCCAAGGTAGGCCCTCGATATAGGTGTTGGCCATGCGAAAATGAGCGTCGGCTAAGTCTTGTTCCAGAGTGAAGATATTAAAGCGTGGACGGCTGGTTGTGGCGGTGCCGAAACTTTGGCCGTCGACCTTGCCACCGAAGGCTAACTTTTGCAAGTACAGGAACCGCGCTGCGCGCTGAACGTCCGTTAGTGTTTCTGGTGGGGTCATCTGTAGCAGATCCCAATTTTCGCGACTTGTTAACACCCATTTAAACTGCTTATAAAGCTCTTCCAAATGGTGCTTTACAATCCGGTATAGATTGACAAGCTCACCGTTGATGTCGTTAATAACTTCGACTTCTGACGGCTGCTTCATGAAAAACAGCGCCGCTGCGCCACAGAACGGCTCGACGTAGCACTGGTGCTGTGGGAACAGCGGGAATATATGATCGGCCAGCTTACGCTTGCCTCCGATCCATGGAATAATTGGTTTCGTCATTATGAGCCTCTTATCAAAAGTGTCTTGATGTGTTAGGCTCCCCGTCGCCACGCGCGTGGTGGGGTAGCCTTGGTCGGCTCACAGGTTTTATCTGTGGGTTGACGGCTCGGATGTGGTGCCAGCCACATCCGGGTCGCTGCCTCTTTATCCATCTAATCTACAGCACAATATAAAGCGTCAGCCCGGCGAACTGCATGTGTTCTGCTGGCGGCAAACCGCTATTGATGCTCTCTTGTGTGACTTCCCACCGGCCCGACTCCGGCAAGGTCACTGTGATCGTTGCAACGCCATCAACCATCGACACCAGTACGAATCGCTCTCGCCCGTCACTTGCACGCAGCGGCATGCGGAATAATGCTGTCAGCGGCAGCGTTTCGCCAGATGCTGCATCACGCAGCTCGATTGCTGCGGTTATTGTCGATCCCGCCTTGCTGGTGATATCCCTAATGCCCGTTGTAACAGCAGACGAATCAGATGATAACAAATTGACAACGGACAAAACCGGCAGCGCCGGTACCGGCGCTGCCGGAACATAACGGATAACTCCGGCACCAATAGCTTCTTCGACCCTGTCCATCAGTACAGCCCCCCTGAATAATAGATTGTTGCTGTGTTGTTAATTGCAGCCGACGATTTCAGGTACACCGCTGCCGACTTACTAAACCGTATGCGCGATGGCGAGATAACGCTGTTGCCGTACGAAAACCCCAAAACAATAAAACCCTCAGACGTCCCTAGCGACAGCGATGATTCGATAACTTCGTTGCCGTCAATTACCAGTTTGCACGTCAACGTTAATGATCCGCCGCTTGCCTGCCCAGCCGCGACATAGTCCAGGTACCCTGAACCTAAAATTTCAAGCTGCGGCTGTGCTGGGTATGTATCTGCGCTCAAATCTCCAGATCCGGCAGTCGCTCCGGCTGCATACGACAGCGCAGATATCGCAGTGCCCGCGCTGACGCCCCTACCATTCCAAATGGTCTTTGGGACAATGCCCAGGAATTGATTGGCTTTAATCGTCATTTACATCCTCCATGAACTGACCCCGTCTGAAATAAATCGGACGGACATGCTTTGTTGTGCATCAAATAAAAACTCCGTGTCTGTCCCGCCGGACCATACTATTTCGTCATCGGCACCGGCCTGCACCAGCGGCGTCTGCATCCGGTAGAGGTCGGTGATCTCTACATCGATGCGCGTGTCTGCTGGCACCGACACGGCAGCTGGCAGCGTGTACGTGCCGCTATCCTGCAGCTCATTGATTTGATTCGGCAGTAGCTGACCACCGCCCGTTTTTACCGCGACTGGGTCGGCGACAACCAGAAGCGACCAGTTTGCGACGTCAAGCGACGGATCGGTGGCACTGGAGCCTGCAGATTTTCGGCGGTAGGTTTGATAATTGAGCGGTGACCAGGCGCAGGCACCCTCAGCGTATGCCTGTCCCGATACCCACCTACCGGCACCCGCCGCAACTGCCGCCGCATTGGCCGAGGCTAAGGCTTCAGCGGCGCCCTGTGCAGCGGCATTTTTGCTATTAAGGGCTTCGGATGCACTCTGGCCTGATGACTCCTTGTCGCCGTTGACGCTCTCGGCAAGGGCGTTTGCCTGCGTCGACCATGAATTGAGCTTGGCCATGGTATCATCCGCTTTAGTGCTGAATGTTTCCGGGTCATCCATGCGGGATGGTGGATCAAAAACAACGTCAATTGCCATCTGTTAACCCCTCTATTTCTATCGACAATTCTGTGTGGTTCGGATATTCCATGACAGTGTCGAAACTTTTATAAAATCCATAAACAATTGTTGAGTCGTAGCCACTATAGCCAATATAGACAGCGGGTTTCGACCTGAGCGACACCATACGGCGAGTAAAATTATCCAGCAGCACATTGTCCAACACCACGTTAAAGTCGCCGCGTAGGCTCCAGTCCCGTTCAACGATGCTCATGACTCCAAAATCGTCTGTCTTCTTGACGCTGTAGTCCATGATGCCAACGGAGCTGCCCAGCTTTGCGGCTTCGGCATAAACGATATGACGACCAACCACCAGTGCGCCGACGGCGATCTGTTCACCAACACCACCATCCACCGTAATTTCAATGGTCGCGCCTCGGTAACTTGGCAAGCCCAGGACAACCAGCGTGCGACGATATTCAATCTCCTCGAAGAAGTAGTCGTACCAGCTGGTTATCAATGTTGGGTCATAAAGCAGGTGGGTCTTGTTATAGACAACACCATCGACCGCATCTGTCATTGTGATCGTTACCGATCTGGCCGACATACCGATGAGCGCAACACCTGTTACCAAACCGGCATCAATCGCAATTGACATGGTTTCGTCGGCAGTGGTCGCGGTACCGATCTTATTGTCAAACATGGCCCATCGGTTTGTGGCTCCTCTATCGAGCCAGTCAGCCTCATTATCCGGCGGATAACTATCGCTATTCGCCTGGTTCGCCTCAAAAATCTTGTGGAGCGCCGCGACCATCACCAGATCGCCGGTACTGTAGCTGGTGGCGCTGGACCACTCTGCGTAGTCATCTTCCGGCACGGTGCTGCTGACCAGCCCAGTCTCGGTAATGGTTGTCGGGATGATTATCTTCATACTGCGGCCCTTTCCGGCGGCAGGCCGTCACCATCCCAGCGTTGAATCTGCCGTTTTGTGGCGCTGGTATTTCTGGCCGTAGACTCTCCGGCAGCACGCAGCATCCCGACTTCTTGACGCAGGGCTTTGACTTCGGCAACGAGTTCATCATTACCGCCACCGGATAGCGTGACCGGGATGGTGCGACCATCCGGCAGTGGGACGATAGCTTCCGGGCCAGCTTCACCGGCAATGGACAGGCCGCTGGTGATACCACCCGCCGCGAATTGGGGCAGGCCCATGCTGTCGGCCCAGATGTTGAGATCGGCGGCGGTTGTATCCAGCACCGGGGCGAGCTGCGCGCTTGAGATACCGTTGGCAATGGCCTGGGTGTAGATGTCGAGCATGGACAGCTCACCGGTGCCGAGGGTGGCTTGAGAGTCGGCGACCAGGGCGGTAATCATTTCTGATGTCCAGGTATCGTTACCGGCATAGTTGATGTCAGCGTCTGCTGCAACGACGTTGGCTTTTGCAACCAGGTACTCTTTAATGGCATCCGTCAGTGACAACACGCTGTCGTCAATACCCAGCAAGGCATTGAGCTGGGCCTCGAGAGCGGCAAGATCTTCTTCATGCGCTGCATCGAGAGCGGCAAGATCTTCTTCATGCGCTGCATCGAGACGGGCCAGCTGTGCTGCGTTGTTCGCCTCGATAACGTGGATCTGTTGTTCCGCCAGCCGCAATGCACGCTCTGCGTCAGTGACCTGATCGCCTGTCAAAGCCTCGAGTGCCGTCAAGGAATTAACGGTTTGCCAGAAGTCTCGCTTATAGTCCTCACTGCTGGCATATGAGTCAGTACCCTGTGATGTGAGCACAGACAGAGTAGTGTCGATATCCTCTAACCCGCTAAAGTCTCCGCCGCGCGCTGCAGACAACACGCCCGCCAGATCTGATTTTGCTGCCGCGTATATTGCCGCCACGTAGTCGGCATCGTCCATGGTCATGGATTCGCGTGCCGATTTGAGTTTGTCGACGTATCCGGTCAGCGTTGAGACATTTTTGTTGAGGGAATCAAGCTGACCATTGAGTGATGCAATGGCGCGGTCGTTGCGTGCCTGGATCGCGGCGGCTTCGGCATTGTAGCTGTCGATCAGCGACTGGCGTTCTTCATTGTATGCTGTTGTCAGCTCTGACTTGCGCGTGCTGTATGCCGTTTCCAGGTTGGTTGTCGACGTCTCCAGGGTCGCGGCCAATTCAGCCTTGCGAATTGCCTCGGCTTCTAATGCAAGCACTTCGCGCAGCCTGGCAATGTAGGCTTCGCCCATATTATTGGCGATGGCCTCTTCGATCTCACGTTGAGCTGACAGCTCTCTGCGCAGTGCTGCTGCGGCATCGTCATCGCCAAGAGCTGTCAAAGCGCGTACTTCGAGATCTTCACTTGCTTCGGCAATCTGTTGCATCTTTTCGGCCTGATCTTCGAGATAGCTGTAATATTCATCTGCCGCTGATGACAGGCTGAGCAGCGTCACGTATGCGCTCTGGCCTGACGTTGTAGTCACGTCGATACTACTGACCAGGTCTTTAAATGCTTCGCGACTCTCCGGCAGGGTCAGATTCATGGTTTCCATGATGCCGGTCAGATTGCTGGCGTTGGCGGCATGTTGTTCGGCAGCGCTGAAAAACGCCGTGAAGAATGTCGAGAACAGTTCCTGGAACGCCTCAATGTCACCGGCCAGCTCGATGATGCTGTTTGAGATCTCGACTTGATATTGCGCAAACTCTGTTGCACTCATGCCGATATTCTCGATGCTGGAGCCGGTGAGTTCGAGGGCATTTTCGACGATGGCTTTTTGACTCAGCAGCCGGACTGCGGTTTCCATCAGCCCTTCGCCGATTTGCTGATACTGGCCGATTACGGACTGCAGAATGGCTGCAAACGCGGTGTCGGCCATGGAGTTGATGACACCAGAGATTGTTTCACTGATTTCGTCAGTGTCCATGTCCTGCAGGTCGATCTGGATTGACTCAAACTGATAGGCCAGCGCTGCTTCGACATCGCCGCCGAGTGCGCCAGTGACTTCAACCAGAGTCGATGAGATCCCGGAAAAAATCGACGTGAACAGCTGGGTAATGGAATCATCAACATCGGCATATACTGTTTCGTATTTGGTTTTATCTGACTTGAACCAGCCGCCGTCTATCTTGATCTTATAAAGCTGATACTGATCGACGGCCATGGCGATGCCATCCTGCAGTTGGCCGACGGATATTGTTCCGAGTTCGAAGCCGGACTCTTTTAGCCGTGTGGACACATCGCCACCCAGGATACCGCCTATGATATAGCTGGTTACCTTGCCGCCGATGTTCGATACCAGATCACCGGGATCAAAACCGAGTAATGCATCGGTGATACCGTTTACCAGGGCGACAGGATAGTTTGATATCTGCGACAAGACATCATTGAGCTGATTTGAGGCCTCTACATATTTGCTCGTTTCTGTCGATTCGGTCCCGTCAAACGATCCAAAGTCGCGAACGATATTAGTGACCAGCCCGGTGATGTTTGTATTGAGCTGCTCCATTTCGGTGGAGATCTTGTGCAGCTCGGCATATTCTGACGCGTGGATATCCTCCAGCAGCTCGTTGGTGTTGCCGATGGAGTTGGACACGGCTGTTGCGTCGCCAAGGACTGTACCTGCGCCCTGGGCAACAGCTGTGGCCGCAGATGATGAGCCACCGCCGCCTGAGACACTTCCGCCAATCTGGCTGAGCAGGCCAGCCATGGTCACGGCCATGGCGGCTACCCGCGCAAATGCCGTGTACGGGTCGCCCTGGCCTTGGGCGGTGATTGACGCAATGGCGTTGACCGTGGCTTTTTGCAAGCCGATGGCGATTTCGGCAACGGCAAAGGCAAGCTCGATGTTGTGCAGTGCTTCGCGTTCCTTGCTCTGCTCATCGAATAACTCGGCAGTGGTCCCGAATAGTTCACGGTAGCCACTGAGCTGGGCGTTGAGTGATTTTTCAGTCAGTGCCTGCTCGGTAGCTGCGAGCTGCTTCAGCTGGGCGGTACGCTCTTTCGTATCTTCGAGGGCGTTAATTCGTTCGCGCTGTTTTTCGATTTCGATCATGGCTTGCTTTTGATCGTCATAGACATCGACCAGGCGCAGCAGGGCAGCGACAGCTTCGCCGATGCCTTCGGTCAGGGGATCGGTAAAGTCTGAACCGATGTCCGAAAATTCAAGCTGTGACCAGGCGTCGTTGATTTCGTTTATCGCACCGGCATCGAGATTATTCAACGCGGCCTGCAATTTAGCCTGGGCATTATCAATTGATGCGGCCAGGTTATTATCGATAGAGTCAAAAACCGTTCCTTGGGCAGCGTTCAGGTTGTCGATCACTTCATCTATACGGCCTACTGCCGTAAAGTCGCCAGCCGCCTCCGCCTCAGTTTTTAGCCCTTGCAGCTTTGCAGCTGTCAGAGCGTATTCCATTTCGATCAGGCTCTTCTTCGCAGCGGCTTCGGCTTGTATTGCTGCAATTTGCAGTGCATGTTGCTGCAAGAGATAGTCGCGATCAGTGACAGCTTGATTTTCGTGTTGCAGCTCAAGCTCTGCTGCGGCCTGGGCGCGCAGACTCTTTTCATAGTCAATGTCGGCTTCGAGCAGACCACGACGAGACTGGGAGAGTTCGTCAAGGGCTTTTTTTTGTAAATCAGTGATTTGGTCAATTTCACTTGATGAATCAGCTTGTGGCGACGCAATCTTAAACTTGGCAAGAGGGTCACTGCCGGGACTCGGCTGAGCTTCCTGTTTTAACCGTTCATATTCTTCACGCAAATCAGCCACAGCGGAAATTTGCGCATTCGAGCTTGAGATAGCTGCCTCACGTTCTGCCAATATCGCGTCGATACTTTCTTCACGGGCCTGATTGATGTTTTGTAGTGTCGCTTCAAGCTTTCCGCTGACGTCAGGACCATCCAACCAGTTTGACGGGGACATGTACGCTGCGACCGCCTCACCGTAGGCTTGAGCTTTGTCGACTAACACGATCAGTTCGACGCTTGCAAGCTGGACCATCGCACGAATGTTTTCCGGCAAGTTAAGGAAGGCATCAATAATAAAGTTAACGGCTGACGTACCATCGTTCTGCCAATTTATCCCGGCTTGATTAAGCAGGTTGGTGACAATGTCCAATGTTATGGCGGCATCACTACCCCATGAATCAAATTTTGAACCTATCACATCAAGATAGCCTTCGAGCTGGCCAGACGAGACCATAGCTGTCAGCTCATCAAGCGCAGAAGTCGCTAAGCGAATGCTCTCTTCTATGACATCGCCTGCCCCTTGCTCTGAGACTGACCGCATCAAACCATCCCAAGAGTCGCCCATATTGGAGATAGCCCCATCCAGCTCTCCCATCATTTCAGTCATCGCCCCGGCAAAGTTGTCTTCTCCCAGATCGATAAGGTACTGCTCAATTTCGGCTGCACTATTGCCAACCTCGGTTGCGACACCACGGAATGTAAACTTGATCGTGTCACCCTGATTACTGGCTTTGATGCCAAACTCCTTGAGACGCTCAAATTCGCCCGTCGTGGCATCGGCAACTGCCTCAATCATTTGGTTTAGGTCTTTGCCAAGGGCAGATGATGTGTCGCCGTAGGATGTGAGAGCGGCCATGGAGGGTGTCAAGCCGTAATTTACCAGCTTGACGAAACTGTCCGTCACTTCGTCAAGCTGGTATGGGGTGTTTGCACCGAATGACTCCAGATAACCGAAGGCTTCTTTAGCACCGGAAGCGGTGCCAGTTGCCGTGCGGAGCTGAGCGTTTAGCACGCCAAACTCGCGTGATGTGTCAACGAGGTCACTTACCAACCGACCAACAGACAAGGCTGCCATTAATGGCGCGAGAGCTGACAATGCAGTCCGCAAGACTCCAGCGCCCGTTGCTGCCTGCTCAGAGCTGGCAGCCATGCGGCCCATATTGGTTCCGGCGGTGGCACTGGCGGCACCCATGCGACCTGTTGTCGCTGCAACCTGTTGCTCACTGGCGCGCACGCGATCCAGCCCGGTGACGACAGCTTTGTCGCCATCAAGGCTAAGTTCGATTCTCAGTTTTGTCAGGTCAGTGCTTGCCATGCTGTTTCCCTTTGTCGTCGTCTTTTGCTGCTCTGATGGACAACCAGAGGTCATCCAGTTTTTCGATCTGCTCGACCTCCCAAGGGGTCGGCTGTATTCCGGACAGCTCAAAAAATGCCGCTATTCCGGGGTGGGTTAGAGGTGAGAGGCCGAAGCCTCCGCTGCTACGTCTGCGACTCATGCGCAGGAACCAGCGCCAGAGATACGCGGCGCATTCGGGCATGAGTGGCTCGTCGAGCAGCAGCTCCGGCGTGATGCCGGTCTGCCGCTCGACTGACTCAAGGTGTTGCCGTGGTGTTATTCCGTCTTTGTCTGGTCGGTCGTAGACAAATCGGAACTCGGCTGCGGCGAGGAGCTGCTCGCCGAGCTGGGCAAAAAATTGGCGACATTATCCATGGCCTGTTGTACCTGCTGACGCAGCCAGAAGAATCCACGGTCGGTGATGACCTTGCGGAAATTATCCTTGGAACTTTCCAGGCCAGTGCCATTGAGTTTGAGTGGTGCGCCGTCGGCGGTTTTCCAGTTGACGAAGCAGGCAACCATTTTTTCGGTGACTGCCGCCTGGAGTTGGTCGTAATCAAGACCTGCAGACAGATCACGAGTACGCTTGGCCTGCTCATTACGGCGTTTGTTGATTTTGCGCTCAGCATCGATATACGCTTGACTATCAGAGCCAAGAACCATGATGGTCAGTCCGATCGGCTCGCCGGTGGTCGGGTGGAAGATTTCAATTTCAATGCCGGTATCGGCGTTTTGCGCGGTGTTGAGTGTGGCTAAATCCATTGGTTTAAATCCTCTTTAAATGATGGTTTATGGTGCGTTAAAAACTCAGATTACAGGGCCGATGCTTGGGTGTTGAGCAGGGTTGCCATGATACTGGTACCGTTTGCTCCATTGCCCCAGTAAGCGGTCCACGGCAGCTCAATCAAAATCCCTTTGGTGTCCTTGATGATCGGGTCTTGCTCCTCAAAAATCAGCTCATCAATATTGAGCATGAGCTTCTCGTTTCCTTCGGTGCCGAGTCCGGTCCCCTGTAAAACGCTGACCTCAAGACTCGATGCCGTCCCGTTGGTGGCCTTTGTCAGCAGAGCCTCAGACTCGAACAGTGCCGTGATAGACCCAGAAACGACGGTGGCCCCTTCGGGGATGCTGTAGCGCTTGCCCTGACCACCAATGCAATAGACATCGCCATCCAGATTATTCTCCAGCGACCACTTCATGCTGGTAACAATGGCGATATCTACGCCGCCCTCTTTGATGCTCGCCGAGAATGCATTGAACGGTTCATAACCAATATCCACGGCAGCAGCGTCAAAGGTTTCAGTCTCGATGCTGCGATCCATACCCATGAAGTCCATACTCAAGGGCAGCACGCCGGACGGATTCACCTCAAAGCCAACTTTGTTGCACTTGCAGCCGAAATAACGGAAATACTGCCCCAGATCGGTAAAGCCCTTTTCAATGGTGTGATAGGGCAGTGAATCTCCGATTTTAAAGACATGGGAGTATTCAGGCCCGGCACCTGTTGTGGTGACATTGCCGAACGCCATCATCAGCAGGCGGGCAATGTTGGGGGTCAGGTTGGTGGAGATACTGCCGGACACATCGCGCTTGCCACGGGTCGGAGCCGAGGCATCACGGCTCTGACGAATAATGTTTGATTTGTCCAGGGCGGTTTTACGCTGGAGCGATTCCGAACTGAACGGGACAATTTGCCCTGCCGGTGTTGCCGGCACCTGGCCAGCTGGTGATTCTGCGCCGGAAATTGTCAAGACGCCATTTGCACCTGTTGCTTGTGGCATTAGTTACCTCCCTCTGCTTTTGCCTGCTCGGCAGCCTGCTTTTGCGCTGCTTCTTTGGCGGCCTGCTGATCGGCCTTGTCTTGTTGCTTGGCGGCTGTTTCCAGCTCGGCGAAGCCCTGTTCTTCGCGGGGCGTGTCTTTGTCCGCTTCGGCGAACTGGACATCCTCGCGAGCCAGTAGTGATGCGGCGATCTTGTCGCTGACAGGACGGGCCACACCGCGATTAAATTGATGCTGACGGCCTACGGTCAGTCGGGCCGGGCCGCCGGTGTAGTAGATGATTTTCATTTTATTCAGTCTCCCTGCTCAGCCTGGTCGGCTGAGATTTCAGATTCAAGATTTGAGATTTCAAGATCCCCGGCCACGTCAATTTCAGGGATGGCGTCAACATTGGCGACGATATCCAGCTCGACGATTTGTGCTTCGAGAATTGCCGTGACCCCTTCGTCAGGGTTTGAGGCATCGGCCAAGATCGTAATCTTTGAGATCCCCGAAATCTCAACGCCGTCGGCATTGAGGATTCTCGTGCCGCAGGTCGTGCCGTCACTGATGATTCTGATTTTCTTCATCAGACCTCCTTTTCAACTTCGAAATCGTAGCCGTGGATCAGGACGCCGTTTTTACCGAGCAGGTGTTCATCCTGCAGGGGCCACAGGCGACGTGACGTGTCCAGTTTCAATCCAGTTAATGCTTCGCCGATAGCGGCGATCAGTGCCAAAACATCAGTGCTGGTGTCGGCATTGCTACGCCTGCCGCTGGCAGCGATGAGGATGGTCCACACTTTGCGGGTTGGTGCCGATATGGACGCACCACCCATGATTCTTTGCTTGCCGTAGTTACCACCGGCATAGAGCACATGCAGCGATGGCTTTTTTGCAGTATCACGCAGCAGTTCAGTGATATCTCCGGCAAATGGCTCGACGGATTTTGCGGCTGTAACGCCGCCTTGCAGCGCGGTGATGATTGATTCACGGTCGGCCAGCAGATCCATTTAATATTCCTCCATCCATCCGGCCATTTTACTGTCGGTAAAAACCGGGGTCGGGGCTTTGACGGCGGGCAGATCGCTGGCCGTGGTGACGGTTTCGCCGCTGATCGCCACGGCACCGATCAGTTTCAAATTGCCCTCACTGATGCGGGTCAGGTCTTTGCGCGCCGTGGCGTAATTGTCGACCACGGTTTTCGGCGGCTCGATCTGCGGGCGCAGGCCATAGATTTTGTAGGTGACCAAATCCAGGGCTATGGAGAGCAGCTGCGACGGCACCGGCGACACCGGTGTTTGATAGCGACCGCTGCACGCGCCGTTGATCATGTCGTCGACTTCGGCGATCAGGTTATTGACGCGTGTGGTATTGATCTCTCCCAGGCCCTCTTTGTCGGTCAGGTCGATGAGGGTGTCGTCGTCAATGCGGTTTTCAGTGATGTCGTCGATGGTGAAGTACATAGCTCACTCCGTGAGATTTCACATTTAAGATTGCGGATTTCAAATGACCGGGCGGGACGGTGCCCGCCCGGTTACTGTTAACCGCAGACCGTAGCCTTAACAATCCCCTGCATGTTGGGGCTGGGGAACGGCTTGCTCTGGCCGACCAACTGATAGCCGGACGGATTTTTGCTCTCGATGGGCTTGACGAACATGGGCAATGCCTGCAGGTTGGCATCGAGATCATCCACCGCCGCATACGGCATGACGTGGTTGGCATCGAGCGCGATCATTTCGAGATCGTTGTCGGCAACCGTCGGTACCAGTGTTTTGGTTTTCGGGTTGTAGTTCTTCTCGGTGCGGCGTTGGATGAGGTAGCCGCCGATGTCGATGCCCTTATCGGAAACACTGACCTGCAATTTTGCCGTGCTGGTGAAATTGCCGACCAGACCCAACAGCGTGGAGTACGTTGTCTTTCCCGCCCAGATGCCGACGCTTTCCCCGTAGCCGTAGTCCTCCAGCTTTTCTTTCATCTCTTCGAGAATCTCGAACACATGGGCCACTTTTGCATCAGTGGCAGTAAACAACTTGGTCGGTGTGACGGTGAGCTGAGAGCCGAATTCAATAACATAATCTTCCATCACGCCGCCGGAGATCTGCACCGGCCAAGAGAGCGAGCCGCTTTTCGCCGTGGCAGCGATTGCCTCGGTTGTTTTGCGGATGGTGCGCCGAATAACGTCAGTTTTTTGCTGCGCCCAGCGCTGTTGATCTGAGACCCCCAGCAGCTTGAGGTTGTTCAGGTCTGCCGCTGAGACAAACGTGTCCGGGTTGATCGGCAGCGGTTCATAAAATGTCGTTGCGCCGGTATTGCCGGGGATCGAGATTGACCCCTGGCCACGCTGCGACAACGGCATGGCGCGAACAACCTGGTTGACAACGTCAGCACCGATCACGGGCAATGGAATCTGCGGGCGATTGGCAAACATGATGTCCATGACCGGAGTCTTGATTACCGGCAGGTTGTTCAGATATTGAGCGATGGCTTTAGGTGTAAACAGTCCGCGAATATCCAGAATGCCTGCCAGACCAACCATGGGCAGCAGAGCTTCAGGGCCGAGGCCCGTTGTTGTTTCCGGCTGGGCAAATACTGTACCTGGGAAGATGGCAATGGCGGCGATCAGCAGCAACGCCCAAATTCCGAAACTAAAAAATCCTCTCATCGTTTAAATCCTTTCGTTTGAGCCAGCCGGTTACACGGTCAGCAGATAATGGGTCGCCATGGCGTTCATGACGGCTGCGCTTGGCGCGGCTTTGTCGGTAATGCCGATCTTGAGGGTGTCGGTGGCCACATGGCCGAGGACAACAGCAATGCCAGCCGTGGAATGCGCGGTGTCAACCTGTACATCGAGCACGCCGTCAATGGCGGTCATATAGTCTGCGGCGACGTCGGCATCGGTGGGCGGGGCGGCGTTGAACGTGGCACTGACGGATGCGGTAGCGTAATTGACGGTGCCTGTGCCACCGGCATCACCGACCAGATTGCCGTTGCCGTCGTCTGTGAAGATCTCGGTGCCGTCGGTGATGGTGACGAAACCCGGCTCAAGCGGCAGTTCATCGCCCAGGGTGGCGGCAAAGGTTTTCTCGGTGGCGTCGCCGGTTCCGATGGATTCGGCGGTGACGGTTTGCAACGGCTTATGCACGCCGCTGCTGTTTTTGGTGAGCAGCAGGCCGGTGGGATAGACGCCGCTGACTGCCGTGAGGATAACGCCGATCAAGAGCGGCAGCTGTCCGGGGCGTCCGGCGTGCTCTTCGTCGCGGGTCATTTTCATGGTGATTCCGTTGATAGGCATGGTGATTTATCCTTTCAAATAGGGTTTGATAAACGTCTTAGACCTTGGAGGTCAGATCTTCGCTGAAGGACACTTCCTCTCCGGTCGGCTTTTGCGGCTCCCCATGAGACGTGTCGGCAACCTCGCTGAAGTCGATCTGCTTGCCCATGCTGGAGAGCAGGTCTTTCATGGTGTCGACCTGGCTTTTGGTCACGGTGGCGTCGCCTTCGGAAAAATCGACGGTCGTGTCGTTGCTCATACTGGTCAGCAGGCTGACGGCGGCATTTTGCTTGGCCGGGAGCAGCCTGCCTTGCTTGACCAGGCTTTCACAAAAGTCGGCGGCGGATGTCTTTGCCTGGTCGGCTTCTTTCTGCTTCAGCTTGTCTTCGCGTTTTTTCAGTTCCGCCTCTTTGGCGGCAATCTCTTCAGGTGTCATTGTTGCGGTCTCCTCTGTGTGAGTGGTTTGTTGCGGTTTTTCAGTAAAGGATGATTCTTGCGGTTGCGGCGTCTCGGGACGGGCCGCAGTGCGTTCAATATCTTCAATGTCGTAGGCGGAGATGGTCTTGTCGGCTTCGTCGCGGCCAAATTGCTCGATGATCATCTCCCGCAGCCCACGCAACATGCGGGCAATGCTCGACAGGTTCCAACTGGTTGGCGCGGCGAAATCGACGGTGATGCAATTCTTGTCTTCACTGGCGAATTCCACCTGTTTCAGTCCCTTAATGGCTGGGGCTGCGGCACCCAAAAAGCCGACATGTTTGAGGTAGTAGCTTCCCCGTGACGGGTTGCCCGGATGGTCCGGCGGGTACCAACTCGCTGACACGGTGCCGAAGCGACCGTCTTTGACCATCTCCTCGAACTGGACTTCGACTTGCTCCGGCTCTGCAAACATATTGCCGTCGGCAAAGTTGAGGCTCTTGATCCAGCCGTAAGCGGGTGCATCTGTTTTTGGATGGCCAATGACGATGGGTGCGCGATGCAATGCCGGATCGTAGACCTCGGCACTTGCGGTCAGACGTTCTTCGGTAAAATCGACCTGGCCACCGTTTGAGGCAGTGTGTTTGCCTGTTTTTGTAATATGGATTGGCTGCATGGTTCCTCCGTTGTCTCTATCCGTTCGAGAAGGCGTTTAAACACCGTTTAAATTTTATTTTCTCTTTGCCTGCGCTACCTATGTATGGTTTTCGCTGCCTCAGCGGCTTAAAACCGATTTTACGTGTCGCGGGATCGTGGCTTCGATGTCTGCACGACCGGCAGCGCTCAAGTACATGAATTCGCGGCCTGGAATATTTGGATCAACACTGTGCGCCTTAACGGTCACCCAGACCGGATATTTCAATTTTCTGCCGAAGGCCATGGTAGTGAGCCTGCGGTGCTGCGGGACCTGTACCGGACCATCGCTGCCGAAGTTCTGCATAGCGGCATGCTTTGCCGGAGCTGTAACCATGGCGCTGTCCGCATCGGAGCTTGGGAAAATGGTGTTTTTTAATGTTCCATCAACCTGCAGTTTTTTTCCGGGCCACTTGTTGCGACTGGTGCGACCGGCAATAGTGGAGGCGGCCAGATCCTCCCAGGGGCCATCCGGCCCTTGCTCTTTGTCGAAATGGTCGCGGATATCCTCAAGCATCACCTCGGACAGATCGGCCATGAGTGCGCTCGGGTTGTCGAGATCGGTGATCAAGGCCGTTAGTTTGCGGCTGACGGCAGCATCTGTGACGGTGATGGTGATCATGGCGCGGTTGATTCCTCGCTGTTTTGTGTTATAGTTTTCTCTCGCAAGGGAGCGTTGCTCGCCAGGGGGGCCACTCTGTCATGAAGCGACAACGAGCCGGGCTGTGAGCCGGTCCGGTCATCGTCCCTTGCCGTAGAGCAATAACCCCTTTCGCTGCCGTTCTGTGTAGGGAAGGTTTGGCTCTCCCTTCTTATGCGGCACAAACGCCGTCACCCCTTGGGCAACCCCGTCGATCACTTCAAAAACTGCCATTCCGGCCACCCGTTTTTTATCCTGCGTTTTCCACAATGTGATGTAGCGGCGGCCAAGCCGCACCTTTCCGGCTTTGTCGACTTGTGGTGTCAACCACACTTCATAAGGCGATTCAATCATCGACTGGATCAGCGGGATAATCTGGCCGTGGCCGTCCTTATGGAACTTCCAGCCGCCCTTTGCCCGATCTTCAAACGCCCTCAGGCTGAGGATGACCGGCTCTCCCATGACGTCTGTGAGCACGGTTTCTTCGCCGTAGAGGTCGATAAACGCCTGTTTGTATTGCTCGTCGGTCAGTCCGGATTTGAGCAGCATGCTTTCGTCGAGATCGGCGATCTGCTTTGCTGCGATGTTTTCGAGTGTGCGGCGTCGGTAATCCGCCGGGCCTTTGAGGTTTCCCATGGCCTCCGGCAAGCCACCCTCGACAATGCGGCCATCGACTACACCGCCCCAGGCGGACCGACCTGGATTGACGGCAAAGCCGCGATCCGGGATCATGCGCCTGGCGGGCATCTTGACGCCGCTCTCCGGGTTGATCGGTTCAATCAGCTTGTTGGTCGGATCATCCGTCTCCGGCGTCAGCCCTCTGGCCTGCAGCTGCCGGTCGCTCAAGGCGCGCACGCTGCACCGGCAGAGGTATCCGTTGAGCGGCCACCAGGTATCCCAAAATTGATGATCATAGCGAAACACCTTGCCGTGCATGGCAGCGTGGGTTGGCCTGGTACTGCCGTCCATGACCGCGTCATACATCCACCAAGGCCGATTAGCCGCATTGGCTGTCATCTGCTCGTAACGCCCGACCTGGTAGGCGGTCTGCAGGTTGGTGCGGAAGATGGTTTCAATCCGGCGCGCCCTGGGTCCGGTCCAGCCACGGGCCTCAATGACCGAGGCGATATCCTTCTTGAAATCGGCAAAGCTGACGCCGCTCTCCATCTGCTTGCGCATGGCTTGGAAGATGCTGTCGAGCTGGTCACCTTTGGCCATGCCACCGACTGCGAATGCACGCACCTTGGCGGCGTCTGTCAGCTTGGCGTACTGGCCCGGCGACAGCTGGACTTTGCTGTCCCAGTATTTGAGTGCCTGCTCAAAAGGCTTTGGCTCAAAACTCAGGCTCACAGCACATCCTCCGTCACGGCCTGTCGGCCACCGAGTTGCGCGGCCAGCCAGCCGCGTTCAAGCAGGTCCTGCAAGTCGGATGCATCGAGATCCGGGTAGAGTTCGAGCAAGTTATCGAATGCATCTTCCCAGGTGTCGGCTGTGGTGATGGCTTTGAGGATCAGCGCTTCGTTGTCGGCCAGGGCGTTGCTGGCTTGCACGCTCAGCTGATCGGCCAGTTCATCGAGCGCGTCTTGGCCTGGTGTTGCTTGTTCGGAAAACTCAGCCACTTCGCCGGTTGTGGTATCCACAACGTCGAAATCGTCTTCATCCAGACCGTAGGTACCGACGAAGTATTTTTTCTTAAAGCGCACCCCGACCTCTTTGAGGTTCTTATCAACCTCTGATTTCTCTTTGAGGTCAGCTTCAGCACCGGCGCGAATCCACAATTGAGGATAACGGCCATGACCTGGGAACTGATAGTCGACCAACCAGCGCACCGCCTGGGCGTTGAGTTGTTCACTCATGGCATCGGCATCGGCTTTGACCAGATCTTCGCGCACGTTCTCCTGGGCGGTGTCGTTACCGAGTTTGCCGGGGGTGCCTTGCGTGGTGCCGCTCTGGCCGAGGATGCAGATGGTCATCTCGGTATCCATGTAGCTAACCAGCTCGCGTTGGGTACTGATCGCGCCAGTGCTGGCCGCTTCGAATAAATCAATCAGCATCCCTTCCGGCTTTGTAACCAGAGCACCATTGCGAATATTTTCCATTGCGGCCATCAAGGTCGCCTTTTGTGCTTCATCAGCGCCGCGTGGATATGACCCGACGATGGACGGCACGGCGTGTTTCTCACAAAATTTCAACCAGAATTTAATGCCGTTTTTCTTGAACCACCAAAGCCAGTAGAGTTCGCGACCGAGGCCTTCGCCATAAGGTGTTTCGACTTCATCGCCAAACACATAGCGCTGGAATTTGCGCGGATGGTTGGCGGTCAGGTTGATTCCCTCAATTGGGTTGTCTGCCGTGAGCAGGTGCAGACTGCTATCGATGTGATAACGGAAGCGCCGCTGAGCACGAACCTTCATATCGCTGATAAAGGTGTCGCCTTCGCTGTGGTCCCACATGATTTCGCTGACGGCGAAGCCTTTAAGCACTCCGCCGCGTAGAGAACCGCGACGGCTGCGATCAAACGGGAAAGACAAAAACACCTGCTTGACGTAGTCGGCGATCTTCATGTCAAGGGCTTCGTCACTGGCCGGGGTGACATCCCACTCTTTGCCGACAACGGCCATGGCGCGGGTGCGCAAGCTGGTGCCGACGCGGCTATCTCGGCCAATATCGTCATAGACGGTGATGTCGCCGCCACACTCCAGGCGCAGCACTTTATCGGGGTTTTCAAGGGTGTTTAAAAACCCGTTAAAGATGGCCTGATCGTCGCGCTCAAGGCTGGCGACTTCGTCGAGTTCAGGTTTTTGTGGTGCGTTTTCGACTGCCATTTATGACCTCATGAAGTTGGCCAGGTGGCCGCTGGTTGCGGTAGCGGTCATGGTGCTGACCTGGAATTCCATTTTGACGTAGACCTTGTTCAGTGCCGCATATTCGCCGAGTACCAGGGAGATAGCAAAGTCGCCGTGGCGGAAGAGTTCCGGCTCTCTTAAGTCTTTGCGTTCCACTTTCTGAACCATGGGGATGCCGTCAATTTCTTCGACTGCGCGCAGGTCGTTTTCGATATTGATATCGCGCGGCAGATCGTACTGGCCGTCTTCAAACTGTTGGACACATTTCTTCATCCACGCGCCATACCACATGCGGTTTAGGGTTATCTGGTGGATGATTTCATGGCCAAAATGGTCGGCGGTTAATTCCGCGAAGACCATCCCTGGGCCTGTGGCATCAATGGCAAACCCGCGATGATTAGGCAGGCGCTCGATCAGCGCCCAGAGAATCTGCTGTTGCTGCCGAGAGGGCACATTGTTCAGCTCGATAACAAACGGTGCCTTGCGGGTCAGATCGTTCTCGATTGCTAATGGCGTAATCACCGAAAAGTGCCGATGTCGGGCAAAGTCCATACCGCCTACGTGCTCCAATGATGGATTAAGCAACCGGAGCAATGGCTCCAGATGGCGGGTGATCCACTCTTCGCCATAGGCAAGGCGCTCGTTTTCATGGATACGGGCAAAGTCGTCATCACATGTCAGGCGCAAGATAGGCCGGTTTTCGCGCATAGCCTGCTCAATCCACACACCGGGGATGGATACGCCGCCGGAGTCTTTTGGGATAACGTCAAGCTCTTCGCGCATGGCGGCTTTACGTGGGCCATAGCTTTTGCGGATCTTGGTGTACCAGTCTTTCTTGCCCTCTACCGTCGGCGTCCAGCCGTTCATCATGCAGACGCGCTCGTAAATGCCATTGGCGACGGCGTCATCAAAGGTGCAGGTGAATACCGTGGCGCTCTCGCCGTAGAGGCCCTTTTCAATGTCCGTCACCAGCTGGTTAAACGGGTTGCGCTTGCCGTTATGGCTGGAGATGACCAGGATCTGTCCACCCCAGATGAGCAACGCGGTAGCGGCATTGATAACGCCTTCGACATCGGCATGGAATGCAGCCTCATCGATAATGACCACGCCCTGCAGGCCACGAATATTGGCTGGGCGGCTGGACAAGGCTACGGCCTGGAAGCCTGAAGCAAAGCGGATACGATAGGCGGTGATGTTTTTACTGTTGCCTTGTTCGTCCTGGTCGGAGAATAAAAACTCCTCGATACCTGAAATACCGCCGCCCTGGGCTTCGGCGATAACACGGGCAAACTTGGCGCAGTAGCCGATAAACTCCAGGCCTTTTTCTTTGGTGTCGCCGATGTAAAAAACGTTATCGCCACCAGCAGACTTGCGGCTACCGGCGATAATGGTGCCATCCTGAGCCGTGGCAAAGGTGATGCCGGTGCGGCGGCCCTTAGGGCAAGCAAGCAGCTGATATTTAGGCCGACCGAATTCATCTTTCTGATTGCGCAGAGTGATCCATTTGGATTGGTGAATCATCAACACCCCTTCCGCCAAAGGGTCAAACCCTTCGGGGATTTCACGCGCACGCGGCGGGAGTTCATCCCACTCGATAATGCGCTGCGTGCTGCTTAAGGGTGCCAATGCGGCCATTTAGTTCACTCCCAATACTTTGCGCCGCCAGAAGTCGGCTTGTTCTGCTGTCATGCCCTGGGCGCTGGCTTCGTCGCCAACAGCTTTGGCTGCTTCGGCCAATGCTTGCTGACGAATTTCTTTTTCCCGCTCCACATTCAAGTTCGCGGCTTTCTCCAGCCGCATGGTAGTCAATGCCAGGTCTTTGAGCATTCCGGCGACGGCTGGCATGTTCTCGGCGTCGAGTTTCATGTCTGCTGCCGTCAGAGACAGGTCAAAGCTCAGCGACCGTAGGATCTCGTTGACCAAGTTGCCGATTTTGCCCTGGGGCGCTGCGCCGAGTTTGGCGATCCACATTTCAGCGACCTCGCGTGATTGCTGGAGGCGTTGGCCGACCTCGCGCATTTGCAGATCGTAGCGATTGACGGCGCTCTTGCTGATCCGACCTTCGTGGCCATCGGCTTCCAGGACAGCGTTGATCTTCTCCGTGGCCTGCAGCTGAGTGACGCGTGGATCGCGCAGCAGTTCCTGCAGCTGCTCGCGGATATCGTCGGGCAACCGGTCGATGCTGGATTGCTGTTTTTTCTTGCGCTCAGCCATTGGTTACCTCTGGGGCCGTTGGCGCTCAATGCCGGGAATGACGACGGCACCAGTTGCCGCATCTACACCGCGCTCTGTAAGCCGAGCCACCCACACACCGACCATACGCGATGTTGTGATAAGGCCTTGTTCTTCGAGCCATGCCAGATCAGACCGGAGGACATCTGCACTGACCTTGTGACCCATTTTTATTAACCATGACCGCAGCACGGCGTCGTTGTGGCTGTAATCCGGGTCGCTATTCAGCGTCTCGATGATGATCCTGCGCCGGTTTGGTGCGACAAATTCCGTGTAATCGCTCATCTGTTTCCATTCCCCGTCATTAAAAAGTTCTGGATGTTGTCCAGAGCATTGCCAATACCTTCGAGGCGTCCGTCTGTTTTGCCGACGACAATTTCCACCTTGCGTAGCCGGACATCAAAATCACTGTGCTGGCTGCAGCCGCTGTTGGCCTCGACTTTAGTCATCCTGTTGCGGATGTTTTCGAGCTGGGCGGCGTGTTCGGCAAAGGTTTTAGCTGTGACCTTGCTGCGGTTGCTCCACCAGGTGTATGCCGTGTTGAGCACAACACCGATGGCAATAATGAGGTTGAGCCAAAACTGCCAGGCTGAGTAGTCAAT
Organism: uncultured Desulfuromonas sp.; assembly: GCF_963678835.1. Taxonomy (NCBI): domain Bacteria; kingdom Pseudomonadati; phylum Thermodesulfobacteriota; class Desulfuromonadia; order Desulfuromonadales; family Desulfuromonadaceae; genus Desulfuromonas; species uncultured Desulfuromonas sp. Next base: position 3,287,943 of record NZ_OY787469.1, read on the forward strand.
GGTCACAATGGTCTCCAGTGTTCGTAAATTTCCTGACAGTCCCGGCAACGTTTGCAACCGGGGATGGCTTTGCGTCGTGCTGCCGGGATAGGCTCTTCACAATCAATGCAGTGGGTGCGGCTTTCGGTTGCTGCCTGGGTCTTGCGTTGATGCGCGAACAGGGCATCGGCCTGCAGTTGCTCGTTGATGCGCTGGGCGCGGTCGATGTCATCCATTGCTGCTGCTGGCTCCGGTTGCCAGTGCAATGGCGGCGATTTGCTGCATGAGTGCGGCACCGTCTGTGGTGACAACTTCCGGCAATTCGTAGCCTCGCACGGTGAGATAAACCCGGACTCCGGCGCGTAATGACGACAGCAGCCCGATAATGGCTGTGCGCGATGTGGCGCTTAGATCGGTGCGCTGGGCAAGGATGGTTTCGACTTGGTCACCAATAACTGTCAGGGTGACGGTTTTACCCTGTGGCCATTCTTTTGCAGCTTCGGTGGCGACTTCGGCGACCAGGTCAGCATATTCCTGGTGCTTTTCCAGGGTGATCTCAACCGCCGGAATCAGTGCGGCGCTGATGGCGTCTGCAACGATGGCGGATGTTTCAGAGTTGGCCAGGTCGGTTGTTTTGCTGGTGCCGCTGCAGCCGCAGACAAAGACGGCGACTGCGCTAATCAGAGCACCCAGAACGAGAAGTGTTTTTTTCATTGTTCCTCCGGTGTGATGGTGTGGATCGGGTCACAGGCGTTAACGATTTCGCCGGGATCTGCGGTGGTCGGCAGGGTGTATCCGGTAGCGGCCCAGCACTCCTGGACGAACGTGGAGCACACTTTTTGCCGCACCGGGATCTTCAGGCCGGTCTTTTGGCTGAGCCACACTTTGACAAGGCTCAGCCAGCCATACCAGCGGCTGACCACTGAACTGTTACGGTAGCAGCGGGCCGCTGCGGCCACGGCGTTTGGATTGTTAAGGACACGCTCTGGAGCACGACAGAAACGCAGGTTTTGTTTTTGGCGACGACGCACCCACTCACTGGCAGGCAGGATCTGGAAGCCGGTGCCCTCGACAAACTCATAAGCAAATAGGCCGGATGTTTCCTGGACCAGCAGTGCCACGTGGCTGTAGGACTCGCCAGTCAACGCACGGATGATGCGCCCGGCAATGCCGGTGCCTTTGACGGCGAGCACGTCACCGGTGACGGCTCTGATGCGGAGATCTGCGTAGGTCATGCGTCACCTTCCAATCGTTCGAGCCAGCCGGGCAAATAGAGCGGCTTTTTCTGGCGGATGTAGTGCTGATAGGCTTCGCCCTTGAGCGCCATGAGCAGGGCTGTTTTGTAGGGGCAGATGTTGATGGCTTCAATGGTGATCGGGCCGATGATGCCGTCAACTGCGAGCGGTCCGCGCTGGAAAAGGCGCGCCATGGCCTGCCGCCACTTGTTGCGGCGGACTGCTTTGACGTCGCCACCGCACACCTGGTTGATGGCGCGTTGCAGAAGCTTGATGGCACGGCGTTGGCCGGTATTGACGGCGAGGTCAAATGTTTTAGCCGCCAAGTCGTGGGCACTGCTTTGATCTGCAATGCGGTTTATGCGCGGCAGGTGGTAGTAGTCGCGGTAGTAGATACGTACGGCATCTTCAATCGTCAGGTTTTTGATATCCAAATCTGGATAGGATCTTTTACTGATGCCGTATTTTGTCTCGCCGCCGGGATCAGCAGGATCGAAGGTATAGCCACCTTCAAACTGCAGGGTGTAGGCTGCGATGCGTTCAAATACTGGTGTGATCATCCCCATAGGCTCCAATCAATGCACAAATGGCCGACGGTGGTCGGCTGGTGCGTTTAAGTGGCGGGGCTGACAGTCAGCCCCGCGCAATCAGGAGAACAGTACGAATGGCACGATCCGCGCTGTGTTATGGTGACAATCTATTGGAATTGCGTATTTTTTACGTGGAAGGTTTACCGTGATTTACCGGCAAATAAAAAGCCCCGCCGGGTGGCAGGGCTTTGGATTGTGCTTACTCGTTTGTTATTTTGCGGCGCATCGGCCTATAGAGTGTTGATGAATAAGGGGTATACACTTTATCATTTGTCGCTCTTACTGTCATCCACCCTTGCCCCATGGAACATTCATCGCCTGCCATTATCAGCTCTCCATCGGTCAATAACCGATATTTTTCAACATTTTTCATTGCTGCACCTCTTTAGTTTTGGTTGGAAAATTACTTATTGTCCAGACTCTAATACCATAGGGTGCAGCAGTTTTCATCAGTCGTTTGAGGTGGCGTTCGTCGCTTTGCTTTTCAAGTATAAGTACAATTCCCGGCAGTCGTTTAGTCTCAACCGCGTAGTACAAAGATTGCCCGATGGCCTCCGCCCACTTATTTGAAAAATCAAACTCAATGGCATAGCTTTCGGTAAGACAATCAACTCTTGTCCCATCATGAAGACGGTATTCCATAACGCCACCTACCGCATCACACCATTCTTTCTGGTATTCACGTTCTAGTCGCTTGTGTTTTGCAGCGGATACAACTGGCATTAGGATAATTAGAAATAGGAAAATTATTACCCTCAAAACATCTCCATCTGATTAGGATTTGGCGCATTGATCCGCTCATAAGTACGGTTGCGGCACAACCAGTCTACCAGATCAGGATAAGGGACGCGCCTTTCATTGCGCAGGGTGACACTGTCCAGCGTAAATGGCAAAACGGGCTTTCCTGTCTCTTGGTCGATCTCGTGCTCATTGAGCATACGACGGAAGGTTTTTTCAGACCGGATATTGAGCAGGCGGCGCACCTCTGCAGGCTGGTAGGTTGCGCGGATCGGCAACCCTTCCAGGTCCAGCAGCGTATTCAATTTTTCGGTGGCCTGTTCTTTGGTCATTTCTGCATATTCCTAAAAAATTCTTTTCCTTTTTCGCGGTCATCGTCTGACAGATCATGATTGATCTGATCGCGTTCCGGGCGGCGCGGGAGCCGGGCGTAGAGATCCTTCGGCTCCGGCCATTTATCTGTCTCGTTTAAAAGCCGTTTAAATGCCTCTTCAATGCGGTGGCTATCAACCTCGGCGATGGTCACTTTTTTGTCGATGAGGTACGCCTCCCACAACCCTGCGGTGATAGTAATGGTGTCAGCGGCTGGCGCGCCTTCTCGGCAGAGGCCGATGAGCGTGGCAAATCCACTCCCGATACATAGGCGCAGCCAGTTAAAGTCTGTTTCTTCCATCCATTTTGTCAGCGCGTGTATTGCGTGAGCACGCTTACTAGATGTTTTCAGCTTATTCAGCCCGAGCGGGTCAGCTACAGGCTGGCTTGTTGATGGCGGCGTGATAGCCACGGTGGCGAGCACCTGTTTGAGGTAATTGTGGTTTTTAAGTGGCCGATCATCGCCAGCCTGGCGCTTGTTGTGGATCGCCTCGACGGTTTGGTGCATGGCGACGGCGAGCTGGTGCGGATCGGCTTCGAGTTCAAGGACTTCTTTGACCAGCGCAAGTGACCTGGTGTTTTTCAGGGCGCGTGTCGGTGAGCGAAATAGGCCGAGGTAATGCACGAGCGGTTTAAACAGCGGTCCTGTCTCGGCGAGTGTCACGAGCAGCTCCAGGCCTGCTTCGTCACTGACGTAGGCTTCGAGGCTGTTTTGGCTATGGCAGACGGGGCAACGGAGATTCATTTTATTCTCGTTTTCACCTGATATACTTTGTTTATGTTCACAATGTCTCTACAAACAACAGAAGTGCTCTGCGAGATTGAAACCCTCGCTAAAAAATTGAGGATCAATCTTGATCAGTGCCGGAAAGCTCCAATCCCGCTTGATAAAGACGCGGTACTTGATGCCCTGTGCTTTGGGCGATTCGATCTTCTTGGCCCTGATGACATCGCCTGGATCGGCTATCGCCTAAAAACAACCAGAGACAAGTTCAGTCCGGATGATCCGCAGACGCCTGTAGAATTTGAATTTTCGGAGCATGGCTACCTTCCTGTTCTATTAGGATTGTGATCTTAGCGACCCCCTGTTTTACAGGAAGATCAACAGAGTCATCCTCTCCAATAAATGGCTTTCCTTGGCCGGTAATCAGCCAATTGACGTTGACGCCATAGGTAGTCACCAGATGCCCGACACTTAAAAGGCCCGGCTCCGATTTTCCAGCTTCCCAAACCTGAAAAGCCTGCTGATGCTTCAAATTTAACTCTTTTGCTAGCTGCCGTTGTGACAAGCCGAGACATTCTTGACGCAGATATTTAAGGCGTTGAGAAAATTCAAGAAGTCCTTGTTTTTTCGTGTCATCTTTCATTTCAGATCCCAACCTTTCTTCTCGCCTTCTTTTTGCAAGGCGCTGATGATGCCGCGCAGATCAGCTGGTCTGCTGTGCAAAAACCGCACGGAATCAACGTCGTACATATGCTTTGCCATGGCGTCGGCGTAGCTCCAGGGCTTTTTACCGGCGGCGAGCATAGCCCCGATTTTGGCGAGCCTGCGTCCACCGCTGGTCTTTTTGTCCATGTTGTTTGGCTTGCGTTTTGGCCGCTTTGGCTGCCAGCCGAGTGATTCAAAGTGTTTGAGCAAATCGTCTTTTTCGCGCTTAAGCAGGTGTTTACTACTGTCAGTGCGGCCATTGCTGATCATGAGGATGGCGTCACGGTAGGTGTCGTCATCGAGAGCCAGGTCTTTTTTGGCGATGTGGATCTTCTGCAGCATGGGATCTTGTGGCATGGCTATTCTCCGATCTCTGCAATGGTGACAGCAACGTCCGGGCAGTGTTCGAGGCGCTGATATTGGCGCAGTGGCATGGCAACGCTGGCGCTGATCCGCACGTGGGCGATGTCGTTGCCGACGTCAATGCGGTTCAGGCTCATGATGGCTCTGGCCTGCTGCGGGAATGTTTGTTCTGGTTTCTTTGCCATGGTTCTCATCCTTTTTGCACCGGCACGGCCTGCCGTGCCAGACTTGATCTACTGAGCATTGCGGTGTGTGGCCTTCGGCCTGGAGCTGGAGCATTTCGGCCAGCTCTGTGGCGTAGATGCCGCCGTCAGGAGTGTTCTTTGTCAATTTTTTCTCGATAGCATTGGGTAGACATCTTCTTTTTGCACTGTTTGCAATTAACGTCTCTTTCCAGTCTGGTCAAAAATGGTGGATCGTATCGTCCACACAGAGCCCAGCAGTCTCCTATGACGGAATGGCGCGGTTTTGATTCGTCAATCATGTGGATTGTTGGCATTACTTCTCTCCTGATTCTTTGACCTGGTATTCCTTGCGCTCGGCGAACTCTTCTTGCTTGCCTTTATTCCATTGCTGGACGGGCCGAAAGAAGCCGACGACGCGGGAATAGACTTCTGTTTTTTCTGGGCATTTAGGCATTTGTCAGCAACCTGTCCTTTCAACAATTTCACCAAGGACAAGGATGTAAACCATCTTCCCTTCAGGTGCGCCATGTTCGACGATACCCAGCCCTCTCATTATCTCTTTTAGCTCTACTGTTATGGTCGGTGCGTTTGTCGCGTATCCATTCCTGAAACGAATAAAGTCGAAGGTTTCATTCTCCAGGCGAATATTCCAGTAAGGCTTGACATCTCGGTATTCTTCCTTCTTCACTCCTGATGCAATCATGTCGAACCATTTTTTCTTGAGAGTTAGATGTAAAATACGCATAGATCCTGCCCTTAATCGTTGTTGAAAAATCCCGGAGGTTCAGGAGGATGAAACCTCCGGGCAATGTCGTGCTTCTGGCTGCTCTTCAGACCATGACCGCCACGTCATGGTGACCGCCCAGCTGGGCGGTTTCGCTATTGTTCGAGTTGTTCTGCTGCGCTTTCCAGAGCATTGCGCACATATTCAGCTTCTTTAGACTTTCGGCTCTCAAGTGGTACTGTGGCCTGCAATAGAAGGTCGGCGACTAAGTCAGGATCAAGTTCCATTTCTTCTAGCTCTTCTCGATCTGCAAACATTTATCCACTCCTTTACGAAATAACGATCTTTGGGCCCGTTGTAACCAGGACGGCTTCGCCCATGGCATCTTCACAGGGCATGTCGTCTGGATATCCGGCGATGGCCTTGCGCAGATCGCCGACAGTGGTGACGTCGTGCTCTTTGATCGCCAGCAGTGCCGGGTGGATGGCCTCGCCTTTAGCCCATGCTTCCGGTGATGGATAAATGCGATCAACGTCTGTTATGCCCATTGTCATGACTTCACCTCTTTGACGTGTGAAACATACAATTCCTCCTCGTACTCCGCGACAATCTCTATCCCTTCAATGCTGCTTGACACCCATCGCCTCGAATTATCTTTATCCAAAACGAAGATCCCAAAACCTTCAACGGATCGCACGAAGCCACAATGTTCTTTCGAATAATCTTCTGGCTGAACATGGAAGGCCATCGCCAAGGATTCGGTTAGTTCCTCCAAGTCATCAATTGTCCAAAAGGAGTCTTTCCAATCTCCATGGATGAAAAATTCTTCGGCTTTTTTCGGATCTGAAAATGTGACATCAATTTCCATCTCAAACGATGCGCAATACCTTTGTGGTTTCACTTGCTCGGATACTTGTGTGCTCATGACTGACTCCTGATTGATTGTGTGTTTTAAACAGCGTCTTTGAGGATCTGCTCGCCTTCTTCAAGCAGCGCGGTGACGAGCTTGTCAATGTCGTTATCCACGGGCTTGATCAGCACCTGATCGGTGTCGGCGGTGACTTCGACACCGAGTTTTTTCAGTTCTGCGGCGCTGAGTTGGGCCAGCGGTGTTTTGAGCACGGATTCTGATTCTTTGATCAGGGTGTCGGCCAGCTCCGGGTGGTTTTTGCGGATGAGCTTGATGACGGTGGCTTCGTCGTCGAATACGATCTTGCCTTTTTCTTTTTTGTAGCCGACGCGCACGCCTGAAATGATCATGGTTTTAGGGCTTTTAAATGCGTCTTTGCTGTCTTTGATGGTGGAGTGCAGCACGGCCTGACTCTCGGCGACGTCTTCTGCGGCGGCTTTGATGGCTGGCAAGTGGTGTCGTTTGACGCATTCAAGGTCATCTTGCAGACGTTGCACCAGGGCATTGAGGTTCTGCCGTTTGTCGGCGAAGGTTTTGGTATTGTGTTCGATGGTGGCTAAGGTGCTCATGGTGGTTTAATCTCCTTTTAAAGTCGGTTTATGCGGCCTTTCCGGCCTGTTTTAATGGCACCAGGCGGGACAGGCCGTTGGTAATATTGAGGCCGTGGGTGCGCTGGGTGACGTGCATGATTTTGGCGTCGTAATATGCTGGCAAAGCGGCGTACTGGCCGAAGGTGATGCAGAGCAAGTCTTTCATCTTCAATGCACGGTAGCGCTTGGCGAGCAGGTCAAGTTGTTCGTCGGTGTGTTTCATATCGCTGCCCTTTCTGGGTTGTCGATCCATTTGCCGTCAGCGGTTTCGACATAAAACGGCAGGTAGCCGCCTTTAATCGCATTGGTCTGTCTGGTGCGGCATCTACTGCAAAACCCAGTGCGGTTGATTGATGGGTTGATCTGCACGCTACAGCCTTCTACTTTGCAGGGAGCCAGCAGCTCTTTGTGTTTGGTGCGGATGTATGTTCTGGTCATGACAGTCTTTGGCGGCTCATAGATGCGGTTGCCGCACTGGTTGCATTTGATGAATCGTTCAAAGCCAATGACGGTTGGCTCTTTTACCAGCTCCAGGGCGGCGCGGCCTGCTCCGCATTTAGGGCATGTGGCTTTACTCATGGCTGGCCTCCGTGTTGTTGGGGCATTTACTGCACGCCCGGTATTGCTTGACGCGGTGCGGGTTGGTTGCAGCAAAGGGGCGGCGGCGTGTCTCGGCGCATTTTCCCAGGGCGATATCTCCCATGGTTGGGCATTGCACGCGGCTGCTTCCGTAGACTTCTTCTACGCGCTGCAGGATGGCTGATGGGTCAGCACCGTATTTGCCGTTGAGGATCTGGCTGACGGCGGCAGTGCTGACGCCGAGTGCTTTGGCGACTTTGCCCTGGCTGCTTTGGGCCACGGCATCGCGCAGTAGTTGGATGCGATCATCGTTACTCATGGGCGGCCTCCTCGTGCCAGACGACTTTTTGCTGATTCTGGTCGTAGACTTGTTTGATGCGCTGCACGATGGGCGGCTTTGGCCCGGTGTTGCGGATCAGGCGATAGGTGACGGCGACAGGGCCGTGACCGCTGACGACGCGCAGGTAGCCTGCTTTGAGCAGATCGCCGCAGTAGTCAACTGCGGTGGATTCTTTGACCTGGTGTTTTGTGGTGCTGGCGTTGATGGCCAGCCCGGCGCAGGTAAATGTTTTGAGAATGCGCATGGTGCGCCACATTTGGTCATTGCCTGCACCACGTTTGCATGGTGACCCATCACGTTTGACGCGGGGGGCATCGAATCCGACATCTTTGATGAGGGTGTAGTGCTTGGCGCTGCCGATTGCTTGACCGGGTGTACCTTTGAGGTACCCGGCTTTTTCGAGTCCGTTGAGGTAGTCGCGGATACCGTCTTTTGACAGCTTTGTTTTTGCAAAAATATCGGCAATGGTGAAGTCTTCACGTAGCTCGCGAACGACCTTCCACACGGCGGAACGGCTGGCTTTTTTATGGCGCTGATTGATTGGAGTGCTAGGCATTTTCGCGCCTCCGTGCCGGTGCTTTGCCGGTATACAGAGGCTTATCACCCCAATCTTCAAGGGTGATTTCGTCGTATCCGATGTTCTTTGCTTCAGTGCGGATTTGCTCAATGTTGCCACAAATCCGGCGGATACTTCCCTTGGCTGATTTGCAGACTTTTTTCAGCAAATCGTCGGCGATTGTGACGTCTTTGCAGTAGAGATTTGCCAGGTGCCGACAATCGTTAATATCGGCTGGTTGTGCTGGTATCCATTCGATAACGCGGGAGTGGAAACACTCCCAACGTTCTAGGTCTGAGGGTAAATTCTCTTCTCCGATGAGCAGTATTGCTGCACCGCTGCCATCGTGGAGGTCGCGGATACACTCAATGTCTTTTCTTTTAACCAGGTGGTCGAGCTGGTCGACAATGAGTGGTCTGTTTGACAGGACCAATTGCTCACAAATGCGGTCAGTCAGCTCATATACTGGTCCTGATTCCGGTCTGCCCATTTCTTTGAGGATGGCTTTGAGTACGGCTTTTTTTGTCCAGGTGCTTTTACACTCAACGTAGTAAGCGTCGAGTTCGTTGGCTGCAAAGGATGCGGCGGTTGATTTTCCGTAGCCTGCCGGGCCGTACATGCAGACCATCCCAGGAAGGTGGAGCGAACGGTCTACAGCGCGTTCGAGTGTGCTGAGGCAGAGGGCGACGTTTGCGAGTGGTGCAACGGTGTTGTTGTTTGTTTCGTTGTTGTCTGTCATACTGTTTCCTCCTGATTTACAAGGCCATTTAATGGCCGGTTAAAGCCACGTTGCCGCGTGGCTTTTTCTTATTGGTTGATGGCCAGTGTTGACTCAACCTTTCTGAATGACTTCCAGATCGATGTGTTCTGAAAACTCCGATAAAATTTCTGCAGGTGTTCTTCAATCTCGCCTCCCGTTGCGAGTTGCTCATCTAGTTGACACCAGAGGCGGTAGCGATCACGGTCGCTGTCTGGGATGCGCGTTTTTGTTTTGCGTGTTTCGAGGGCTTTTTGTGCGATGGCGACTTGTTCGCGGCTGGGTTCGAGTTCGATGACGCCGTTGCGCTCCAGGCGTACTTCTTCGAGTTTTTGCAGCAGGCGTTTTTCACGGCCTTTGGCGCGGGCTTCACGGGCTGCCGTAACGGCGTCCATCGGGAACATGCTGCTTTTGTTGGCTTCAAATTCTGCCCGGCAGATGAGGCGTTCTTCCATATCGCGGACCATGACGAAGCTGCCGTCTTGTGGCTCGTATTCGAGGATGACGGTCTCTTGGTGGTAGTCCATCAGGTCGCGGCTAAAGTAGATATTGCCGAACATGCGCACTTCTCCCCGGTTGCATTTCACTTCTGTGCGTGGCCGGAATAGGTCGGCAAGTTCGTCGTTGTCGACGGTTTCCGGTTTCCATCCTTGCGCGACATGGAGATTCCAGCATTCCTGCGGAGTCATGTAGCGTCGGTTTCCTCCGGCGTCTGTAATCTTCGGCAGGCTGCTATGGGGGGTATTGTTGTAGTGTTCGACAGCGGCTGCGCACAGGTCTCTGAACTGTGGCCAGCTTGGAAGGATGCCGCTTGCCCCTGGGTTTTTGATCTCTTTCTTGAGCTGCAGGTCTATTTTGTGGGCGATACTGCTGTCCATATCGCGTCCCATGTAGGTTGGGAGCTGCTTCGCTGCGCGAATCCACAAGGACTTTTGTAAGCGTTCGACAAGGCCGCGTGCCTGGCTGTTTCCTGTGATCCCGGTCTTGAATGTGATACCGAGGCGAGCATAGCGACCGAAGGCCGGATGGGCGTTGACGGTGGCCAGATTGCCGGAGCCTGGGTCGGCATAAGTAATGGCCATAATCCCACCACAGGGCTTTGACTCGCTGGTACTAATGGCGTGGCGCAGGGCATCGGCGACTGTTTCAGCGGATTCGGCAAGGCCGCTTGACCAGCCGATAACCATGCGGGTGGCGGCGTCAATGACGGCGCAGCATTCCGGCTTGAATGGGCGACCATGGACCGGGTGGGCGACTTTTGCTTTAAAGCTGTGGCCATCGCACTGGCAGACATCGAGAGGCAGCAGTTCTGATGTGTCTCGGCGGCGGAATGGCTTGATTGATTTCAGCTCTTTGGCGCTCATGCGGCCTTTGTTGCGATCAACAGCGCTCATCTTGTTGAGCAGGCGATAGCACTGTGATTGGCTGGGCATGGCGACGCCTTCAGGAAGGGCCAGCTTCATTTCGTCGAGTGCATCTTGCACGCTGGGCTTTTGCGGGCGCTGGTAACATTTCAAAAAGTATTTCGCCCAGGGCTGGATCTCTTTCTTTCTGGCCGGTTTTGGTGCTAGAGCGGTGCCGCCGATCGCGGCGAGGTCACGCCAGCGGTATATCGTGCGGCGTGACAGGGTGTTTTTACCTTCGCCGTTGGCGCTGCGTGCGTTGGCGACGGGGATCAGTGCTTGGATATGCTCTGGCAGCAGGTCGTTTTTCGCCTGGGCGAGCACATGGTCGATGGCTTTATTGAGGCCGCGCCTCTCAGCGATGGTGTTAACCAGGTTGAGGATGGCGTAGCGTGCGTCCATGGTGCTGCGCTGCCAGCCTGCAAGCTGTGCCGGAGCTGGCAGATCGGCGTATTCGGCAGGCAGGTTGTCGTTGGCCTGCGGCAATGCGCAGCTGGTTTCTGGAAGTGTGGCGATGGCGTGGTCGAGCAGTGCGCTTTGCACGGCATCCGGAAGGCTGCTGATGTGATATTCAAGCGCCTTACTCCCTGACCGTTTGCGGCTATCCCAGCCGTCTCGATCAGCGCGGCGCTTCATGCCGCTTTCTGTTTTAGGCAGGCTGTCAATGGCCCGGTCGGCCAGTTCTTTGGCGGTAAACCAGTCTTTCATAGTTCACCGCCTTCCAGCATGGACAGCAGGGTCTTGCGCTTGGCCTTCTCGGCCCGCGCTTGACTTTCGGCTTCGGCATATTGCTGAATCTCTGCCCGCAGTGCGTCTGGTGCTTGCAGGGCAAACATGCCTGCGGCATCCGCCAGAATCTGGAGTGGTTCCGTTGTTCCAGTGACGTGACACAGTGCTGGCAAAAACTCAGCAGGGAAGCGGTGCGGGTGGCTGTCGGCTACCCAGCCGCTAATCATATTGGCGGTAACTTCTATCGGATAGACCAACGCGCTCATTTCGTCTGCGATGCTTTCGCGACTCTTCGGGGCCTGTTTGATCGCCTTTCTAATTGCGTCCAACAGTCGTTCCGTGACGTTCAGCCGACCTGGAGCATTGTCGACACGCTCGTCGCGTTGCTGCGACAGCATATCGAACAAGCTCATCTGGGTGTTGTCACCTTTGCCAATTTTTTTAGATTTTTTTGGCATTGCTTCACCTAAACATGGTTGGTAGTATTGGCACACGTCATGACGTGAAATACACGTAATGTTGCTACGTTATGCCGCGTAGTCAGGAAACAGTCTCTCAACCGGCATATCGAGATGACGGGCGATACATTCGACAACGCGTCTGCTACGCCACCGGCCAGAGATGACGCCTGACACATGTGAGCGGGAAAGTTTTAACTCGTCAGCAATGTCGGCCTGCTTAATGTCCCTGTCCACCATCAGGGCGCGGACTTTATTCAGTTTCATTGGAGTCTCCATGGGCGTCTCCACTTAAAGGAGGCTGTTGTGAAGTGCAGCTTTTTGGGACGGGGAGGCCGTGAGGAGCGGCGATACGATCGACAGTAAGTACAAAATTACGGCAGTTACTGAGCAGTTCCTGCCCCCACGTCAGTGGCGGAATATGTGTCCAGCGCGTCAGAACTCCGAAATGTTGGAGCAGGTCCAGCGCCGACGCGTGACTCAAATTTCCATGGATGGTGTATGCGGCGGAACCAACGTTCGTGACCTTTACCTCATAAAGAAGGTTGCCACGGTTATCAACGACGACTGGAGGCTCATCAAAATCGGCAAGGGGATAGCTCACGTTTTGTCCAGCGTGACTACCGTCGTCGCAGTGGTCGGCGGCGGCCTGTAGCGCCGCCGCCATCAGGCGCATATCAGCGGGGTACATTTCGGCATCGCCACCGGGGAAATTGTGTACAATGGCCAGCGGTTTGTTGTGACGGTCCGTGGTGTGTTTGACAATTAGATTGGCATTCATAACCGACCTCTCTTTTTTTGATTTATCGCCTAAACTTGTTTTGTTTTGTGGGGTCAGATTTGCACAAATTATTACGCACGTCAACACAAAAATTACGCGTCAGATTGTCCGACTGTCGGTTTTCTGCGCATCACGTCGATTTATAACGCATCATCAACTACTTAGGAGAATCTGACTGCAAAAACCACAGGTCAGATTCCAGGTCAGATTCATGGATAGACAAACCGACGCGTTTCCGGAGAGACTTTTAGAGGCATTAAAGGGGATTTCAAACCGATCTTTTGCAGAGAGATGCGGAATTTCTGAAGGGACAGTGCGTAGATATTTGAAGGGCGACGGATTCCCAACCCTGGACACCCTTGAAAAAATGGCGCACGAGGCAGACGTATGCTTCCCGTGGCTCGCTACAGGTGAAGGCCCCATGAGAAAGCTTGCCGACGGCAACGGAATAACAGCAGAGGACCAGGAAAGCTACGCAGATAAAGCAAAGTGTCCGAAATGCGGCGAGAACGCAATCTCTGACGACTTTGTGCTGGTGCCTCGTTACAATGTCCAGGCGTCAGCTGGTCACGGATCATGTGTCAATAGCGAGCAAGTCGTCGATCATTTGGCGTTTAAGAAGGACTGGATCAGGAGCCTTGGTTTACAAGCTGCACACTTGGCATTAATAACAGCCAAAGGTGACAGCATGGAACCGACCATAAAAGACGGGTCTTTGCTTTTGGTAGACACAAGAGAAAAAGAAGTATCTACAGGCATTTATGTTATACGGTTAAGTGGTGAATTGATAGCAAAGAGGGTTATTGTACATCCGCTGGACAAATCAATTACCGTCAAGAGCGACAATGATACATATCCGTCCATCGTTGCAAAAGCCGATCAAGTCGGAATGCTTGAGTTCGTCGGCAAAGTGGTGTGGTTCGGACAAAAAGCGTACTAAAATATTAAAACTATTGAACGCTTTTCATGACAGGCCTATCATTCCGTCATTTCAATGACAATCCGGGAGGGCTTAAATGGCAACTAAACAGAAAATGCAGAAATGTAAAACCTGCGGAAAGAAAACATTACATATCCAGCAAACACCTAATCATATACTCCACTTACTTCTCACTGTTGTTACTGGTGGGCTTTGGGCTATCGCCTGGATAATTATTTCTCTAAGTAGCAAAAACCCTCAATGCACAGTCTGTGGCAGCGACAATAAATCATTTCGAGTTGTATAAATCAAAATTCTAGGTATTCCCGATGGCGACTAAGCAACGCATGTTGAAATGTAAAGAGTGTGGCAGAAAAACTCTCCACATAGAGAACTCTCCAAACCATATCTTACATTTGCTCTTGACCGTTATCAGTTGTGGGCTGTGGCTCCCAGTCTGGTTTTTTCTAGCGGTTTTCCCTGGAAAGCCAGAGTGTACTGAGTGCGGGAATAAATATAATTCAGGTTGGTGGATTTAGCATACAAACTGGTGCCAAACTAATCGTTAAATCTTAAAGCAAAATGCCGAAAATATTTAACGCATCTTTGGCACCGACAAAAAATATTTAATAAACAGTAAACCCGCACCACAGCGGCATTTCCCACCCATCAGCACTCTTTCCCATCCTTTCCCGCCTGGTGCCATACCTCTCAGTGATTCACACTCTGGTGTGGCACCAATCAAACGGGCGGGACGGTGCCCGCCCTGCAGTCGTGTGTTATTGAGCAACCAAGCCCTCCCGTTCAGTAGCGCCGAACGAAGAGAACGATCACCGCGATGGTCGTCGGCAACCTGTTTGAGCGTCAGCGAGTTTTGCCGACATCGCGGTGTTAGTGAACGCAGAGAGGGAACCCGAAGGGCGCAATGACGGGAGTCGATTTTGTGGTACTTTTGTCGACGCAAAAGTGCCCCGACGTGCGGGCGCGGAAGCCCGCGTCACGTGGGTACCAACATCGCGAACGGATGAGGTTCGCCGGTGCGATTCGTTTCAAGTTGCAAACCACTGAAGCTCAAGATCAAAGTCAAGGTCGCCGGGTCTCGTCCCGGCAGCCGACATCCTTTTGACTGGCCGCTCAAAAGGATGCAAAAACCAGCTTGAACACCTCCTAAACCTGGATTCACCGACAATGCGTCTGTTTCCGTTATGCGTCACGGATTCGGCTCGTCGGCAACCTGTTTGAGCGGTAGCGAGAAGTAGATCCGTCAGGAAGGATCAACCTTCCCCCGCAACTGCTTAATACTGCTGCGATGCTTTTTACTGTCAACCCGCTTACGCCGGGCCGAAGCACTGGGCTTGGTCGGCCGCCGTTTCTTCACCGTCCGACTCGCCTCCTCAAGCAACTCCTCCAAACGCTGCAACGCCTCCTGGCGATTGCGCTCCTGGCTGCGTGAGTTCTGCGCCTTGATGGTCAATACACCATCCTGATCGATGCGTCGGTCGCGCCGAGCCAGCAGCCGTTCCACCACCGCCGGCGGCAGACCACAATCCTTCAGATCAACACTCAACATGATCGCCGTCGATGTTTTATTGACATGCTGTCCCCCCGCGCCTTGCGAGCGAACGGCTTTAAAATTGAGATAACATTCGTCGATTTTCATAGAATTCTTTCCTGCCCAACAACGTTTTTATCAAAATCAACCTGGGAACCAGCCAAACATAACCAAATGAAATCATAGGAATTCGACCCGACATCGACCCGGATTTGCCGCGATGTCGAATGCAAATCTGTTTTGCCGGGGCTAGGCTTGACTCAAAAGCGCAACACAACGCAATGCAATCAGATCACTCACTCGTACCCGACAAAAAGGAGGAACTTATGCGACGCATCGTTTTCGTACTCATGACCTTAGCCCTGACCTTCACTGTAATGGCGTCAACCAGTTTTGCCAAACAGCATCGTGACGAGGACTCTCGCAACCGCCCACATGTTGTTCAAACGTATGATTCACACCACCGTGATTATGCCCGATACGATCGCGGCCATGACCAACGTTATCAGAAACACCAGCGCCACCCCGGCAAACATGCGGTTAAAGTCAGCCGCCAGAATAAGCACCACCGCCGTCATCATCTGGCCGAATACCGTCATCACCGTCAACAAACCTGCAACAGTTATAAAAGGGGCTATCGTGACCAGCGGACAACCATCGTACTTCCGGCACCTCCGATCCCGCGTGTTGTTCTTCGCTTTCCCTGGTAAATAAAAGCAACGGATCCATCCACAAATCCGTTCCACGGGACGCTCCAGCAGGCTGTTGAAAAACAGCCTGCTGGAGCCTAGGGATGGGAATTTTTCAACATCCCCCTAGTACGTCAGCATCATTGAAATTATCTCTTCTCGGAGCGGCTTCAGCCGCGAATTCCCCTCACGATAAGGATCAATGACCAGAATAATTCGCGAATAAATTCGCTCCGACAGGGGGGCACTCCGATGACAAAATTGACTGTGTTCAAGTACTAGTAAAGCACAGACAATGGCGGCTCATTCAGGGCCGCCAGTTGTTCTCTGAGTTGCAAAACATGTTCTCCCCAATAGTGCATGGTATTAAACCAGGGGAAATGCACGGGAAAGGTCGGATCATCCCAACGCTCCGCCAGCCACGAGGCGTAATGAATCATGCGCAGACTGCGTAATGCCTCAATGGCCGGAAGCTGGGCTACGGGAAACGGTTGAAACAACTCATATCCTTCCATCAATGCCTGCAACTGTTGATACTGACGGGTTTGGTCGCCACTGAGCATCATCCACAAATCCTGAATGGCCGGTGCCATACGCGCATCATCAAAATCAACAAAGTTGGGGCGTCCATCACGCCACAAAATATTACCGGCATGACAATCGCCATGCGCCCGGATTGGTGTTAACGCACCTTCAAGACGATCAAAGATGGCATCGACACCCTGCAGAAGGTCCCGCGTCACCGCATCATAGGTGGCCTGATATTCCACCGGCATAAAGTGCTCACTGATCAGCGCCACCCGGCTGGAACCAAAGGTGTGACAATCTAGGGTGGGACGATGGTCAAAAGCACATCGCGAACCAACCGCGTGCATGCGGCCCAGCATGCGACCGAGCACGCGCAGGTTGTCCAGATTGTCGAATTCCGGCGCATGACCGCCACGCCGCTCAAACACCGCCAGACGGTTTCCTCCGAAAGAAAACAGACTCTGGCCATCGTCATTGCGCCACGGAGCAACAACAGGCAGCTCCTGTTCGACCAACTCGAAGCAGAACTGATGCTCTTCAAGAATTTGCTCATCGCTCCAGCGTTGTGGCCGATAAAACTTCACCACCAGTGGCTCATGATCCTCAATACCAACCTGATAGACACGATTCTCATAACTGTTAAGCGCAAATACCCGGCAGTCACAGACAAAACCTAGCGATTCCACAGCATCCATCACACTATCGGGGGTCAAGCCATGAAAGGGATGGCTGTTTTTTGCGGTACTTTTCTCTTCCATATCACCTCTGGGTTCGGTGTCGTTGTTTTCGCGGGTTATCCTAACACAAATGTGTCAAGAGAAGCGTGCCAGCCATAACAAAAATGGCTGCACAATCATCTGATCGCGATCAACGATTTTTCATGACGGTCCAACGGGCAGAACACGCTTCTAATGGGTCGGAATCGTTGACGGCCTTAAAAGCGGCCCTCTTCCAATTTCCCGCAATAATTAGAGGTGTTCTTAAGAGTTTTTTATGATAAATAATGATGGACAAACGGACTGTTTTGATCAACGGAGGGAAGCATGGATTTTTCTCAATTACTCGATATGGAACACTTGGGACCGCGCATTCTTGATTTGCTGTTTCAGTACGGACCCAGGGTGATCGCCGCCGTCGTCATCTTTATCCTTGGCCGCGTTTTTGCCCGCATCATCCGCAATGCGGTACGTCGGATTCTCAAACGCAGCAAAGTGGATGACCTGCTGGTCTCCTTTGTCGGCAGCCTCACCTACATGGGCGTGCTGGCCTTTGTCCTCATTGCCGCGCTCAACCAACTGGGTATTCAGACCACTTCATTCGTTGCCATCCTCGGTGCCGCCGGTCTGGCCATCGGCTTAGCATTACAGGGGTCGCTGTCCAACTTTGCCGCCGGTGTGCTGATGATCATTTTCCGCCCGTTTAAAAATGGCGACTATATCGAAGGCGCTGGTGTCGCCGGGCTGGTCGAGCAGATCCAAATCTTCACTACCGAGTTGCGCACCCCGGACAATAAACTGGTGATCATTCCCAATGCCAACCTGATGGGCAGCAACATCATCAACTATTCCGCCAATCAGACACGCCGTATCGATATGGTCTTTGGCATTGGCTATGACGATGATTTGCGCAAAGCCAAGACAATCCTTCAGGAGATTCTGGCGTCTGACGAACGAATTCTCAAAAATCCAGCTCCGGTCATTGCCGTGTCGGAGTTAGGTGACAGCAGTGTCAATTTTGTTGTGCGACCCTGGGCCGCCACTAAGGATTACTGGGATCTCTATTTTCACCTGATGGAAACCGTCAAGATCCGTTTTGACGAAGAAGGGATCAGCATTCCCTATCCGCAGCGGGATGTGCATCTGTATCAGGAGAGCAGCAAAGAGTAACGGCTTCTTCTCTTTTAAAGAGCAAGGTCAAGGGCGCCGGATCTCGTCCCGGCAGCCGACATCCTTTTGACTAGCCGCTCAAAAGTATGCAAAAGCCAGCTGAACTTCTCCTGAACCTGAATCAACCGATAATGAGGCTATTTCCGTTTTGCTTTACAGATTCGGCTCGCCTCAACAAGGAGAATATTGGATAAACACGTCCTGTGTTTCCCAATAACGCAAGTCGAAAATGCGATTTCCGTCTTGCTTACACCATCAAAGATGGTGGTCGCCCGGCCATGGGCTCCACAGACGGTTTTCAACCGTCTGTCAGCTCGGCGAATCGCGCGCCACATCAGCACAGGCGTAAAACGTTGATAACCGTCTTACGCTCACTCTATTTCTTCCGTGGCACCTATTAAACGGGTGGGCAGTGCCCACCCTGCCTAGGCTTGTTTTTTTGCACTTCAGCCCTCCCGTACTGCAGCGCCGAACGCAAGGAGCGTCGTCGTGATGGTTTTCGGCAAACTGTTTGAGCGCCAGCGAGTTTTTGCCGATATCACGGCGTAAGCGATTGAAGAGAGGGGACTCGAAGAGCGCGAAGCCCGGGAGTCGTTTTTCCGTCTCTTTTGACGACGCAAAAGGGACTCGACGTGTGGGCACGGAAGCCCACGTCACGTGCGTACCAAGCATTGTGAGAGCATGACGTACGATTGAAATATAAAAAACCAACAGTCCCTTATGAACATTCTTTCGGAACGCGTACTCACCTACCTCCCATATTCACTCTTCGGACTGTAATGCCGCTTGAGCCAATGGCTTAGACCATCAAGACCGGGAAACAGCACCCGCTCGGTAATATTGGCCTGATCAAGCTTATCGCGTATCTCCCACTTCAGCTCCGCTGGAATGATAATCTTCTGCCAGAGCTCCGGATGCCGGTTCAACCAATCGTTGACCAACATGGTGGAGTCCGGCATCACAGTAAACATGCTGTACTGATTGATAATCCGGTCATCAATGGACGGCGGCTCGACAAAAATCAGGTAATCACCTTCTCCTATTTTGGGAAGTTCATTGAGGCAACCAACACACTGGCTGAGCATCTCCATGGTGAACACATTCGCCCCTTCTTCCTCCAGCTTGAGACGAAAACGCTCCGGTAACTTCTGGTGAGCCAGCAGATAGTTGACCGACCAGATCACACCGTTGGAATCAAACCGTTCCAAATTAGCCGTGGCAAAATGCAGGGCGATGTACGGTGAATAGGTCCAATCCATCAGTCGGGTTGGTAAGCCATGATGCTGGGCCAATGCCAGCCAGTGCCAGACTGAATCCCTCTCTACCATACTGCGGTGGGCGTATTTTTTGAAATTGCGCAGCAGATGTCGCTCAAGAAGGCTGTAATCGCCACCGAGTCGCATCAACGTGGTGGCCAGCTCATAATTTTCATCGGATAAACCACGAAAGGCCAATCGTGACCGAAAACGACCAATCTCATCATCCCACGACTCAGCAAACAACATGTCATGCAGCTGGGACCAGCTGCGTGCATAAATTTCCGACATCGTCCCCCCCTTGTCATATCATCAGTCTCAAGTATACGCTGCACAGCTTATAACTCATCGGTGTTAGACAACAATGATAAACAAAAAAAGCCGCAATCCAACGATTGCGGCTGTGACGTTATTCGCAGCTGACGAGTACGCCAGCTGCGTTATTGTGCGCCCTGCTGTTGCTGCAACAAGGTACGACCAACCCAGTTTTTGGCAAACTGATAGGCCGTCCGTCCACAGCGCTTGCTTTTATCGTGTGACCATTGGATGGCATCCATTTCCAGAGTCTTGCTCCATGGAATATCGATGTTGCGCTCACGGCCAAAACGCTCTACGCATAAGCGCACCGCATCCAGATAACGTTCCTGGGTGAAAACGTGGAAAGCAATCCACAAGCCAAAACGGTCCGAAAGAGAGACCTTTTCTTCCATGGCCTCACTTTGCTGCAACTCGCCTTTAACGTATTTGCCGCCGAGATGATCGCCTTCGTATTCGGGCAACAGGTGACGACGGTTGGAGGTAACATAAATCAGCACATTTTCCGGTGCGGAGTAAACGGAACCGTCCAAGGCACTTTTCAACATCTTATAACTGAGTTCCCCAACCTCAAAGGTCAGATCATCACACAGCAGAATAAAGCGATACGGCTCATTTTCAACCGCTGCAAAGATCTCCGACAGGTAAATCAAGTCTTCTTTTTCCACCTGAATGGCACGTAAGCCATCAACTGCGAATTCATTCAACAGGGCTTTAACCAGTGAGGACTTCCCGGTACCACGCGACCCCCACAGCAACGCATTGTTGGCTGGCAAGCCAGCAATAAATTGCCGGGTGTTATTCACCAAAATCTCTTTTTGCTCTTCCACACCCAGCAACTCTTCAAGACGGGTCGTATCGGTCACCTTGACCGGCTCCAGAAAACCGGAAAACGAGTGACGACGCCAGTTGGCGGCGTGGCATGTTTCCCAATCCACCGATTTGACCGGTTTGGGCAGAAGTTGTTCAACAGAACTGAGCACCCGTTCGAGTTGCTCAATCATTTCAGGTTTTAAATTCATCGTTTGACCTTTTTATTGGACAGGGTTTCGCCTCGATGTTCACGGCATCACACATACAGAAAACAGATAGTGGTCGTCTTGTATACGTGAGCAGAATCAAAGTGTCAAATATTTCAGAAAAATATCAAACAGAGTTTGATGAATAAGAGAGCATGAAAATCAAACAAATCAATGGCGCAAGGCGTTGTTTGCTGAGCAGGATAAACAGGAAGATAAAAAAAGGGCGGCGCAAAATATCTGCGCCGCCCCGGGGAAATCAATCAAGAAGATTGAGTTTTTTAAGTACGATTTCTGAAACAATCAGTGAGCCGATCACGACGGCGAACCATCCGGCAATCAAAAGAAACGTCATGGTTTTCTCCTTAATATTTTTCGTCGCTACCTTCAACCAGAATATCTTCTTCAGTCAGCTTACGCTTGTCGAGCAAACTCCATACATACCAGATATAAGCGAGAACAAACGGAATCGCCAGTGCAATGTAGCTCATCGCCGTCAGGGTATAGTGACTGCTTGAAGCGTTGGCAATCGTCAGACTGCTCTGAAGGTCAAACTTGGAAGGATAGAACGCCGTGTTGTTGTATCCGGCAATGGAGAACACCGCCAGAACAACCAACACCGTGCCCAAACCGGCAAACCAGATCCCTTTGCGGCTGGCTTTGAAACGTGTGGCGACAACACCCCACACCACCAGAACGAGGCCAACCAACAGGAAACCGAGACCATTGACCGGCATGGCCAGCAGATTGTTCAGATACTTGCCTTTTTCCATGAAGACAGTCCCGGTTGCGGGATCCACCGCGTACCCTTCCATCACCAACAGTTGAATCAGCACATAGAGCAGGAACGGCAGCAACAGCAGCAGATTTTTAAATGCCGCATCACGGGTGCGCTCAATCAGCACGTCATGTTCAATGTTGTTATTGAGATACAGAGCGCCGAGAACACGCGCCAGAAACACCATAAAGATGCCGAAGCTCAGGTTGAACAAGTTGAATGCCGCTTCAATACCACGTCCCGGATGCTCCCAGGTCACAAAGTTATAGTCGCTCAGGCTGAAATTGGAGCCGGTAAAAAAAGTACCGACAGCAGCACCGATCAGCAGAACACCAACCGTGCCGTTGATAAACAGGAACAACTCATACACCTTGGCACCGAGAAAGTTACCCGGTTTTTTGCGGTATTCGTAACTAACGGCTTGAACGATGAACGTGAACAGAATCAGCATCCACACCCAGTATGCACCACCGAAGCTGGTGGAGTAAAACAGGGGAAAGGCCGCGAAAAAAGCACCACCGAACAATACCAGCGTCGTAAAGGTCAGCTCCCACTTCTTGCCAAGAGAGTTGACGACCAGAGATTTTTCCGTTTCGGTACGGGCGATGGTCAGAAGCAGTCCCTGACCACCTTGGACAAACATCAGGAAAACAAACAATGCACCGACGACGGCTACCAGCAACCACCACAGTTGTTGCAATTGTGAAAGATCGAGACTACCCATTTTATTCTCCCTCCGGTCCGTTTTGGATCTGTCTGGTCATAATCCGTACCTCAGCAATCAACAAGGTCGTGAAAATGATCAAGAACATGAAAAAGGTCATTTGTACTGTGGTCGTGGTCAGGTTGGTCCGAGCAATAGACACGGGCAGCAAGCCCTGAATCGCCCACGGTTGACGACCAACCTCAGCAACAATCCAGCCAGCCTGTGAGGCCACATAACCGAGAAAGACCGAAAGAACACCGAGACGCAAAAACCATGTCTGCTCGGTGAGATTCTTTTTGTAGAGAAAAAACAGGATGGCAACAAACAACAGCGGAAACAGGGTGCCAAGAACCACCATTACGTGGAAACTGTAGAAGACCAGAGGAACATTGGGTACCGCTTCTTCTGCGCTGGTGAGATAACCATAACCAAGGTGTTCCTGATTCTTATTGAACTCCTCCAGAGCGACAGCAGCAGCAACATCATTACCGTCGTCCTTGGCCTTCTTGTACAGAGCCAGTTGATGGATGGCCTGCTTGCCAAGAACAATTTTCTCATCGGTTCCCATGACACCATGCTCGGCATTGCCGTACGCCAGATCATTGACACCGGGAACAAAGCTTCCCAGTTCGCGGTTCGCCAGCAGAGATAACAGGTAAGGAATTTTGATTTCGATCTGGAACGCATCCTGATCATCACCCGGTTTTTTCGCCGGATTAACAATACCCAAAGCCACCAGATCCGCGTTGACGTCACCGTCCCACAATCCTTCCATGGCGGCCAGTTTCATCGGCTGAACCTGAGCTGCAACATAGGCTGATTCATCACCGGTAAAAGCAACAAAGCTGGCGGAAATCACGCCAAAGGTACAGGCCACAGCCAGACTCTTTTTGGCCATTTCCACATGACGGCCTTTAAGCAGATACCAGCTACAGACGGTGACAACAAACAGGCTCGACAGCAAGAAACCGGAACTTGTCGTATGCACAAAGTGGCTCATGGATACCGGTGAAAACAACACATCCCAGAAATTTTCCATCTCAAATCGGGCGGTATCCGGGTTGAAGGCCATGCCGACAGGATGTTGCATCCAACCATTGGCCACCAGAATCCATAGGGCCGACAAGTTGGAACCAATAGCAACCAGCCAGGTTGATAACAGGTGGAATTTTTTAGAAACCCGATTCCAGCCGAAAAACATGACCGCAAAGAATGTGGTTTCAAGGAAGAAAGCAAAAATACCTTCAGCAGCCAGAGGCGCACCGAAGATATCGCCAACCATCCAGGAGTAGTTCGACCAGTTGGTGCCGAATTCAAACTCCATGATGATACCGGTGGCAACACCGATGGCAAAGTTGATACCGAACAGCTTCATCCAGAACTTGGTGATATTTTTCCACTGCTCGTTACCGGTTTTAACATACAGGGTTTCAAAAAAAGCCAGCAGGAAGGACAGCCCCAGAGTCAGAGGGACAAAGATCCAGTGATACATGGCCGTCAGGGCAAATTGTGCCCTGGCCCAATTCAATTGTGACACATCAAGTTGTTCTAGCACAGACAACCTCCTTTGAGCGTTAGCGTCCCGTGGCAGGGAGCGCTGCGATATGGTTAAAAACATGATCAGCACGCTGCTGGTCTGTTTCAAAATTCGTATTCAGGTAATCGGGGAAAAACAGGTTCAAAACCGTCAGAAAGACAAGAAGTTTAAGAAGAATAATCTTCCACAGCGTCTTACCCAGTTTCATGGAACGGAACCCTTCGACATAAAAATTTACGACCGAACGGACTGAGACCATTAGACTTCTCCACGGATATGAAACTGATTGAGGGATAAAAACAGCCTAGCGTAATTTTTAACATTTACAGCATCTTGCTGTCGTTTTTGCCGCCATGGCAAAGAGGATAAATTTCGTCTTATTTTACAAAGCCCCTTCTTCTTGTCAAGATAAATATTACCAAAAAAGTCTTTTATTTAACGATTAATGCCAATATATAAATAAAAGAATCATATGAGCAAGATCTTATGTTATTGAAAAATAGGATCTTTTTTCTCTGGGCTTTATGAAGCGATATCGTATAATGAGTAAATATAGACTTTTTTTAGAAAGGCCTGTTGTGAAACGCACCTGCTTTTTTGGATTTCTGAGTATCATCCTGGCTCTGTCGTTTATCGGCAGCAATATTTATTCGGCACGACAGGTCGCCATCCGCGAAGCCGATGCCGACACAACAGGTCTGGTGCGTTTTCTGGCCATGGATATTGAACGGATGTTTTACGGTGTCGAGCAGATGTTTGTCGGCCTCGACAACCTGCTGATCAGCAACGATAAAACGCATCTGGACGGAATCAACGATGTTCTGCTGAGACTCAAAGCCAACAACAGCTACCTGATGGATCTGCTTATCGTTGCGCCATCAGGAAAAATCGTCAACTGGAGCGGTCCGGGAACGCCTCCGGACATCACGGATCGTGAGTACCTGCGCTACCACTTTAACCACAAAAACAGCTCGTTTTACATCGGCAAACCGCAACAGTCAAAAGTTCACAATCAGCAGTGGTTTTTTGGTTTCAGTAAAGCGGACCGGGATCAATCCGGCCAGTTGCAGCGCATACTGGTTGCCATTATCGACATTGAGCATCTTTATCGCCGCTATCAAAACCTCAACCTGCCGGAAGATATGATCATGACCATTTCCTCCGAGGATGGCACGATCTATACCCGGATCCCTGGCCATGAGTGGGTGGTCGGCCAAAATTTCCCAGATGGCATTAAATTGCTGTGTAATCTGAAAAAAAACAAGATATTCCACGGCGCTTCACCGGTTAATGGCGAGCGTTTATTCGCCAGCCTTGAACGGGTCGGTGACACGTCAATGGTTGCTGCCGTTTCCGTCAAAGAGGACGATGTTTTTGCTGACTGGCGACGCCACAGCCTTTTAATGGGGGGCTTCGGCCTTGCGGTTGGAGGCATTTTATTCACCCTGTCGATCCTGACGGTTCGTTCACAACAGGAACAATTCCGCATCCAACAACAACTTCAACAGCAAGCCACCACAGACCCACTGACAGGGATTGCCAACCGTCGCTACGCCCTGGAACAGGCGGCCCTGGAAATAAAACGCAATCAACGTGCGGAAACACCGTTTTCCGTAGTAATGATGGATATTGACCACTTTAAAAAAGTCAATGACACCTATGGCCATCATGTGGGTGATCAGGTTTTGATGGAGGTTGCCCAAACCTGCCGCAACCACTGCCGAGAATCGGATCTGGTCAGTCGCTTTGGTGGAGAGGAGTTTCTGATTCTTCTGCCGTCGACAAACCTCAATGGGGCGCAAACCCATGCTGAGAAAATCCGTCAGGCCATAGAAGCTCTATCGTTTCCCACTGCTGAGGGCAACATTTCGGTCACCGCCAGTTTTGGCGTCAGCCAATGGCAGGCTGAAACAAAAATCGACCGCGTAGTCTCTCGTGCGGATGCCGCTCTCTACCAAGCCAAACATGATGGTCGTAACTGCGTTCGCTTACAAAAGAATGGTTAACCGCCATTCTCTTATATCAGCGGATGTCTGACAGGATATTGAAAAAAGCCCCATTCGAGGGTTCTTCAACCGTCGGCTAATACGAAGGATGCGGCGTTTTAGGGGTGGATGCCGGCAAAGAGGGCAACGTCATTGTGGGACGGGTACCCGTCAGGCTGTCCATGAACACCACAAGGGAATCAACCTGTTGCCGGGTCAATTTCTTATCCAGCTGAACCCAGGCCATTACCTCCACGGTCTCCTCAAGGGTCCAGGCACTGCCGGAATGAAAATAAGGGGCGGTCAGCGCCACATTACGCAACGTCGGCACTTTGAACACATAGTCCTCGCGGATTGTTGTTATGACCTGGCAGCGACCACGATCGTTTTCAGGACGATAACGTTGCTCAGGCTCATGCTTGACCCCAAAACGGTAATAGCTGTTACCGCCGAGGTTGGTACTCATGTGACACTGCGTACAGCCCAGGGCGATAAATTGGCGCAATCCCGTCTTCTGCACGTCGGTCAGCGCCGACAGTTGCCCTTGCAGATAGCGATCAAACGGCGCATCCGGGGTCAGCAACGTTGCAACAAAAGCAGCCAGGGCATGACGCGTGGTGGCAAAACAGATCGGATTGTTCCGGTCGGGAAAAGCCCGGCTAAACCATTGCACATAATCGGGCATGCTCGACAGGACATCACAGATCATGGGATCAGTACTGGCCATCTCCACCGGGCTGGTCATCGGTGCCCCGGCCTGCTCGATCAGATCACGCGCCCGACCATCCCAGAACTGGGCAATCTGCAGCACGGAATTGAAAACCGTCGGCGCATTACGCGGACCGGTCTGCCAACCATGCCCCACGGACACCGACCGACCATCGTCGCCACCAAGCGACAGATTATGACACGAATGGCAACTGACTGTCTGGCTCAGCGATAAACGGGGATCAAAAAATAATCGCTGCCCCAAAGCCACTTTCTCCTCAAAATGGTCCACCAGCTCCTGGCGCGGCACCTGATCAGGAATCACATCAAAATAGAAGCGAGCCTGATCCTGCAAGGAGGACCCCGACTCAGTTTGAGCGAACACCGCATTCCCACTCAAAACAACGCCAGAGACCACGAGACAAAGGATGGTTTTAATAACGGGCATCGCTTGGTTTTCCTCCTTCAGGCCAATCATGAACTTTCGGCGGATAATCCTCCCGCGGCTGATGGATGACAAAATCAGCAAGATCATAGGCTTGCTGAATGGTCAGAATCCCCCCGGAAGAAAACGGCATATTGCGCTGAATAAACGCAGCGGCTTTGTGTAACCGCGCCATCCCGGCGGCAATGTTAAAGGAATCTTTGCCCCACAAAGGGGGAAAACCGTAAGGATAGCGCTGAGGGGTCTCATCAAGGCGTCCCTGCCCCTCTTTGCCGTGACAAACGGCACAGCGCTGCACAAACAACTGCTCACCGCGCTGGCGGTCTGCGGGCGGCATTTCAGCCAAACGGGGCAAGCCCCACCCTTCGAGTCGATACCCCTCTGATATCCCTTCAGACAGCCAGGTCATATAGGCAACAATCGCCTGCATCGGTTCGCTGTCCACTGCCGGAGCCTCACTGTTAAGACTGCGGCGAAAACACCCCTGAATCCGTTGCGGCAACGACACATCACCGGCAGAACGACGACTATAGCGGGGATAACGGCTCGTCACCCCGACCCAAGGTGCGGCATAGGCGACAGTCCCGGCCTTGAGATGACAATTGCTGCAACGCAGACGGCTGTGAACAAGATCGGGAAGTTGACGCGGAGTATCGGTGAGAATCAAAAGACCACGGCGAATCAGATCGCCATCGGGACCGGCGGGAATTGAGTTTTCTTCAGGAGCAGCAAAGGGAAGAGGTTCCGCTTCGGCCCAGACCATGGACAACGAAGCCATAACCAGACAACAGGCGAGGATAAAAGCTCGGGGCATAGGCAGGCGCTCCACTTAAAAAGAGGAAAAGGTGTCCTCCAAGTGTAGCGTTTTATAACGTAGAATCAACCTGTTTGAAGCGATCGACAGCCATGGGAATCTGTTCAAGGCGGACATTGCCAAAAGCCAGACGCAGATACCCTTCCAGTCCTGGACCAAACACCTCACCCGGCAAGCAGGCGACATGAGCATGATCCACCAATCGCCGCGCCGCCTGACGTCCCGACATCTGCGGCCAGGGATGACGCACCCAGGCGAAAAAGGCGCCACTGGCACAGAGGTCAAAGGCGTTCTGCTCCGCAAACAGCCGACAGAACAGATCATGGCGTTGTTGCATCGTATGATTGTTCTCGGCCACCCAGTCATCCAGGTTGTCACAACCATAGGCCACGGCATATTGCGTGACCCGTGGTTGGCAGACCACCATGCTGTCCTGCACCTTTAAAGCCTGACGAATCAGCGATTCATCAGCCACCAGACACCCGGCACGATAACCGGTCAGAGCAAAGGTTTTGCCGAACGAGGCAAAATGGATCAGGTTCTGCGGCCAATCGGAACGTGAAAACAACGTATGTGGCGCTTGTCCCGACGGCACAAAGGCATGGTAGGTTTCATCGAGCACCAGAGCAATATCGTGCCGGCAGGCCAGTTCGTACAATGCATCGATTTTTTTCGGACTGAGAATCGCCCCAGTCGGATTGCTCGGCGTGACCATGAGGATTGCCCGGGTCCGTGCATTGACGGCCTCTGCAAACGCTTCAGGTTCGGCATCAAAAGGAACATAGCGCGGCACGACCCCCAACGCTTCCATGCCCATGGGATGATCAAAATAGGCCGGCAGTTGAACAATCACTTCATCCCCGGCCTCGCACAGCAACAGCAGAGCAAGCCAGAACGCCTGACTGGCGCCAATGGTCAAACACAACTGCGCCGGTGTCGGTCCGTGCCCATAGCGACGCTGATACCAGCGGCTGACACTTTCGCGCGTTTCAAGTAAGCCCTCATCCGGTGAATAGACAGCACATTCCGCTGTGCCCATACGTTGCTGAACATGAGCGACAAGGTCATCATGCGGCGGATAATCGGGAATCGCCTGACACAGATCGACCAGTGGCTTGTCCGCTGGAAAATCACGACCAGCCAGCCACCCTTTCACCTCGGTGATCGGTGGAAACGTCACAGCATCAAGGCGAGAGGACCGCTTCATCACACTTCTGCCATGTCTTGGACAAACGCCACGACCAGATCTGCCACGCTCACCAGATCATCGACGAGGACAAACTCATTGACCGAGTGCACCTTCTGCATGCCACTGGCCAAATTAACAGTCTGAATACCGTATTGATTGAACAGGTTGGCATCGCTGCCTCCCCCTGAGCTGCCCGCTTCCAGCGGTTGGCCGAGTCGTTCTGCGGCCGCACACAGGCGCCGCAACACCGGTGCATCAGTCGGAACATCCATCAACGGATAATCGGCCATCACTTCTGTAGTCAACTGCGCTTGGGTCGATTCACCGTGGATCTCCACCACACTGGCATCGGCCGCCTGACGCAGACAATCGATCATATGCTCGGTCTGTTGTTGCAACGCCTGCTCATCGAAGCTGCGCGCTTCACCAAGCAACTGAACATGGCGCGGTACGATATTGGTCGCCTGACCGCCCTGGATGATGCCGATATTGGCCGTGGTCTGCTCGTCAATGCGCCCCAGTTTCATGGCCGAGATCGCCTTGGCCGCCACCTGGATAGCTGAAATGCCGTGCTCCGGGTCGAGACCGGCATGAGACTCCACCCCTTCAATAAGAAAACGCAGCTTGTTGGCACAGGGCGCTTTGTAGGCAACCGTACCGACACCGGAGGTATCCAACACCAATCCGAAGCGTGCGCTGAGCTGTGACACATCGAGATGCTTGGCGCCAAGCAGGCCAACCTCTTCACACACCGTGATCACCACTTCCAGCGGCGGATGGGGCAGATTCTGTTCCTTGAGAACACAGATTGCTTCAATAACCTCGGCAATGCCCGACTTATCGTCGGCCCCGAGAACAGTCTCACCGGCACTGCGAAACACACCGTTTTCAAGCACCGGCTGCACCCCGTCTGCCGGCGATACGGTATCCATGTGCGCAGACAATAACAACGGAGGTGCCGACGACTGATGCGCAGCAAAACGGACAATCAGATTACCCGCCTCACCGCCAATGGCGCCAGCCGTTTCATCCATCTCCACCTCGGCGCCCAATTCGCGAAAGCGCTGAGCCAGATAATCCGCAATTTCCGCTTCGTGGAACGACGGACTGCAGATAGAAGCCAGACGAAAAAACTCATCACTGATACGCTGTCGATTGATCATATCCACTCTTTCCCTAACCTGCTCTCAACCAGAGCAGAGCCATAAACTCCATTAACCAGCCCCCTCACCCACAAGCCATTTCCACATGGGACGATCCTCATGGACAACTTCTGGACACCCGTAAACCAAAACTGCTATCTTTAGCCGATTCATTGATCACAACCACTTACACAGATCAACAGGACGGATACTTATACCCATGTCGCGTCATAACCGCAGGTCGTTCCGATCCATGGCAACCTCCCGCCGCCAGCGCAAGCAGAATACGACGTTGCTTCTGGTTCTGGCAAGTGCTGTCTTGGTCGTTTATATCTTATCGAAACTCACGAGTCCTTCCGCTCCCACCACCGCCACTGACAGTACCCTTCCCGCTCCGGCAGCCTTTCATGAACCGGCACCTGAGCACGTTATTCAGATCCAACGGGAGACCATCTGCCAATCGGTACAACCCGGTGACACGATCACTGCTATTCTCGGCCACTATTTTTCGCCGCAGGAGATACTCGTCATCGCCCGCCAGAGTGAAAACGTGTTTCCTCTCAGCCAACTGTGCGCCGGTCACCCTTACCAGATTGAGGTGGAAAACGAGAGCTTTGTCAGCTTCTATTACGACATCAATCGTGATGATCAACTGATCATCCGTCAGGAAGATGGTGAATTCTTTATTGAGCGACAGCCCATTCCCTATGTGGTTGATGTCGAACAAGTGGGCGGTGTGATCACCTCGAGTCTGTTCGGAACAGTCGCTCAACTCGGAGAATCTTCAGAGTTGGCCGCAGAGCTGATGAATATCTTTGCCTGGGATATTGACTTTATCCGCGATATCCGTGAAGGCGATTATTTTACCGCCCTGGTGGAAAAACGCTATCGTGATGGCAATCTGGCAGGCTATGGCGATATTCTTGCCGCAGAATTCAACAATCAGGGCAAGAGTTTCTATGCGTTCCATTACACGCATGGCACCGATAGCGGCTACTACAATCAGGATGGCAAAAGCCTGCGCAAAGCGTTTCTCAAGGCACCATTATCTTATACCCGCATCTCTTCGGGTTACACGAGACGACGCTTTCACCCAGTGCTCAACAAATGGAAGCCCCACTTGGCCATCGACTATGCCGCGCCAACCGGCACGCCGATTAAGGCTGTGGCCGACGGCACCATCACCCAAAAGAGCTATGATCGCAACAACGGCAACAAGATTCGTCTGCGCCATCCCAACGACTACGAGACCACCTATATCCATATGGTGCGTTTCGCTCGCGGCATGAAAAAAGGCAAACGGGTCAAACAGGGCGAAGTGATCGGCTACGTCGGCAGTACCGGAATTGCCACCGGTCCGCATCTCGACTTCCGGGTCTTTCATCACGGCAAACCGATCAACCCTCTCAAAATCAAGTCGGAACCGGCCAAGCCGATCTCCAAGGCCAACCGGGCTGAATTTGATCAGTTGACCGTCGAATTGATGCAACAGTTGACCCAGGCCAAACAGCAACTGGCCCTGTTACCTGAAGAAGAAACCACAGGTGACGAAGCCAAAACCACGCTGTGAATTACCTGCTGCACGCCCTGCTCAGTGACGATGACCCATTGGTCCGGGCGGGCAACCTGCTGGGCGACTTTGTTAAAGGCCGTCTGACGCAAGGACGTTTTCCCGACAGGCTGTTACACGGCTTGCAGCAACATCGTCAGCTTGACCGCTTCGCCCACGATCATCCAGCCTTCTGTCGCAGTCAGCACCGTCTCGATGACCGCTTTGGCCGTTATCGCGGCATCATGATCGACCTGTTTTACGATCATTTTACCGCACGGGACTGGAACGATTACCATCCAGACCCTCTTGAGCACTTCTCTCAATCCCTCTATCACACGTTGCAACACCATCAGAATATCCTGCCGAAAACCTTTCTGCCCCTCTTGCCACGCATGGTGGAAAAAGACTGGCTCACCAGTTACCGGGATAAAACAGTGATGCAACGCGCTCTGATTCATACCGCCGGAAGAATCCGCCATGACAATCCACTCGCAGAGGGCTACGGTGAACTGGAGAAACATTATTCGCAATTGCGTGAGGATTGTCGCCAGTTTATCGGCGATGCCCGTAAGATATTTTTAGGCGAGAAAACCAGACAGGGAGCGCTGATAGAAATCGATTGTACGCCACCGTTGTGACACAAAAGTGGTCCGACCCGTGAGCGTGGAAGCGCACATCCTATAGTGAGCAAACCGCGCAAACAGGTCAATCGAAACAAAACTTCCGAGAAAGGGATTTGAGCCTCACGCTAAGCCGGCGCAACAGCCGGCGAATCCCCATGATGGTGACACTCTTCAAGAGGGGCTTTTCCCCCACCTTGTGTTAAAACGCTGCATCCAGATAAAGAGACCACACAAACAGCCAAAACAATGGCATAAAATTTCATACCCCCTCCTTCGACCAGGATCGATCGCTCAGCAGTAAATAATTCATATAGATCATTTTATCTCGCCAGGGCCACTTCACAACCTTTGATCTTGGCAGGATGTTGAAAAAGTCCCATCCGGGGCCTTTTCAATGACGCAAACCGAAAATGCGATTTCCGTCTTGCTTACAAGATCAAGGGCTTGAAAACCTGTCCTAGTGCTCTGTCAATGCTAAAAATTCGAGTGTATGGCACAGCATCGTGCCGTTCTCACAAGGCGCGAAATCGCCGAAGTGGCCACTCCACTTCAAGATTTTGCAACGCAGTGAGAATGGTACGAGGCGAAGCCAGACCCGAAAATTTAGTGTTGTCAGAGCACTAGATTTTAGCCATCCGTCCATGGGCTCCACAGGCTGTTTTTCAACCGCCTGTTAGAAATCATGGTTTCGCCAATGGCATCAAAACGCCCACGCTAACGTCCGTGGTGATTCAAAATGATGATGCTTCCCGGTCACCGGGTCAGTAAAAATGACCTCTTTAGCCAACAGTTGCAACGGTGTTGAAAAATCATCGGGCTGTTCCGGTAACAGGTTCGGATAGTAGCGATCATTGACCAGGCCAAACCCCAGCCCACTCATATGCAGGCGTAACTGGTGGGTTTTTCCAGTGATCGGTTGCAGAGAAAACAACCCATAGCCCTGGCGCAAGTCGAGCAGTTCAATGGATGATCGGGCATTCACGTCACCGGCAACCACCTGCCAACGGAACCAGGGATCGCCCTGCTCAATGCGATTTGCCACCTGCCAATGACGCTGCTGCGGTTCCTCAGGGCAATGCGCCACGGCATCGTAGCGTTTTTTTATGTTTCCCTGGCTGAACAGGGCATTGTAACGCGCGCGATCTTCGGAGCGCTGAGCAAATAACACCAACCCGGCGGTAAAACGATCAATGCGATGCACCGGTGCCAACTGATCGTTTCCCGTCGCCAGCCGCAGGCGATAGACGAGGTTTTCCGTGACATAGCGGCCTCCGGGGTGCACCGGCAAAAAATGCGGTTTGCACGCTACCAGCAACGCATCATCCTGATACAGGATGGTTTCGGCAAACGGAATCAGCGGCTGCTCCTCCACCTCACGGTAATAATAAATCACCTGTTGGGGGCGATAGCCATCACGCCCCAGCGGCTGTTGATCGGCGTCAAGCACCTTGCCGTCGTCCACCCGTCTGGCCCATTGCTCGTACGTAACATGAGGGAAATATCCGGCCAGAAACGCCACCAGATCAGGGTAAGGTGGCTGGGCATGGGGCAGAACCAGTTTTGAGCAATAACGGGAAATCGCCATAATACGTTTCAAGAGAAAAAGCCGCCCGCAATTCAGTGAGTCACTGCGGGCGGCCGAGGGGTTATTTGTACGTCAAGCTGTAGTCGTCAGAGCCTGCTCCAGATCAGCCAGAATATCTTCGATATGCTCCACACCGATCGACAGACGAATCAGCTCCGGCGTAATACCACCAGCCGCCTGCTGCTCGGTGGTCAACTGGGCATGGGTGGTTGACGTGGGATGAATGGCCAGACTGCGCGCATCGCCAACATTGGCCAGGTGAGAAAACAGGTGCAGCTGTTCGATAAAACGACACCCCGCCGCTTCTCCCCCTTTAATACCAAAGACAACCATCGCACCACAGCCTTTTTTCAGATATTTCTGCGCCTTGGCGTAAGACGGATCATTTTCCAGACCGGGATAGCTCACCCAATCCACCTGCGGATGGTCTCTGAGAAAACGCGCCACTTTCAGCGCATTTTCGCTGTGTCGCTCCATGCGCAGTGGCAAGGTCTCAATGCCCTGCAGGAAAAACCACGAATTATCCGGCGAAATGCAGGCACCAAGGTTGCGCAGTGGCACCAGTCTCATGCGCAGAATATAGGCCAGCGGATTGAGTTCTCCCAGGTCCGTCGCATAACGAATCCCATGGTAACTGGGATCAGGCTCACTGAGCAACGGATGCTTGCCCGTCGTCCAATCAAAGCGACCGGCATCAACAACAATACCACCAATGCCGGCACCATGGCCGCCGAGCCATTTGGTCAGCGAGTGAATAACGATATCCGCGCCATGATCAATCGGCCGCAGCAGATACGGAGTGGCAAAGGTGCTGTCAACAATCAGCGGCAGGCCGTGGTCGTGGGCAATGGTGGCCAGAGCTTCGATATCAGCCACATCCAGCTTGGGATTGCCAATCACCTCGGTAAACACGGCTTTGGTCTTGTCGGTGATGGCTTCGGCAAAATTGTGCGGATCGGCCGGGTCGACAAACACCACTTTGATCCCCAATTGCGGCAGGATGTCATTGAACTGGGTGTAACTGCCGCCGTAAAGATGGCTGGAAGCAACGATCTCGTCACCGGCCTGGGCCAGATTGATAATGCTGTAAAAAATCGCACTGGTGCCCGATGCCAGAGCCAGAGCACCGGCACCACCTTCCAGAGCGGCAACCCGTTGTTCCAGCACATCAGTGGTCGGGTTCATCAGACGCGTATAAATGTTGCCCAGCTCTTTGAGGGCAAACAGATTGGCCGCATGTTCGGTATCACGAAACTGATAGGAACTGGTGCGGTACACGGGAACCGCGCGGCTGCCGGTGGTTGGATCAGGCTGATAGCCCGCGTGGAGAACCTGGGTCTCAATGTGTGTGCTCATGGTGAATCCTCTCTTTGATACGGCCGAAAAAGCCTGGTAAAAATGTTGCGAGAGAGGCGACGCGAGAGATGACGAAAGTACAACGTGTACGGTAGGTCAACTTTCCCCTTACGGGGCGCATCGCTGTTTTGCAAACACCGTGTTCACAAAACATGCTGGCACCTTGGTTGTCAGGTTGCCGGGCGCTTGGCTCATGCCGCCACGCCTCTCTTAATGCATGGATAAAGGATAAACACCTGAGTATTTTTGTCAAGATTATTTTCAAAAAAATGTCGCTGGAACCGACTGTTCCAGCGACATTTTTCCACAATAAGCGATAATTATTTCTGTTTTTCACAACTTATCGAAAAAAAATCAACAACACTCTCGTTCAATTTTTTTCAACAGAGCCATGGCCACATCATCTTCGTGGTCTTCGAAAAACTCCTGCAAATTATTGATGTAGGCATGAATCAGGAACAACTCATCGATCTGAATGCCATTAACGGTCTCACCCCGTTCGGCCTTGCCGAGTTTATCGGTAAACATCTCCCAGAACGCGTTGTTTTTACTGGGGTCTTCCAGATGCTTTTTCAGCATGCACATCAACAGTTTCGAGTTGCCTTCACAATCGATCCCTTCGAAGGACACATAGCGGTCCGGTTCTTGAGTCACAGTCATTTTTGACATCCTTTTTTCAAAGCGTCTTCGTCGCGGCGCCGAACATGCTGAACACGCCATTCTTCGGCCAGATTCGCCGCCTCACATAAAAAGTACGCGCCTCCTTCGTACAGCACGTCAACCTTCAGGGCATTACCCACCTGCTCCCAGTTGGGCATCCCACGTAACATCAACCCTTTTCCGGCATGATGCGCCAGCCGTTCCGCATGGAAATTACTCAGCACGACGTCGGCTTCATCCAATGCCACTTCAACATCTTCGAGGTCGCCAACCACCACACGGTCCGCTTTGATTTTATCGAGAATCGACGAATCACTGCTGACCACGCATAAAGGGATCCGCCCCCCGGCATCGTAAAGCGATTGGGACAAGGCCGCCATCTGGTCGGGCTCACCCGCCAGAATAAACCGGGTCTGGCCCAGTGAAAAATGGCTGTCGAGCATGGCGTCCTGCAACCGCTGTCGCCAACGGATAATCTGTTGCGGTGGACGCTGCATGCCGGTGATCTTCAACAGATGCGCGGCCAGGGCGTCCGTGGCATCCAGCCCATTGACATGGGGAAAATGCTCATGCGCCACCTGCGGATTCTTTTTCTGCAGCGCTTTGGCCACATCACGCATTGAATCACCAATGGTCAGCACATGACCGGCATCGGCTAGAATGCGGATCGCGTCAACCGTCACACCGCCCTTGCTCAACGCGGCCTGCCCGTCACCGAGATGGCCATCCAATGAGGTGGACAGATCCGGAACGGCGACCACCTCAAGACCGAAGGCGGCGATGAACTGCTGGATCTTCTCCACCTCCAGCGGTGTCAGGCTGACATGCGGCAACAACACCACCTTGCGTTCATTGATGGCGCTCTGCTCTTCGGTCAACTGATCAATCAATGCTTTGGTGGTTAACGCCCAGCCACTTTCCATGGCCCCTTCGTAATCCGGCGTATTGACATAAACCAAGGGAAAATCAATCAATTTCGACACGCCGCGAATATCGTCGCCCTTGGTTTCCGGCAATCCGGTGGTGTGCAGGCCAACCAGAGACGGAGAGATTTTTCCGGTGATATTTTTCACCGCTTCACTGATGCTGTAATCGCCACCATCGAGCACAGCCACCGCATCACTGACCGCAGTGGTCTGAATAGCGATGGGCTCACAAAAATGGCGGGTCATGAACACCTTGGTAAACGACGTACAACCCTGCGCCCCATGCATCAGAGGCATACATTGATCAACACCGAGAAAGGCCAGAACCGCTCCCATCGGTTGGGTAAGACGAAACGGATTCACCTGCAACGGCTTGGTATTTTTATGAATTATTTCTCCCATGGAGCCTCCTTGCGCACACAACGGAATACCGGATTTTCCAGCGCATTCTTCACATCCTCAGCCAGGCTGAGCAGTCCATTGTAAGCGCCGTAACTTTTCTTTTTTTCTTGGTTTACGTCGATGAACGAGATCCCCTTTTTGATCGCCGTGTACAGACTGCGACCACCGGCCAACAACAGATCAGCCTTGAACTTATCGATCATCTTGGCTTGTTCGGCACCGGGGTTGGTCATCAGCACGCCGTTTTCACCCAGGTATTCGCGCGCCTTTTCCTTATCGGCCTCCGTCGCTTTGCGCACTGAGGTGGCAACCACCTCAATACCAAGATCCTGCAACGCCGAAGCAATCGACCACGACTTGTTACCGCCGGTGTTGAGAACCGCCTTTTTGCCTTTAAACAGTTCCCGGTAAGGCGTGAGTTGTTCATCGAGGCGTTGCTCCTCACGAGCCAACACCTTGCGGGTACGTTCGATCAGCTCCGGATCACCGATTCCCTCGGCAATCGCCATGATGGCGTTGGTGGTATCGCGCTGACCGTAAAATGACACCGAAACAAACGGAATGCCGTAACGCTCTTTCATCTTGCGGGTAAACGTAACCAGGGATTTGGCACAGACAATGACGTTAAGTTTGGCGCGATGAGCGGTGCAGATTTCATCAATGCGACCGTCACCGCTCAACGTGGAGAGGATACGAATACCCAGCTCGTCGAGAATCGGTTTGTACTGCCACATATCGCCGGTGACATTGTAATCACCAATCAGGTTGATGGCATGGCTCACATCGCCCTGCGGCTCCTTGCGGCCAATGAGGTTTTTGAGCACGGCTTCACCACCGAGACGACTGCCGAGGTTTTTGCCGCCGACAAACCCCGGCGCATGCACCGGCACAATCGGGATGTTAAATTTCTTCTCAGCATGGCGACACACAACATCAATATCATCACCGATCATCGCCGTTACGCAGGTGGAATAGACGAATATCGCCTTCGGGTCATAGTGCTCCATCACATAGACGATGCCATCATACAGCTTATCTTCACCGCCGAAGATGACATCATTGGTGGTGACCGCCGTGGTAAAACCCATCTGAGTCATGTCCCGGCCCTCATAACTGGTCGGAGTGGCCCGGGTTTCCCAGGAAGAACTCAAGCAGGTCAGCGGACCATGCACCAGATGGGCGGCATCCGCATAGGGGAATAGGGAAATTTGCGCGCCTTCGAACGCACAGCCACCACTGGTGGCACCGGGCGTTGTCGTATTGCACGCTTTCTTTTTGGTCGCGTTGTGCTCGCAGGCACTTTCGTCAAGCAGATCTTTAATTTTTGGTTTATCAGACACAGCATGTCCTTTCACAAGAGTCGTTAAACCTCTTGCCGAGAAACGCGCCGTTGAGTCT
This sequence comes from uncultured Desulfuromonas sp., assembly GCF_963678835.1. Classification (NCBI taxonomy): domain Bacteria; kingdom Pseudomonadati; phylum Thermodesulfobacteriota; class Desulfuromonadia; order Desulfuromonadales; family Desulfuromonadaceae; genus Desulfuromonas; species uncultured Desulfuromonas sp. The sequence continues at coordinate 3,326,631 of NZ_OY787469.1, forward strand.
CTCAACCAGGGGAAGGTTGCATTGCGCAGGCATTCTGTTGACGGAGTAACCGAGGGGATGCCGTCAACAGAACAGGGTCGCCATACCAAACCGGCAACAGGCGACCTGAAGAATAATAATACTCGTGCTGTGATATTTGCAAAAGGCTGGCCAGTTCAGATAACCACCTGAAAAAGCGCATTTTTATCTTGAAGTGATGGACGCGCATGCACAAAGGCTGACCATTTTCCTCATTTTAGGGCAGCTAAGCGCTCAAAGTTTAAGCAGAAAAAAGCAATGATTTTGGTAATGCCGCCACAAGAACCTCATCCCCAGAAAATGCCGGTGGGATCATCGGTGACACAATCAAGCAACCGTTCAATATCCCGATCCTCTGGGTGCGGATGGTAGGGAAGCCAGTCTTCATTGCGGTCGGCACTGAACAACCGCCAGACCTGCTGGTGAGGATCTTTTTCAAAACGGGCAATGGCCGTGGAATACCACAAGTCCACCTTTTCATGGTGGTGACGGGATTCATATAAGGTCAGATGACGACCGCGAATCCGGTAATCGAGACGCAGTTTCGTATTCAATTCACGGGGAATCCTTATCTCACAATAGGCATTAAACAGCCGCTTTAATCGGATTATTTCAAATTCACTGAGACTCATAGTCAATCGGGTCCTGTCCAGCAGCAAGAGGTGGTCAATTTCGTCAAGTTTGTGGGCCATGGAGTACTGTCAGCAGTGTAACAGGAGTCTGTTCTCTACGAAATGAAAACACGGTTGTTAAACCCAGGACGAATATGCTAGAACAACCAAGTAGGCGTTCTAATGAATTTCTTTCATTGCAGGAGCAGACAGTGTCTTCATTTCCTCAGGAAGCATCCTCGTCTCTTCAGGAAAAAAAAACTCAAGGCCGTAAAGTGTGCGAAAAATGCCTCGAGTTAGAAGAGATGACCTCCGCTTTGGAAGAATATATCGGCCGGACTAACGAACAACTGCTCAAATCCGAAATGTCCGATATGGAATTGGAACAGATTTTTTCCGCCTGCGCCGATCCAATGGTGGTGATCCGCGACGACGGGATCATCGTTCGTGCCAACCGCAGCATGCTGGAACATCTCGGCTGTTGTTGCGAAAACGTCATTGGTCATTCCTGCACCGAGCTACTCAGTGAGCAGGAATGTAAACTGGCCAACTCCCGTAAGAATAAAAGTCAGACCGATATCGAAATCACCAACGAAGACGGTGAGATCATTAACTATATCATGACCACAACACCACTGGTTACCCTTGATGGTACCCCTGGAACCCTGGCTCAATACAAAGACATTACCGACCGCAAAAAAGCCGAGCAGGCCCTGGAAAAAGCCCATGCTGCCCTGGAACGCATCGCCCGCATTGACGGTCTGACCCAGATCCCAAACCGCCGCACTTTTGATGAAAGCTTTACCGAGCAATGGCAAAAAAGCCTTGCCGAGCAATCCCCGCTCTCCATCATCTTGTGCGACATCGACTTTTTCAAACGCTACAACGACACTTACGGTCACCAGCAAGGTGACACCTGTCTGTCCAGTGTGGCCAAAGCCCTGGAACAGAGCCTGTCCGACAAAAGCGGCGGACTGGTCGCCCGTTACGGTGGTGAGGAGTTCATCTTCCTGTTGCCCGGAACCTCTCTGGAAGAAGCCACCGCCCACGCTAGAACCGCACGGCACAATGTTGAGCAACTGGCTTTGGAGCATCAGGCTTCCGAAATCGCCGACAATGTCACCCTGAGTCTCGGAGTCTCCTGTACCATTCCCCAAAGCGACATGCAGCCACAGCATCTGATTCGTACGGCTGATGAGGCGTTGTATCAGTCTAAGGAAACGGGGCGGAATCGGGTGACGGCTGTGGAGTTTTCCGGTTAATTTCCTCTCAATTTCACCTTATTTTATGAATCAGATGAGCGAGAGCTGTTGCTTGAAATTTTTTGCGTCAGCAAGGAAGGAGCTATAGTCGTTCTATGGCGACGACCGATAACGCTGCTGACGTGAAAAAGATCTGCAACAACTCCGTGAAGGCTGATTGATGACAACCCCTTGGGAGTCGATTTTGCTCCCCTTTTGTCGACGCAAAAGGGGACCGAAGTGCGGGCGCGGAAGCCCGCGTCACGTGGGTACCAACATCGCGAACGGATGACGTTCGCTGGTGCGATTCGTTTCGGATGACGAACCACTGAAGGTCAAGGTCACAGTCAAGACCGCCGGGTTTCGTCCCGGCAGCCGACAGCCTTTTGACTAGCCGCTCAAAAGGATGCAAAAACCAGCTGAACACCTCCTGAACCTGGATCCACCGACAATGGGTCTGTTTCCGTTATGCTTCACAGATTCGGCTCGCCGCCCTTTTGGTCGGCGAATCTTGCGTCTCATCAGCCATGGCGTAAAACGTTGATAACAGGCTTGCGCCTCACTCTATTTCTTCCGTGGCCCCGCTCAAGCGGGTGGGACGGTGCCCACCCTTGCGGCAGAGTGTCATTTAGCAGCCAAGCCCTCCCGTTCAGCAGCACCGAACGCAATGAACGTCAGCGCAATGGTTGTCGGCAACCTGTCTGAGCGTCAGCGAGTTTTGCCGACATTGCGATGTAAGAGAATGGAGAGAGGGAACCCGATAGGGTGCAATGACGGGAGTCGATTTTGCTCCCCTTTTGTCGACGCAAAAGGGGGCCGACGGGCGGGCGCGGAAGCCCGCGTCACGTGGGTACCAACATCGCGAACGGATGATGTTCGCCAAAGCGGTCAGTTTCGGATGACGAAGCACTGAAGAGCAAGATCAAAGTCAAGGTCGCCGGGTTTCGTCCCGGCAGCCGACATACTTTTGACTGGCCGCTCAAAAGGATGCAAAAACCAGCTTGAACACCTCCTGAACCTGGATCCACCGACAATGCGTCTGTTTCCGTTATGCGTCACGGATTCGGCTCGCCGCCCTTTTGGTCGGCGAATCTTGCGTCTCATCAGCCATGGCGTAAAACGTTGATAACAGGCTTGCGCCTCACTCTATTTCTTCCGTGGCCCCGATCAAGCGGGTGGGACGGTGCCCACCCTTGCGGCAGAGTGTCATTTAGCAGCCAAGCCCTCCCGTTCAGCAGCACCGAACGCAATGAACGTCAGCGCAATGGTTGTCGGCAACCTGTTTGAGCGGTAGCGAGTTTTGCCGACATTGCGATGTAAGAGAATGGAGAGAGGGAACCCGATAGGGTGCAATGACGGGAGTCGATTTTGCCTCCCTTTTGTCGACGCAAAAGGGAGCCGACGGGCGGGCGCGGAAGCCCGCGTCATGTGGGTACCATCATTGCAAACGGATGAGGTTAGACAGAGCAATCCTTTCCGAATGACGAACCATTGAAGATCAAAGTCAAGACCGCCGGGTCTCGTCCCGGCAGCCGACATACTTTTGACTAGCCGCTCAAAAGTATGCAAAAGCCAGCTGAACACCTCCTGCCCCTCAGATCAACCGACACTGTGTCTGTTTCCGCTATGCTTTGCAGATCCGGCTCGCCGCCCTTTAGGCCGGCGAATCATGCAACTCATCATCTTTGGCGTAAAACGTTGATAACAACCTTAAGTCGCGCTCTATCTCTGGTGTGGTACCGATCAAGCGGGCGGGACGGTGCCCGCCCTGCAGTCGTGTGTTATTCAGCAGCCAAGCTCTCCCGTTCAGCAGCGCCGAACGAAGAGAACGGTCAGCGCGATGGTCGTCGGCAACCTGTTTGAGCGTCAGCGAGTTTTGCCGACATCGCGGTGTTAGTAAACGCAGAGAGGGAACCCGTAAGGGCGCAATGACGGGAGTCGATTTTGCGGTACTTTTGTCGACGCAAAAGTGCCCCGACGTGCGGGCGCGGAAGCCCGCGTCACGTGGGTACCACCTTCGCGAACGGATGAAGTTCGCCAGCGCGGTCAGTTTCGGATGACGAACCACTGAAGAGCAAGATCAAAGTCAAGGTCGCCGGGTTTCGTCCCGGCAGCCGACATCCTTTTGACTGGCCGCTCAAAAGGATGCAAAAACCGGCTTGAACTTCTCCTGAACCTGGCCCCACCTACACTGAGTCTGTTTCCGTAATGCTTCACGGATTCGGCTCGCCGCCCTTTAGGTCGGCGAATCTTGCGTCTCATCAGCCATGGCGTAAAACGTTGATAACAACCGCCCGGCTCGTTTTACTTCTTCCGTGGCACCGATCTAACGGGTGGGACGGTGCCCACCCTTCAATCGTGGGTTATTTAGCAACCAAGCCCTCCCGTTCAGCAGCACCGAACGCAATGAGCGTCAACGCGATGGTTGTCGGCAACCTGTTTGAGGACTGATGCCGACTGGGCGAGTTTTGCCGACATCGCGATGTAAGGGAATGGAGAGAGGGAACCCGCCAGGGTGCAATGGTCGGGAGTCGATTTTGCGCCACTTTTGTCGACGCAAAAGTGGTCCGACGTGCGGGCGCGGAAGCCCGCGTCATGTGGGTACCATCAAGGCAAACGGATGAAGCTGACCATCGCAACGATTCCCCCAAAACAAAACTGGCAGAGTGGACTCACCACTCTGCCAGCGTTTTCATCGATCTTAAATAATAACCTACTCCGCCAGCATCTCTCGCAAAGCGCGATAATTGGTCTTACCGGTACCGAGCACCGGAATCTCATCCACCATACGGATCTGACGGATATTATGCAGCGGCGACAACCCGGCATCACGAATCACCTGATTCACCTGCTCGCGTTCCAGCGGTACCCGACTGAACAGCACCAGCTCAGCATGGGTATCCGGATTGATCGCTTCCACGGCAATCAACGGTCCGTCTCCATCCACGGCAACATTTTGTAACTCAGGTGCTGCACCAATCGTCTCCTCAATCGCCGGCAGGGAAATCATCTCACCACCGAGCTTGACAAAGCGTTTGAGCCGTCCGCAAAAGGTCAAACCACCTTGTTCGTTGCGCCGAACCAGATCGCCGGTGTTATACCAGGCTTTGCCGTCAAGCACGATAAACGGTGATTTGACACTCTTTTCAAGATAGCCGTTAAACACATTCGGCCCGCGCACCACCAGGATACCGGCTTGATCCTCGGGCAACGGCTGCATGGTTTCCGGATGAACCAGTTGGTAGTCCATCGACGGCATCACTTGGCCGATGGTGCCCGGCACCGGGTTGTTCGGCGCATTCACGCTGACCAGCGGCGAGCATTCGGTTACACCATAGCCCTCACACACTGTTGCTTGAGGACAACGCTCTGCAAGCAGTTGATAAGTGGATTCCGGGCATTTTTCCGCACCGGTAAAGATCAAACGCAGGCTCTGCAACTGATTTTCATGGGCAGAACCGGCAATGGCGGCGAGAAAGGTCGGCGTACCCACCACCACCGAGCAGCGGTAGGCCTCCACATGTTGCGCCAGAATCGCCCCATCGGTCGGGTTGGGATAATAGGCAGTACGCAGTCCCAGGCATAACGGCATGACAATGGTGCCGGATAAACCAAGAGAGTGAAACGGCGGCAGCATCCCCAACAGGCGATCACTTTCTTTGAGCGGAATCACCTGGGTCATGTCGTCCATGTTGGTGAGGATGTTACGATGGCTCAGCGGTACTGACTTTGGCAACGCCTCACTGCCGCTGGTGAACAACACGGCAGCGGTATCATGAATCTCTTTGGTGGATAAAAAGAAGCTGAAAAACTGCCCTTTCAGGCGTGCTTTGAGTTTATCGACAAGAGTTAACTGACCCACCAGGTTTTCCATGGCCATCCACTCGGCATCCACCTTGCCCACGTCAACACCACGCGTCCTGAGTTTTTCGATTAACAGGGCCGATGTCAACACGCGGGTTGTGCCGGTTTGTTCCAAAGCATGAGATAGGTAGCGTTCGCCGGTGGTCCAATTGAGCAACACCGGGCGCTTGCCACTGAACACCACCGCCAGCCAACACAGACAAGCTGCTAACGACGACGGCAACATAATGGCGATAGAGCCGTCTTCAATCTCACGCAACACCGGCTGCAGCGCCAACACACCGGTCAACAGTTGACGCCAGGTTTTCGCCCCGCCCTGCTGATCGGCAACAATCACTTGGTCCGGGTTGTTCTTGGCCTGATAAAGAATCAACTCAGTAAGATTATCTGCCTGACGAAACGCCAAGGTCTTATCCGAGCGCTGATCAAACCAGCCATCCGCCACCGGCTTGAGCGGCTCCGCAGCAAAACCAAGACCTTCGCCACGCGCGGCCAGCAGGCAATCGGACACCCGCTGCAAGGCATCAAGATTTTCGACATCAACGCTAAATTCCTCATTCAACCAGGTCAAAAATTCCATCACTGCCAAACTGTCAAGCCCCAGATCATAGGCCAGGGTCATGTCATCTTTAATCTTATGATGCCCACTGATCTCCTTGAGTTTTTCTTCCACCAGTTGCCGTGTGGCCGCTGGAATATGACTGGCATCGCTGGAAAACTGCGCTTGAGGCGGTGCAGGCAACTCACAGGTCTGATTGCCCTGCCAAAAATAATCGGGCACGGTAAAGGCCGGTTGCGTCACCTCATTGTAAAAGGTTTCCAGATACCCATTGATCTCCTGGCGGCTGCCTTGGCGGGGAAAATCCGTCTCTTCGATAAATTCGACGGTCACGGTGCGCTTGGGCATGAACACCAGACCATTGACCAGCAGTTTCGGCAACATGGTCAACAGCGTTTTAAAGAAGTGGGGTTTATCGCCGTGGGCACGGCTGAACCGGCTGCCCCATAATCCCGAGGTACGCACCAGTACCACCCGTGCTTCAGGCACGGCTTTGACCAGACGATCGACGGCACTACTGCCACGCAACTCCTCATTGGGACCACGATAGATCCGGCCAGCCGGATACACCAGCAAATGCTCGCCCTGCTCCAGGCTGCGCTCCATCAACTGCAGCGCCTCGGCAACATCACCACGCTCGCCCTGATTGCTCTGCTGACTCAGGTCGGGAATCAACAACGCCTGCATTTTATTAAGAAGAAATCCGGTCACCGGATGATCTGCCTGAGCCCGGTCTGCCAATGGGCGTACGGTAAAATGTTGCTGCAACGCCACGTTGACAATCAGTGGGTCGACCAATGCCGGATGGTTGGGCAAAAACAACATCCCCACCTTGCCGTCACGACGGATTTTATCAAGACCTTTTATGTCAATGCGATAGCGCAAGCGCAACAGGGTGCGCAAGATAAACAGGAAAAATGATCTAAACACGCCATGCCTCCTTGGTGAGCAATTGAAAAAACACCACGGCCATTGTCAAAGTTAACATACCACACACTACCATGCCCCAGGCGGGACTCAAGGTCGCGTCTAATAAAGTGAACAGTTGTCCGGAAAACAGGATGCCGCTGAACGCGCCAAAGTTGGACACGGAGATCACCCGTCCCCGTTCATGATCGGCCGGCCGAACCTGAATAAAACTGGACTGAGGGATGATAAAGATGCCACCACAACAACCGCTGACCGACAGGGCCACGAACAGCACCGGCAATTGAACCACCTGAGGCAAAAGCGGTGCCAGACCACTGACCGTCAGCCCAATGCCAAGACCCACCGCTGATGGCACCACCACATGAGTCCAGCGATCGACCCGAGTCAGCCGTGCGGACAGGAACGACCCGGCACAGATCCCCACCATCAAAGCAACGATCAGCAGACTGGTCAACGTTGAGCTGTAGCCCAACTGTTGAACACCGAGGGTGTTGATCACCAGCACCACCAGCGACGCCATGAAATAAAAGAACGCATCACCGATAATGGCCAGAAACAAGGGTCGGTCCTGACGCAGCCGCCACAAATCACAAGCCGAATGCCACGGTCCCAGCCAGGGAAACGGTGTCTTTGTGCCCTGTGCCGGACGTTTAACCACACCAAAGCTGCACACCACGCCAATCAGTGACACCACAACCACGCCGATGCCGACCACCAGACGTCCGTCATAAAAATGATCCTCGGCAATACCGCGATCCAACGCAATACCAGCCAGGGCAATGCCCATGAGAATGGCCAGTGTGGTCACCAACTTGAGCACCGCATTGGCCTTGGTCACATAAACGCTGGGGTAGAGTTCCGGAATGGAGCCGTTAATGGCCGGACCAAACAGAGTGGATTGCAGCGACATGATAAACACCATGGCCAGAATTCCGTTCCAGTGCAGGGTGATCACGCCCCAGGCGCCCACCAGCATGGCCAGCAGTTCGAGAAACTTGACGCCAATCACCACATGCTTCTTGCTGTAGCGATCGGCCAGCCAACCAGCTCCGGCGGAAAACAGGATAAACGGCAGCGCAAACAAGGTGGTGGCCGTGCCCTGCAATTGGGTCATGGCCGTGCTGACGGCCAGCAGCAACGCAACCTGTTTGAAAAAGTTATCGTTGAAAGCTCCGAGAAAATAGGTGGCGGCCATGGCAATAAACTTGCTGCGCCCCTGACGAATCTGTTCCTGAACGTGCGGGTCATATGACATGAGTCCCTCCGAGTAATTGCCAGCCGATCCATAACAAAGCGACATCGGCAATCAGGTGACTGACATAGCAGTCGACAAGTGAAACCCCACGAGTGCGCATCCAGCTCCACAGAGCCCCGGCAACCATGGTGGCGAATGTGAAAAATAACGTAATCGGTAAAGAGAAATAAACAATTAAAGTGAAATAATGGTGCAAGCCAAACCCGATACCTCCTAATACGACCACCCAAACGGTGGCTAATCTGCGCTCTTTAAGCCGTTCAAACACAAAGCCGCGCCAGTACCATTCTTCCAGCAGGCTGTTAACCATGGCGATAAACAGCGCCACGCTCCAGTAATGGTCAAGCAGATTCAATGAGGTGAGTTTGGCGGCAATGGCGTCGCCATTGATTTGGCCCTGAAACAGCATCAGCCAGGCGACAAAAATCACCGCACCAAGCACAATACCGCTGATCAGGCCCCAAAGGCCACGTGTCACCTTGACGCCGGCCTGACGTGATGCCGCGATCACAGAGCGAAGACGCCAGACCACAAACGGAGCCACCACCAGCACCACCTTGGACAGCGGATAAAGTACCTGCGGCCACCATTGAAGGGTGAACGATGTCCAGGTGGCCAGCGCGGGAAACACCAGCCAAAGCGTCAGCCACGCCCAGGCTTTGGTCTCAGTGCGCATCATCCACCTCCAGCATGCGACACGCGGCCCGACTCACTTCAGCAACCACCTCTTCGGTCAGTAAGGGAATCCGTCCGTAACGGTGCATCACCAGTGGCTGCATGACAGCGCCCATCACCATGGCCGCCATTAAAACGGCATCGCCCTGCTTCTCGCCATGCAGCTCGTCAACGAAACGGATGATCACATCATTGGGGTTGGTCTGCGCTTCGAGATCTTCCTCGGGAAACCCATGCTGCGTGAGCAGAATAAAGGTAAAGCGGGTCGGAGACTGCTGATAATAGTCGTAAGTATAGTCGATGGCTTTCACCAGCCGCTGCGCAGCGGGAATCTCCTCAGCCAGCAGTGCGGCAAATGGCGTGGTAAAACGGTCAATCTCGCGCTGAAACAGCGCCCAGGCCATCGCGTCTTTACTGGGATAGTGCTTATACAGCGCCCCTTCCGTTACCCCGGCTTCCCGGGCAATATCGCGAATCACCGTGCGCGCCAACCCTTTGGTGGCAAACAGGCGAATGGCGGCTTCTTCGATCACTTCTTTTTTCAGATTAGGTCGTCCCATGGCGTCCTCCATTTAGTAAGTAAACATTTACTTACTAAATAAATCATGGCCCGTCAACACAAAAAAAGCCGGGACAGGAAATTTCCTGCTCCGGCTTTTCAGTGGTTCTTTAAATTTTCTGGTGGGTTTAACAGGCTGTTGAAAAACAGCCTATGGAGTCCATGGACGGGCGACCAAAATCAAGGACATGTTTTCAAGTGCTTGATTTTGGTCGCAAGACGGAAATCGCATTTTCGGCTTGCGTCGTTGAAAAGGCCCCGGATGGGACTTTTTCAACACCCTGTTAAGCTTTAAAACCTATGAACCACAGAGACACGGAGCCACGGAGAAACCTAAAAACCCTGGGTTTTGATCTTTCTCCGTGTCTCTGTGCCTTATCTCCGTGGTGAACACCTTTAGGAACGCTTGGTCACCTCAATCAGGTGATAGCCAAACTGGGTTTTCACCGGGCCGAGGACCTTGCCCACTTCGCCGCTGAACACCACCTCGTCAAATTCCTTGACCATCTGGCCGGGAGCAAACTGACCGAGATCGCCGCCTTTGCGACCGGACGGACATTGGGAAAATTTCTGGGCGCATTCGGCAAAGTCGGTAGCACCGGCTTCGATCTGCGATTTGAGTTCAAGGCATTTCTCTTCACTGGAAACAAGAATGTGGCGTGCACTGGCAATGGCCATGAGTAGACTCCTTTTATTTGTTGGGCTCTGTTCGTGATGTCAAAAGAGGCGCCAGTGTAACGGCAATTGGCGTTACCGCCAAGAAAAAAAACGAACCGGGACAGGACGTTAGCGATCTGACCGTTTCTTCACACCGCGTTGAGCCGGAGCCTGCAGCGGATCATCCGGCCACGGATGTTTGGGGTAACGCCCTTTGAGTTCCTTTTTAACTTCATCATAGGTGGTCGCCCAGAAGTTGGCTAAATCCGTGGTGGTCTGCATGGGACGCCGGGCAGGTGACAACAGGTGCAGCATAACCGGCACGCGGCCCTTACCAATCCGTGGCGTCTGCTGCCAACCGAACAGTTCCTGTAATTTCGCGGCTAGCACCGGCTGATGCGGATCGCTGTAATCCACGGCAATCCTGGAACCACTGGGCACCGTCAAACGCTCCGGGGCCAGTTCATCCAGTTGCTGACGCTGCGGCCAGCTCAACAGGCTGCAGAGCGGTTCGAGCAGGTTCAACTTGGCCACCTGCTCCAGACGACTCATGCCATTGAGCCACGGTGCCAGCCAGACATTCAACGAATCCAGCAGTGCCGCATCATCAACCTGTGGCCAATCATCGACCAGTTGATGCTGTTGCACAAACGCCATCCGCTGATGCAAACACAGCGTCTCTTTGGTCCAATTGAGTCGCCCCAAACCACCAGAGCGGATCTGTTCGAGCACAATCGGCAGAGCCTGTTCCGCATCCAGTGCATGCGGACGTGACGACAGGAGCAACGCTCCCCAACGCCGCGCTTCCCGGGTTACCACCCGTTGTCCGCTGTCATCCCACACGGTTTCCATCTGCCAGTTCACAGGGTGTGGCCACAGGTTGTCCAACTGACGCTCATCCAGCGCCGAAGCACGATGGATCAAGGCCTCACCAGAAGCGGAAAACTCGACATCCACCGCCACCAGCCAGCGATGCTGCCGTACCCGGCAGCGCGGCGACAGGCGGGCACCACGGCCATTGCTGAGCAGGAAGTGATCCGTGCTGCCTTCTATACTGCCATCCCGCTTCTGGGCAACCCGATCCGGGTAAGCGGCAATCAGTAAACGCCCCAAAGCAACGCTATTCCGGCTCGGGGTTGTGGTCGGCGAGCAACCTAAACGTCGGCACAGTTGACGATAGCTTTGATGGGCTAATGGTGAGATGCGCGACGACGATTTCTTGCCATGCGGCTGCCACTGTTCCAGATGGTCAAGCAGATCACTGTCACTCACCGTATCGCCCTGCCCGCTGCGAAACCATTGCGGCGATTCGAGCACCACGGCCAACTGACACGCCAAAACCTGCTCATTTTCATCTTCAGCCACCACCAGCATCCGTGCCAGACGCGGATGCAGCGGCAAGCGGGTCATGGCTCGACCAACTGTGGTCAGACGGCGTTGTTGATCAATCGCATCCAGTTGGAGCAGCAAGTTGAAGGCGGCATTCATATGGGCCGCAGGCGGCGCGTCCACCCACGGCAACGCATCGGCCTCGGTCACGCCCCAGGCGATCAACTCCAAAGCCAGGGACGTCAAATCACTGCGTAAAATCTCCGGTGCCACATAATCGATCATGGCCGCCTCCGTTTGTGGCGACCACAACCGGTAACAGGCTCCGGCAGCGGTCCGGCCGGCCCGGCCACTGCGCTGGCGCACGCTGGCCTGGGAAATACGCCGCGTCACCAGCCGGTTCATGCCGGTGCGCGGTTCAAAGGTCATCAGCCGTTCCAAGCCACTGTCGATCACCACCCGAACCCCTTCAATGGTCAGACTGGTTTCGGCAATGTTGGTGGCCAACACCACTTTGCGCTGGGTTGTCGGCTGAATGGCCTGCTGTTGCTGTTCAAACGGCAAAGCACCGTACAACGGCAACACCAAGGTATCGCCATCCAGCCGTCCAGCCAGAGCATTACAACAACGCTGAATCTCCCGTGCCCCCGGCAAAAACACCAGCACATCGCCCGGCTGCTCCGCCACCGCCTTGTGTACCGCCCGACTCACCTGGACTTCCAGCCGATCATCATCGTCGAGGTGAAACACCTCTACCGGATAGCAGCGCCCGCCGCTCGACACCACCGGGCAACCGCCGAAGTAATCGGCCAATGCCGCGCCATCAAGCGTCGCCGACATCACCAGCACTTTCAGATCATCACGCAAGGCCGCCCGCACATCACCAACCAGGGCCATGCCAAGATCGGCCTGCAATGCCCGCTCGTGAAATTCATCAAAGATGATCAGACCTACCCCGTCCAGAGTCGGATCATTCTGCAAGCGTCGCGTCAACACCCCTTCGGTCACCACCTCAATACGTGTCTGCTTGCTCACCGCCTGCTGATGGCGAATGGTATAACCCACGGTCTGCCCCGGCTCTTCACCCAACTGACGGCTCATATAACGCGCCGCATGCACCGCAGCCAGACGGCGCGGCTCCAGCATGATAATCCGCTGGCCCTGCAACCATTCGGCATCCAGCAACGCCAACGGCACCCGCGTGGTTTTGCCCGCGCCCGGTTCGGCCTGCAGAACAACACTGTCGTGCGTTTGCAGCTCGGCCAGCAATTGCGGCAGGATATGGTCTATGGGAAGGGGCATCATAAAATCCGGTCAATAGCGCAAATAAATGTCGGAAGTGTAACCAAATCAAGAAAATTTCGCGACACCCTTTCATCGTACCTGATCAAACGCGCATTTAACCAACTAAACAAACACAACACATTATTTACAAAAAAATTCACATCCTAACAAAAACCAAACCTGCAAAAGCTATAGCTTCATGAAAAACAAACTAACAATTACCACCCAGCTAACATTTACTCTCTGCACAACGAATGTTTCACAACGTAAAGGATAACGTCTCAACCAATTTATATCGAACAACACACTGCGCAGAGACGCTGTTGCTGTAAATAGTTTTCCAGCAATGTTCATCCCACTTCCAGCGGACATCCCAAGGAGGCAAATCATGAATCTTAACAACCTTCCAGTCTGGATACGCCTCAGCGGCAGCTTCGCCACACTACTTCTTTTTTTAGTAATCGCCGGTGGGACCGGCATCTGGGGCTCGACAAGCCTTTCGAAACGGATCATCACGACTCTTGAAACCGATGGCGCTATCGCCGAACACATTGCCACAGCGTCCAGCCAGGCATTGGGCCTGAGACGTTATGAGAAAGATATTTTTCTCAACATCAGTAAAACAGAAAAAACTTCCACCTATTTTGATAAATGGCAACAGGAGTATACCAAGCTGACCAAGAGCATTACAGCGTTGGAAAAGGTTGCCTATCTACCGGATGAGCAAGCTGCCGTAAAAAAAATGGCCAGTGGAGCAAAATCATATAAGCAAGGATTTGAGGGGATTTTTCAACGAATACAGGCCGGAGAAATCAGAACGCCACAAGCTGGCAACAAGGCTATGGGACCGTTAAAAGAGTCAATCCGGGCACTGATTAACAACGCGGCATTGATTCACTCTGCGAGTACCAAGCGCATGCACGCAATTGAATCGGATATCGAATCTACTGCATCCAGATCAAAAAACGCGATCTATACAGCGCTATTGCTTTCGATTTTTGCCATGCTGGTGATGGCCTATTTCACAACCCGCAGCATCGTCAATCCGTTAAAAGAGGTCAACCGAATGCTGAACAACCTTGGAAAAGGAGATCTCAGTCACCGCCTGCACATGGTCCGCAAAGATGAGATGGGAGAAATGGCCAAAACCTTAGACGCTTTTACCGACAACCTGCAAGATGAGGTGGTCACGGCGTTCAATAAGATTGCCGATGGTGATCTCACTTTTGTGGCCAGCGGCCTTATAAAAGATCCACTGAGTCGAGCGAACCGGTCATTAACTGACGTCATGTCACAAATTCAGTCTGCGGGAGAACAAATTGATTCTGCCAGCAGTCAAGTTTCTGATTCAAGCCAGACACTTTCGCAAGGAGCCACTCAAACGGCAGCATCTCTTGAAGAAATCAGCAGTTCCATGAGTGAGATGGCCAGTCAAACCAAGACCAACGCTGATAACGCCAACACCGCGAACCAATTGGCAAGCGAAGCGAATAAGGCCGCGCAAAACGGCGGGCATCAGATGGCGGCCATGGTAGCAGCGATGGAAGAGATCAGTGAGTCAGGTCAAAACATCAGCAAAATAATTAAGACGATTGATGAAATTGCTTTTCAGACAAATCTTCTCGCACTGAACGCCGCCGTCGAGGCAGCCCGAGCAGGTCAGCACGGTAAAGGTTTTGCAGTTGTTGCGGAGGAAGTCCGCAACTTAGCAGCACGGAGTGCCAAAGCCGCTTCCGAGACCGCCGAGTTGATCGAAGGCTCAGTAACAAAAACCGAAAATGGAACCCAGATTGCTCAACAAACGTCTAAAGCCTTGGAGGACATCGTCGGCGCGATTACTAAAGTAACTGACTTAGTCGCTGAAATTGCCGCAGCCAGCAACGAACAGGCCCAAGGCATCGCCCAGGTTAATCAGGGGCTGGGACAAATAGACGAAGGGGTACAGCAGAATACGGCAACAGCTGAAGAATCTGCCGCAGCCTCCGAAGAACTCTCCAGCCAAGCAGCGTATTTACAACACATGCTGAGCCGTTTCAAGTTGGCAGGTGGCTCGACTCCAACATAATGACACGCTGGCCCTGCAACCATTTGGCCTCGAGCAAGGCCAATGGCACACGGGAGGTCTTACCCGTGCCCGGTTCGGCTTGCAGAACAGCACTGTTGTGCATGTGCAGCTTGCCGAAAAGTTGTGGCAGGATCTGGTCACTCGTACTTGAACACCGTCAATTTTGTCATCGGAGTGCCCCCCTGTCGGAGCGAATTTATTCGCGAATTGTTCTGGTCATGGATCCTTTTCATGAGGGGAATTCGCGGCTGAAGCCGCTCCGACAAGAGACAATTTCAATGATGTTAAAGGATTAGGAAGAGGCATAAAAGATCCGGCGCAAACTCATAAAATAACGCCAAAAAGGATAACCGAACTAACCGATTTTCGCGATACGCTGAACGGCTTCGCCTCTGAGACTTCTTGGATGAATGACAGAAGTATCACTTACCTCGCCCCCTCATCATCTCAGCAGGACTCACGCCAAAGAAACGCTTGAAATCACGGCTGAATTGCGAGCTACTTTCGTAGCCAACCTTATCCGCCGCAATGTAAACCTTCATGTGCTCACGTTCGATCAGATCACGCGCCTTGTTGAGGCGCACTTTTTTCAGATATTGGATGGGTGATTCGGAGGTGATCTCTTTGAACGCCCGGTGAAACGTCGAGGCACTCATTCCGGCGACACCGGCCAACTGATCGACATCGAGCTTGCGGGAGCATTGCCGGTGAATCAGATGCAGGGTTTTGGAGATGCGGGCAAAGCTGCCGTCGTCCTGAGCGGCAAGAGCATAGAGAGAAGAGGCTTGCGTGCCACACAGGGCACGGTAAATGATTTCACGGATAAGCCCCGACCCAAGAACCAGCGCATCCGCTTCTGAATGGAGGCACTTCAACAACCGGATCACCGCATCGTGCATGGCCGCATCCATCTCAGCCGGAGCCACCTGCGTTGCCGTTATCACCGACACGGCAAAAGGGATCAAACATCCGCTGGTGTCGTATGAAATTTGCCCCGACATCGCCATTGTCGATGGTGAGCTGGCGAAAAGCATGCCTGCCGACATCACGGCCAACACCGGCATGGACGCCCTGTCTCACGATGTAGAAGCTGTGGTTGCGGCCCTGGCAAGCACCTATAGCGACACCATGGCGCTGCGTTCCATCCGGACGATTTTTGACACCCTGCCCCAAGCCTGCGCCAATGGCGAAGACATGGCAGCACGTCAGGCCATGCACGATGCCTCCTGCATGGCGGGAATGGCCTTTTCCAATGCCATCCTCGGTATCATCCACTCAATCTCTCATCAGATTGGCGGCATGTTTGGCGTTCCTCACGGACGCGCCAACGCCATCCTGATGCCGAATGTCATCCGTTTCAACAGCCGCGCCACTGATAAATATGAATTGATGGCCCAGGAGCTGGGCAAAGAGACGGCTGAAGAGTTTGCCACCGAAGTGGAAAAACTGCGGCAGGCCGTTGGCATTGAAGACAGCTTCAAAGCGTATGGCATGACGCCTGAAGCATGGCAGGAAAAACTCGACGCCATGGTTGCCAATGCTCTGGCCGACCCGTGCACCGGCACCAACCCGCGTCAGCCGAGTGAAGAAGAGATGAAACAGATCTTTGAGTGCTGCTTTAACGGCGAGGTGGTTACCTTTTAAACCAGCTGCAGACTTGTGCTGAAAAACCGTTGGCCACACCTTTAACCAAGTGCGGCCAACGGTTTGGCGCGGGCAGAAAACAACAAACAACGCAAGGATTCTCCAGGAACCTGTCGCTTGAAATTCATCATAGTGCTGTCAAAGACGAGTACTTCAGCATAGATTGAAATTGTCTCTTGTAGGAGCGGCTTCAGCCGCGAATCCCAACCATGATAAGGATCCATGACCAGAACAATTCGCGAATAAATTCGCTCCTACAGGGGGTCACTCCGATGACAGAATTGACGGTTAGGGACAAAACCCTTCCGTTCTTTGTTGACAATGGTATTCGCAATTCTCTTCAAGTGTGCCCGAATAATAACTTTAACCAAGTGCGGCCAACGGTTTGGCGCGGGCAGAAAACAACAAACAACGCAAGGATTCTCCAGGAACCTGTCGCTTGAAATTCATCATAGTGCTGTCAAAGCACGAGTACTTGAGCATAGTTGAAATTGTCTCTTGTAGGAGCGGCTTCAGCCGCGAATTCTCATCATGAAAAGGATCCATGACCAGAACAATTCGCGAATAAATTCGCTCCTACAGGGGGGGCCACTCCGATGACAGAATTGACGGTTAGGGACAAAACCCTTCCGTTCTTTGTTGACAATGGTATTCGCAATTCTCTTCAGGTGTGCCCGAATAATAAGTATTAGCGAACTGGGTTCGCCACCGTTCAACGCAGGCGGAAAAACGCTTGCGGTCATTGGCGTCACCACCATGGCCAACCAGGAGGTCAAGCACACCATCATCTTCAGCATAGTAAATGGCAACCCCGGCATTGGGGTCGATTCCACTATCGATTAATGACGTTACAGCGGCACGGTCACCTATGCGCACGGCATAAGTTAAATCATCGTACGTGGCGGCTTTTGGTATCAGCATTTGAATGATTTTGCGCCGCCTTTCACTATTCTCAGGGCTCTGATACGCCGAGAACAACGGGCGCAGAGCTTCCTTCATGGGCCGGATATCACCGCGTGAAGCACTTTTCATGGGGATTTTCGGGTCGGCACCGAGCTGCAGAAGCAGCTGTACGGCTTCCGGGTTGTGGCCGTTCACTGCCGTCCACAGCGGCGTGGCACCACGCTCGTTGCGCGAATTGATGCTCAGACCGGCATCGACCAAACGTTGCATCATCGCTGGCTTATTGGCCGACGCAGCAAGGTGAAGTGCACAATTACCGGCATAATCACGGGCATTGAGGTCAGCGCCCATCTCAATAAGCCGTTGCATCAAGGTGACATCGTCATTCTCCACCGCCAGCAAAAGCGCATTGACGGGCAAGGACGCGCCCTCGTCGAGCAAAAGGTCAAAAAAACGGCG
Organism: uncultured Desulfuromonas sp.; assembly: GCF_963678835.1. Lineage (NCBI taxonomy): Bacteria > Pseudomonadati > Thermodesulfobacteriota > Desulfuromonadia > Desulfuromonadales > Desulfuromonadaceae > Desulfuromonas > uncultured Desulfuromonas sp. Next base: position 3,344,684 of record NZ_OY787469.1, read on the forward strand.
ATCCTCCTGTTCGAGTGCGGCTTCCATCAGTCTATCCATATCCTGCAGCGTGGCACCGTGCTCCAACAGTTGCACGGCCAGATCCAGATCTGCGGCGCGGATGGCCCAAAGCAGCGGCGTCATGCCGTCGCTATCCCGATGGTTGAGATCACTGCCGCCATCATCAAAAACCTTCAGCGCCAGCTTCCGATGCCCGTTACGTAACGCCGCAGTGAGCAGATTGGAACCGTGAAATGGGCCGTCAGGAGCCACTGAAGAAAGATCGACATCCATCTGATCCATTAGGTAAAGCAACGTCGTTTCGTCACTTACATAAGCGATCACAACACCAGCATAGGCTGGGGTTAGCCCGGCACCCGCATGAACAAGAAGATCAATGCCAGGTTGATCGCCAATGGCAGTCGCATAAAAGAGCGGGCTGAATCCAAGCGGTCCCGTGTCATTGACACACGCGGGTTCAGTCTGCAACAGGGTGGCAATTTTCTGATGATCTCCCGCCATAATGGCGCCAATAAGGGGCGGTTCGCTGATCTTATGCATCTGATACTGCTGAAGCAGCATTTGAATATCTTGGGTGCTGACCGCCTGGTTGATTTCAAAATCGTTGAGATATATCAGGTCGACCGGGAGAGTAAGCGTATCGCCTGCCAGGGAGCAAACCAAGTCAATGGTCGTGTAGAGATAAAAAAAGGCGCCTGAGACGCATTCTTGCACCGGGATAAAAAAGGCGCCCACACCAATCGGGCCACTCGGGTCATGGTTGACATGCTTTGACGGAGGGCCGTCCTCAAAACTTTTTGCGGCTTTCTTAACACCTGAATAGGGCTGGCCGACATGACTGGGATGGCTGCTTTTAGTTTGGAGCGTCGAGCAACCGTTGCAGAGAAAAATTAATGCGACAAACAAGAGAAGCCGTAAGCTTCGTGCGAGAGAGTTCATAAAAAGTCTGCCTGTGTGATCCGGATAGATTGTGACGATAATGACAGCGGCAAAAGAACAACAAGCCCCTGTGCCGTCAACATCGTCATTGGAAGGCCAATAACGCACCCCGAAGATGGGAATTATTACCATATAATGACAATAAATCTCACGGCAAAAATAGATAACTTGGCTCAGGCAATAGACAAAGAAAAACCAATCCCGTATTCAATAGAATAGAAAAACAAGCCATATATCAAAAGCGTACACGGTGTCTCTGCCGCAGACATCGATTATCGACTGGTGGCCTATGATGACGAAAAATATTCTGATCTGGTTGACTGCCTGACAACAGCGTCCAAAGCTTTGAAGAAGTCAAAATAGACCGGTAAAGTTGTTTCAACAAGGCGTGGCCATCGCTTTCAATTCGTCTCCACGGCCATCAGGCCAAAGAGTGTTTCTAACTATCCTTACTAGAATGACACTTAAAGCAGCCTGTCTCATTATCGCCGCCCCCCGCAGTCATACCGCTGTAATCCCAGCGCAACATATCGGGATACTGGCTACCATGAACAAGATGACAGGACAGGCAGGTCACCACCGCATCACTGCGGGTTGGCGTGGTGGGATCAAGCCAGCCGACCGGCACACTCGCATCATAGTTGGTCTCAGGATTGTAGTCGGCGAATTCACCGGTCGTCGGCAAACGGATCATGGTCGGATGCCGTAACCACACCCCTGATGCGGCATCTTCCGTATTCATATGAGCCTGGGCATGACAGCCGGTGCAAAACGCGCTGAGACTATGGGTGGTCTGCAACAGAACATTGTCGTTGTGGTTTGTCACCGCCCCCTGATATCTGTTGTGCCCCAAAGTGGGGTCCTGCTCCCAATCAGCATCTTCAATTCCAGCAACATACGAGGTGAGCATCACAATGCCACCGCCATAGCGCGCATCATGACCGCCAAGAAAACGATACCAACCACTCTCCTCGGTTTCCATGCTGCCTTCGGCAACATCAGTGCCGTGGTGTTTATATTTTTGATGACAGATCTTACAGCCATCAATCTCAGTGTCGGTCATACTGCTTTTGGGCATGGCCAGAGACGCATGACACGAATTGGTGCACCCACCGCCCCAAAGATCCAGCGGCGCATGATCCAAATCGCTATCTTGATTGCTGATGCCATAGACATTATGGCCATGACTGTCGATGTTGCCACCAGCTGCCGCCACATCATAAAAATTCCCCCCGGCCAAAGGCTTGGTCGGATAACCCGTGGTATTGAAAACAATCGGAATACGCGTTGGACCGAAGTTGACAATCGTCTCCGTCCCCGAAGAAGAGTGACAGCCGATACAACTCGACACCAGCAACGTGTCATTCGCACTCGCATCAAGAACTGAACCATCCTGGCTATTGTGCATAGTATGACAATTGGAACATGCGCCGGTAACTGCAGCCTGAACATCTGGAGCCAGCACCAGAAGTGCCTCCAGACTGAAAAACACGATAAAGACCAGACGTTTCGATGTTAAAAACATCGCACCCCTCCTAAAACATGCCCCCTCAGAGACCAACGCGGGGGATATCCCACAAAAAACATTGCTAATGAATATTCGCATTGAGATCTATCATTAAATGTGCCAATAGCTAATCAAATGAAAAACAATGCCATATGTGGTCAAAATTGCATGAGGTTATATTTTCCTGTCACCGCCAGAAAAAATGGCGTCTTATCCATGGACGAAGATAGACAAATGAATTTGCCCCAGAAATAGCGGCAAAATACCCAGTTTGTTAAAACAACACCGCTTCAGGCCTTATTCTTGGTGCCCCCTAAAGAGCGGAAGGTCCCGCATGAGGGAGCTGTCGGCCAGACGGCGTTAACACTGGGCTCACAGGTTCAGCAGGTAATCGTTGCGGATCTGAGGCCCAATAGGGTAGCAACGGCGAGGAAGTATCTCTGCGGTGGAAACTGTGATCTGGCTGTTAAAAAACAGCCTGTGGTACTCATGGACGGGCGACCAAAATCAAGAACCGTTTTTCCAGTCCTTGATTTTGCAAGCAAGACGGAAATCGAATTTTTGGCTTGCGTCGTTGAAAAGGCCCCGGATGGGACTTTTCAACAACCTGCTAAGGGTAACCACCTGTAGGAGCGAATTTATTCGCGAACTATTTAGGGCATTGATTCATTGATGATGGGAATACACAGCTGAAACACGAGACAAAATCAGACTTTCTTTCTGGAGAGATGCCGCTGCGTATTCCACAGCTCAATACGATCCGGCCTGGATAGATAATCTTCTTGCTCGCGAATAGCATGAAACCAGCAGTCACGATCACGTTGAGCAATCAGTCGTTCCTGATTCACGTTTTTGATCTTGCGCGCATAGACTTTAAAGAGGCCAAAAGAAAAGTGAATCACCCTTCCTTCTTCACCACCGAGACTTTCAGCGACGAGTGGGATCTGTTCGCATTCGAGAAATTCACGCACAAACTCCACATTGGCATCCCCAACGGACATGTTTTTGTGAATGGTGCGAAGATCCTTCAAAACATTTCCACCACCAAAAGCTTTCGCTTTAAGGCAGGCGCGATGCGCACCAAGCTTCAACATCTCGTTGATCAACAGCTCCATGGCATGGATTCCGTAGCGCCCGGCTTCTGTCATGAAAATCGGCTCATCATCAAACGCCTGATTGGAACTCAACAGAAAATGATTCATCCCCATCACGTGATGGACAGGATCATAAAGGCACACCGCAACACAGGAGCCAAGAAGTGTCGTAATCGTCACGGGAACATTTGAAGCATAATGCTCGCCCGGCCCGATAATGACACGTTGATGCCTTTCAAAATTTTCAGTTCGCATATATGCTCAATTCGTTCAATTCAGGATGCAATACCACAAGATTGAGACGAGAAATTGCTGACGCTCTCGGCAAGCCATAAACATTAATTTGTCTATACTTTTTTTAATGTTTTATCACAACTCTAAAATGGGAGGCAACACTTCAAAAGTGAATCATTCAATAACTTCATTCAACGGATAAAAAGGTCCGCGTTGGCAGGACAGACCACTCTCAGACGCAACAAAGAAAAACAATGCGGGTTTTACCATGTTCGATGCTAAAATTATGCTTTTATTTAGTGAACCAACAGGAGGGATCATCTCATGCAAAACGACAACTTTCAGGATCACTATCCCGATGAACTCAGCTACTGCTACGGCTGTGGACGTCACAATGAACACGGTCTGCAACTCAAAAGTTCGTGGGATGGAGACGAAACCGTTGCCCTATTTCAACCCAAGCCTTACCACATCGCGGTTCCCGGTTACGTGTACGGCGGCTTGCTCGCATCGCTCATCGACTGCCACGGCACGGGAACGGCTTCAGCAGCAGCCTACCGCAATGAGGGCCGCGCGATGGACACCGCCCCACCGCTGCGCTTTGTCACCGCCTCGTTACAGGTCGATTACTTGCGTCCCACACCGCTGGGTGGCCCCCTTGAGATCAGGGGGAAAATCAGCGAACTTAAAGGCCGCAAAGTGGTGGTCAATGTGACGGTCAGTGCCGATGGAGAGGTTTGTGTGCAAGGCAAAGTGATCGCGGTTCAGATACCGGAACATATGGCCGCAAAAATGGACGCCATAGAACCAGAATCAAAACAAAACGGTGAACAGCTATGACGGATAAAACATCCAAAGAAATGAGTCGAGATCAGTACAGCCAGGTCGGCGATGCTTACGTGCGCAGTCAAACTCACGCCAAAGGCGTTGACCTCGACTATCTTCTCGATATGGTCCAGCCGCAAAAAGACTGGCAGGTTCTGGATGTGGCCACCGGCGGCGGCCATACCGCCTTAACCCTGGCTCCGTATGTTCAACAGGTGATTGCCGTCGATCTGACACCCAACATGGTGGAAACGGCGAAAAAATTTGTCTGCGACGAAAAAGGCCAGACCAATGTCACCTTCCAACTGGCGGATGCCGAAAACCTGCCTTTTGAAAACGGCAGCTTCGACCTCGTCACCTGCCGTATCGCAGCGCATCATTTTCCCGATTGTCAGAAGTTTATCGCGCAAAGTGTTCGGGTGTTAAAACAAGGCGGTTTGCTGGCAGTGCAGGATCATGTGTTACCAACAGAAGAAAATCACGCCCTCTATGTGGATCAGTTTGAACGCCGGCGCGATCCATCCCACTTTCGCGCCTATTCCGAGCAGCAGTGGCGCCGGATGTTTGAAAACGGCGGCCTACAGGTCGAGCAAACCCGGCAACTGACCAAACGCCACAATTTTACCGACTGGGCCAAACGGATGAACTGCACGGAGGAAACGCTTGAGGAGTTGGTTGCCATGATCAAAAACGCGCCCGATACCGTCATCGCCTGGCTGGAACCGTTACCGGATGCTGATCATTTCGGTGAAAAGGAAACAAGCTTCGTCAATCACCATATTATTGTTGTTGGTCGCAAAGGCTGATCATTTGTCAACAAATGTAGGTCAAACGTAGACGTGATAATCATAAAAAGGCACCACCATCCATATCGAATAAGGAGATAGCGCGAGGGACGAGCCGCAATCTTATCCTTATTCGTTGGGCAATGTTTATTTGGTCTTTCCGTTTACAAGGATAGCTGTGATCAAAGATCAAAACGACTCCCTGTCGGCATATCCTTAATCCTGTCGCCCATCACCGACTCCAGGATGTTAAATGCCTGTTTGCCTGTGCAATGCCCTGTATAAGTTACATCAACGGGATAATTCAACATTGATTTGGCAATATTTTCAACTTCCTTTCTGGTGCCCGCCATCAAATTGAACGGCGGCGAGGCCACGAGATGAAATCCACCGATGACTGCCTTGATGGGGACACCCTCAAACTCTTTCGCGACAGTATCAATCATGTTGAGGATACCATTATGCGAACAACCTGTGAAAATCACCAGCTTTCCGTTCTCTTTGATGGCCATCACAATTTCATGAGAAAACGCATCAGGCGACAGCCCTCCTTTTGTTTTCAAGTAAAGCTGTTTATTCCCAAGGGGTTTGGGATGAGTATCAATAATTTGGGGAAAGATAAAAACGTCGGGAATAATTTCAGTAGGCTTGCCTACGAACTCGAAGCGTTCCCGGTGATCATCCATCATGGTTCGATCTAAGCCGATATATTTTTTCAAAAACCCCAAAATTTTGCTGTAGCACTCACCATCAGGTGCATCGGCTAGATACACTTTGGCATTGAAATTCAGCTCAAAAAAACGTTTCAGACCTCCGCCATGGTCAAAGTGATGGTGTGATAGAACCGCCACATCAACAGAATCGATCTTTATAGACAAATGTTTTGCATTATCGGCAAATGCACCTGAGCTCCCCATATCAAAAAGAATCGAATGGTTATTAACCTCAACATACAGAGATAACCCCCATTCTGAAGTAAGGTTCAGTTCATTGGTGCTTTCTCTATTTTCAATCAAGGTTGTTATTTTCATGTCCCGATCTTTCCTCTTGTCCTGCAGCCTTTGGAGTCCAACGTTCAAGCTCAGGGGCTGGTGGAATTTGCAGCACTGAGATTTAAAAATGGACAGGCTGGAATGGCGCTAGTACGTCAGCATAGTTAAAATTGTGCATTGCAGGAGCGGCTTCAGCCGCGAACTCCCATCATGAAAAGGATCAATGACCAGCACAATTCGCGAATAAATTCGCTCCTACAGAGGGTCAGATGACACCATTTAGCGAACACCTGAAGGGGGGGGCAAGTCTGCCTTTGACTAATCTTCGCGCTGCATTATATAGGCTTACTCCGCCCTTTTTGTTTTACGACATACATGCTCTGATCAGAGACACGCAAAAGTTCCTCTGCCGTCTCTCCATTCTCCGGAAACAGGGAAAATCCGACACTGGCCCGGCTCTTCACTTCTAAAGAATCAAACTGAAATGGTGTTTGCAGGGCCTCATTGATTCGGCTAATCAAAGTCTCAACACCCGATAATCCATCAACTTGGGACAAAAGGATGACAAACTCGTCTCCGCCCATCCGCGCCAGAGTATCTGAATCGCGCATCAACTGCTGCACCCGCTGGGCAACACCCAGAAGAAGTTTATCTCCAACATCATGCCCATAGGTATCATTGACCTGTTTAAAACCGTCCAGATCCATAAAAAGAACGGCCATCGGCTGCCTGGAGCGCCGTGATTGAGCAAGGGACTGTTCCAGACGTTCCATCAACAAGTAGCGGTTGGGCAGACGCGTCAAATTATCGTGAAGAGCCATAAACCGCACTGCGTCTTCTGATGCCTTGCGTTCACTGATATCGGAAAGGATGTTCAGGGTGGCCAGGTTGTTCTTCCAACGGATCAACACCCCCGTCAACTCTATCGGGTAGACAGTCCCGTCACGCTTAAGAAACTGACTTTCATAACGGACAGGAGAAGCTTTACCAGCAAGCCGTTTCAGATGATTAGCCATCATCGTCTCACGTGCTTCAGGGGCGATCAGAGGCAAAAAGCTGTCCAGTTTCAGCAGTGTATCGTGATCATAACCGGTCATTTCACACGCACGCGGATTTACGAATACCAACCGCTTATTTTGTACGACAATGATCCCTTCATGGGCATTATCGACCAGACCGCGAAAAGACTCTTCACTCTCCTTCAACCGCATATTGAGGTTCTGGAGTGTTTTGTTAAACCTGTTGACCTTGCGATAGCGAGAGAGGAACAAAAAACCAACAACACCGGCAGCTGCCGCCACTTTCCAAAATAATGAAGAGTCAAACCGATGTTCATAGGTGACAGCAATCCATTTGCTGTGAATTTCCTGGACCGTATTACTGCCTATGCTTTTAACCGCTTTATCAAGGATGTGCAACAGCACAGGATCGTCATTTCTAACGGCAATGCCAAGCTCCCAGTTTCGATTAATCCGTCCGGAAATTTTGATCGACGATGAAAAGTAATGGGTAATTTCATATGAAATAGTTGTCAGGTTGTCGATAAATCCGTAGATTTCATTTTTCTCAAGTGCAGCAAGGCCATCGTAAATCGTATCAAATTCTGTAATATCCATTTCAGGATATTCCATTCTCAGAAATTCGGTAAAAGCATAGCCTTTCACAAGCCCCATGCGATGATGAAGCACATCAGTCAAATCTGCGATGAAGGGCTTTTCTTTCGTTGTAGCAATGACAAGAGGAATAACGATATAGGGCGTTGTAAAGTTCAGGTATGTTTTTCTTCCAGGCGTTGCCATGGCCAGTGGCAGAATATCGCATTTCCGAGATTTCACTTTCTCAAGTGTTTCCGGCCATGACTCCGTTGGAACAAGTTGAAAGTTTACTCCTAATCTTTGTGCGACCAAATCAAGATAGTCTGCGCTCATTCCAACATGTTTATTATTAGAGACCGCTTCAAAGGGCATCCAGCCAGGATCAACACAAATCTTAATCGTCTTTTTCTGTGCAAGATACGCTATTTCCTCGTTTGTTAACTCCAGAAGAGATGCTGTTACATCCCGCGTTTCTTCACTGTTGATAGGGCGTCCTGAGGCACTGTCGATGCTATTTTGAGCAAAGGTCAAAGAGGTTTGAAGGAGAACAAACAAAATCACTATATGAATTAAGTTCAGCATCGTGCACATCCTCGAAGAACGTTAATTTCTAACACTAGAGTTGCTTAGTAGAAATAGACAGATAGAGGGGGTACCACCATCTCGCAGTTTAATCAATAAACGCCCTCTTAGCAAACGTTAGGGGCGCCAATCCAGATTCAAAAACAAGAGAAGGCCAGGGCATCCTGTAATGCCCTGGCCTTCTCTTGTTTCATATTTATCCCTCACACAGAGGGACTCTTTTAATCTTCCACCCACGCACTCTACAAGCGGCGGTTAAAGGTTGAGCAAACCCGCCAACTGACGAAACGTCACAATTTTATCGACTGGAGCAAACGGATGAACTGCTCAAAAGAGACATTTGAGCAGTTGGTGCCCAAGAGGAAAAACGCTCCCGAGACCATCAAAGCCTGGCTGGAACCGTTGCCGGACGCTAAACATTTGCCAACAAGAGAAAGTCCACCGCAGGCTTGCCCCCTTTTGGTATGTTCAAGTCCGAGAGAAAACTCTTAAAAAAAAAGGACGTTGAGAGGCCGTCTCAATGGGAGACGCGGCATGTGAAACTTTTTATAATGGTATTTTTCCAGCTGGGCTTATTGAACTATTTCCATCCGTTTCAAGCTCATGACTTTGTTCCGCTAAAATTGCTGGCTTTATCTTCTATCCGCTGCCAACCGTTGTTCATTGATTTGAAGATCCCGTGTACTTTCATCGGTGTACGAGTGGTTCGGGGGTCAAGCTCGTGAAACATCGGTAGGCTGAAATAGTACAGTCTGGTCGCTTCCCCGAAACGTAGACGGCAAACCGGTAATCCACCGAAATTGTCAACCAGGTACTCAGGGGTGTCTGCCGATGACATTTTGTGGCTCTTATGAATAAAAACCGACGAATGGCCGAAGCTCAACGCTTCTTTTTTGGGTAGGCCACTTGTTTCTGCCGAGGTGTTGCAAAACACGGTGACGGTATTTCGGACTCCCGGCGTGTATTGCATATATTCGCCATAAAAACCATTAACCACGTCACGGAAGGCCGTGTGTTCTGGTTTTGGATTGCATTCCAAAACCATCAACAGGTCAAGTTGTTGGCGACTATTAAAATACAGATGATTGGCTTTGTCGACAATTGCGCTGATGTTCGACTGGTGAAGATCGCGGTAAACATAGTCGAAACAGATCAGGCTCATAAAAGTGAAACTGGTCGGCTGACAATGAAACAGTGGGAAAACCTTACCTCGGTAAAGGTTGTGCTGCGAATCAAGGTGCTCCTCCCCGACATAAGGATGACTTTTGGCCTGCATGAAGACCCTGAATCTGCCATCATTTTCCTTAACCGCGGTAATACTGCAGTTGGTTGGAAGCTCATCGATATCACCGCTATCAAGATCCTGAATGACCGAAGCCAGCGCTTCAGGGTTGTCATCAGAGTAGCGTTCCAGCAACTCCCGGTACTCCACCAGTGGCACATGGTCCACGCCAAAAAATGTCACTGAATTCGGCCGAAATCTTTCTTCGATAAATGCCAGCGCACTGTCGACATATTCGCCAGGAATGGCCGCTTCTGGGAGAGCCACAAAATGGCATTTTTTCAGGTTGCCTTCACCCGTAGCAACGAGCTCGAACACCGTCTTCAGTTCATCCCACTTATTCTTAGGATTGGCCAGTCGACAGGAAAAATCGGCCAAGCCCAAATGATTGGGAAGCTGGCAAACCATGTAGTACAAAGGATCACCGAGAGGCAAGTCGACATTGATATGTTTCTCTATGATTTCAAACATCACAAAATCTCCCAAAACGCCTTAACTTGGAGTTTCACGAACGGGAACTGCTTGACAATTTGAGAAATTCTCCAGAAACGTTCTATAACTTCATCGCTATCATCAGTCACGTTTCACCCAGGCCGAAACACATTCGCTTTGACCAGAATTTTTTAAGGGAAAAAACATCTTTGGCGAAAATGATGTCGAATCCCTTATGCACCAATGAACAGGTTAAACCATTGAACGTTTTGCCGCTACCGATTTCAACTCAGCTCGCCTCTATTTTACCAATTTTCCTTATCCAGTCGGCGGGCGTTGCTGACTACCGCCACAGGACTGTCTACGAAAAAGCCAATATCTTACGTCTAAGTTGGCATCATGTCCCGAATGACGTCCACTCAGGCGCAATTCCTTCGTTGAGCTCCTGCAAATTCTTGCGCCTTGGCCAACGTCACCAGATGCTCGCGGCTGCGATTGAGAAGTTTTGAGTCTGAGGGATACGTGATGGATTTTGGCTGAACCGTGGTATCGACACTGACCCGTTTTAAGCTACTGGACTTAACGACACCAACCAAAAGGCCAACAGCGAGTGTTTGCTGAAATAGAGCTTCCATTCCCTTACTCTTGATGCGCTTACACCATTTGCTCAGGCCACTGCGGGCAATGGAAGGGCCATGCTGGAAAAAGGTTTCACCACACAGGTATTGCCAATAGGAATTTTCAGCCAAGCGGTTGACCACATCGTCTTCACTCAAACGGTAAAGGCTTTGCAGAAACGTCAAACCAACCATCATTCTGGTTGGAATTGCAGGACGCCCCTCGCTTGAAAGCAGCGAGGCAAACTATTCATCAAGATGATCCCAGCCCATTTGGTCGGCTAATCGAACCAAGCCCTTAGCTGGATTACAAATCGTCTACAGCCTGACTTGGAACAGCTCATCCTGAGTCGGATTTTTCTGCTTTTTGGTCGCATGATTTTGCCGGAAGAATAAGGGTCATTGATTCATTCTTTGCAAATCAATACACCATAATTTGATAAATATTACTGCATTTACAAATAGTTAACTCACCTTAAACAATCGACTATTTTAATCTTCCACCCACGCACTCTACCAGCGGCAGGCCAAGGGTTGAGCAAACCCGGCAACGGACTAAACGCCACAATTTTATCGCCTGGGCCAAACGGATGAACTGCTCAATAGAGACATTAAAGGATTTGGGATCCATGATAAAAAACGCTCCCAAGGCCATCAAAGCGTGGCTTGAAACGTTTCCGGACGCTGATCATTTCGGTGGAGGGGGTGGAAACGAGCTTCGCCAATCATCATATTATTATTGTTGTTGGGCTCAAAGGCTAACCATTTGTCAACAAGGAGGCAAGTCAACCGTAGCCTTGACTCCTTTTGCCCCCTTATTTTTCGGCAAAAATTACTGTGAGATGCCAATTCTGACCATTGTATTTATTGCAACAATTCGCGCATTTTCATGGCCGCCTGATAATCCCTTTCAAAATTCTCTTTATCAAAAATGTCCATAGACTCAGTATCAATGTTTTTTGCGAGGCTCAAACCTTTATCCAGCCAAAAGATGGCCTTTTTCTTGTCCATCATCGTCCCTTCGCCAGTCATATAAGCATGCGCCAAACGAAACATTCCGACAGCAGAAGGATCATCCAAGTCATTTGCTGCCATCTGGTAATACAAAAACGCTCTGGAAAAATTTCTATCGTAGTTTTCAAAATCTTCGCAGTTTTCACTAAAAGGATAGAGTCCAAAGTAAAAATTATCGTGCTTTGCATAGAAATCACCCAAAGCAACCATAAATTTGACAAGACCATGCTCGCAAGCCACCTCAAACAAGGTGATAATTTCGTCGTAATCTCCTTCCCTATCCAGGAACCAAATGCACCTCGAGGAGAGTTCCCAATCTAGGGCCCCTTCGTGCCCCTGCCGTGCAAGCTTATTAAGAATCTCATAGCCTCTATCAATATTAACTTCTTGATTGATAAAAATCGTAGCAAGTGTAAATTCCGCATCAACGTCACCTTGTTCTGCTGCGGCAAGACAACGGATCATTTCTTTATACTCTTCAGGTGTTTGCTGATGTTTTTCCATCCCAACACCAGCCGCCATAACGTTTTGCGCACCCGCAAACAAAATTATCAAAAATAGCGTGAGTATCATTCTTTTCATGCTAAAAATCCTTTTAGTGTTCAGCTCTTGAAGTCTGTATATGACAGGCAGAAAAGAACCATATATCCTCTGAAAAACTGCTGTACTAGGCAGAATTAATTATTCTAACCGGCTTCTCATCTACTGTTCGTGAAAAATCGATAAAAGCCTCTAAGGACTCGTGATTTACACAAACCACAAAATAGCGAATCCACATGAAACAATCCACGATTCTAATCGTCCATTTGATGACTATAATCACTACAAGCGAAAGCCGGGTCATACTGCGATGCCCCGTCCTTCGCTTGTTATATGTTATCCCCTACACGTCTGGAGCTATTTTAATCTCCTGCCAACAGAGATAAGTCAACCGTAGTCGCGGTAGGAACGCCGGTTAGCCAGCGTCCCTCGCACAGATCCCGGCGTGCGGAATTACCGCACCGGGCTCCTGCCTCAGGTCATACGCAGAGGCGTTGATTCAGGTATGGGTGAGGCGCTTTTGCTCAGGGTATCCACCTTACCATCCAGACTTGCAGCCGCTGCCATGTCAGTTTTCTGCCTTTTTGACTGCGGCGGCGCAATGCATGGAGCCATGCGAATCCAATCTGGGTACGAAATGCGTCCAGTGCTCGGCGATTGCCGGGGACTCCATCGTCGTTGAAGTGCCTCTGCACTATTCGCCGTAAACATCGGCCCTGTTCCGCGACAGGTCGATGCCGATTGCGTTTCAGGATGACGCGCACCTCTTTGACCTTTTCCCTGAGGCGCTTGCTGATGGTTTTACGCCGCACGGTGAGCTCTGGGAATCCAGATCCGTTTGCTCGGTCTGGCCCGGTAGGTGCCTTTATGGATATGATTTTGGAGTATGGCGAGGCGGGGCGGGGCTTCAATTGCGCGCCGTATTCCAGCCATGTCGTTTGGTCAATGCCTTGTGCCGCCTTGGTTGAGTTTCAATATCCTGCTACATAAGCGTCATTAAAGCTCTTTTTCTGCGCATGGTTTTGCAAAATAGTACCCTTGAAAGTAGTTGCAGCCTAGGGATAATAACTTTTCATATGTCTCTTTTGTTTCAACCCCTTCCGCTATAATAGTAAAACCAAATTTACTGCCAAGGGAAAGTATGGTTAGAACTATAGCTTCATCATTTTCATCAATTAGAAGGTCATCTATAAATGATTTATCAATTTTAAGTTCATCGATAGGGAGTTTCTTTAAATATGATAACGATGAATATCCTGTACCAAAATCATCTATGGAAAAAGTCAACCCTAGCGCCCTTAGATAATTTATTTTTTCTAGAACTTTATCTGTATCTTTAAGCAGTAAACTTTCTGTGAATTCTAGGCGTAATTTATTTGGATTTATATTGTATTTATTGATATTACTTTCTATTTTTTCAATAAAGTCATCATTATCAAACTGCTTAATACTTATATTTACAGATATTCTCCAATTATTTTTTATCTCATCTTGCTCCCATCTGCTTATCAATTTTATAGATTCTTCGATAACGTAGGCTCCTAATTCAAAAATAAGGCTACTCTCTTCAGCTATAGCAATAAATTCAATAGGACTTATGTATCCAAACGTTTTATCGGTCCACCTTAATAGGGCCTCGACTCCAACAACTTCCTTGTCTTGATTGAGCTGTTTTTGATAGTGGATTTTTATCTCTTGCTTATTTATTGCCTTGCGTAGCTTTTCTGAAATAGATGTTTTCCTTTCAATTTCCTTTTGTAGCTCTGGGTCAAAAAAACTATAATTATTTTTCCCTTTATTTTTTGAGTAATACATCGCGCTATCTGCTTGTTTCATTAACTCATCAAGAGTAGTTACGTCATTAAATATTGTAATACCAATACTGGCAGATAACTGATATTCGTTTTTTTCTAAGGTTAGTGGTCGTGATATACGCCTCAAAATATTACTTGCAATAGCTTTTATACTTTTTATCGCTAAATCTTTTTCAATACAGTGTGTGTCAATAAGGACAACAAACTCATCTCCACCAAATCGAGCTAACGTGTCATATTTTCTCATTGTTTTAGAAAGATTATTTGCATACTCTTTTAATATTAAGTCACCGACCATATGCCCCTTTGTATCATTAATGTTTTTAAAGTTGTCCAGGTCAACAAACATCAGTGCAGCATAATTTTTATTTCGGCTAATTTTACTTATCAGTCGATTTGCCCTGTCTTGTAATAGTGCTCTATTGGGGAGGGATGTTAAGGGGTCATAGTAGGCAAGTTTTGATATTTCTTTTTCTTTCTCCTTCATCTTTGTTATATCCATAATAGCAGAAACTCTTATTTTTTTATCTGCTAGTTGGATATTTTTTCCTCTGACAAGTGCGGGGAACGTTGTAGCATCTTTCCTCAGTAACATAGTTTCATAAGGCAGCTGATCTTCATTATTTACAAATTTTTTGACGTCCACTATTGATTCAGGAGCGATGAATTCAAAGATGCTTTTATTGATCATCTCTGCTTCAGTATAGCCCAATAATTCTGGAGCAATAGCATTTGCCTTAATACACTTCTTATTTTCATCAAGTATTATAAGTCCTTCTATTGTTGACTGTGATAAAGCTTCAAGAATCTTAAGGCTTTTAGCATTTTGATCAGCTACTTGTCTTTCCAAGTACTTTTGTTTTGAAATATTTATTCCTGCTTGTATTTTTACTTTCCTATTCTTTAACTCTATAATTTTAGTGCTAAAGATATAATGTTTATTGTTAGAAGTGTTAAAATGTTCCCATTTGTAGGTAGAACTTAATGCTTTTGGATAAGAGTTATTCGAAAGATCACAGTCTTCACATGGTATGTTTCTATTCTTCTCTAAAACCGAATAACAGATTTTACCCACAATATTTCCAAAATCTTTTATACAATGCTTATTAGCATAAAGTATTTTATGTGTTTCTACATCTATTACATAGATAACAGCATCTATCTCGTCTAATATAAAAGTGAATGCTGCATCTGATTTCAAGTCAATTTTATCCATATGGCGATCCCTTTCATTTTCAATAATATGCTATTGAAATATAAATGGAATTTCAAGAGTTTTTCAGACCGTCAGCTGGAAAGGAAAAAACTATTTCTAGTCAATTTCTTTCAATAAAATCCCTAAAACAAAAATCAACGAACCGTCACATTCTACTATAATTTATGCTGATTACATTTGACAGCCACGATGCTGCCCGATGTGATTTTGTTTCCTTATACACAGCGGTTTATGCTCCCCAGGCATTACAACAACGGGTCTCCGGCACTGGGTTGAACATCTTCCACAACATGCCATCTCTTCGACCTCGGAAGATCACTCAAATTGTTACCGTTGTCCACTGCTGTCTCATAGTTTCAAATAAGGGCTAACTGATTGTTGTCTATAGTGTTTTTTAGCTCTGGCGGCTTGAACAACCCCATAAAATCGCGTCTCTCAAACAAATTGAGCTGTAATAACCGCAATATCTGCTGCATGGAATGCCGAAGTTTTGACTGAAACTTCAGAAATGCCAGCACCAGATAGGCGCATAAGGCAATCCACAGCTGGGTCATCACCGCATTGTAAGAGGTGCCCAGAAAGCTCTTAACGCGCAGATTCTGCTTGATCCATTTGAAGAACAGCTCAATCTGCCAGCGTTCTTTGTATAACTGGGCGACCGTTGCCGCCGGGAGGTCCAGTTCATTGGTCAGAAACTCATAGGTAATGTCGGTCTCCTCGTCCAGGTAACGAACCTTGCGATAGGTGCCATCAACTCCTTTGAGCTTGATCTGCTGGTCACGCAACACGCCAGGGCTTTTGCGGCCCCTGCGCAGTGGGCCGGGAGTCGTCACCGCATTAGTTTTCAGGCGCGTGACAAAGAAGACACCGTCTTCGGTCAATTCCTGATACCAGGAATAATCGGTATAACCCCGGTCGAACACAATGTAAGAGCCTTTGGGCCATTTGAGTTCTCGGGCGATGTTGATTTCATGTTCCTTGCCTGCTGTCATATTGACGAAAGCGGGTAGGTAACCGTCGGCATCCAAGCCGATATGCAGCTTCGCAGCCCCTTTGCTTTTACGGTACTGGGCCCAGGGAAACAACGATAGAGTCAGATCCACCAGCGAGGCATCGAGCAGGTAGATCTTGCCCTTGAGCTTGAACGCTTTGTTTCGCGGAGCCAGCGACTGGCAGCGGTTCAGCAGCCGAAGAAACAGCGCTTCGTACATTTTGTGAGGCTGTTGCTCATTGGCTCGACTCAGCGTTGCCCGACTGAACGGCTTAACTCCGAGATGATAAAGCTTGCTGGCTTGAGCCGACATATTTTCAACAATATCCCGCAAGCTATCACGACCGCTCAGTTGTGCTGTCAGCAGAGCAACAAACTGTGACCAGCGGGAAAACGAGCGGAATTTCTGTCCGGCATGATGTTTGTTGGCCAGGGCCTGAAATTCATGTCTCGGGAAAATTCGTACTATTTGCGAAAGAACAGTGCTACAATGCGCCATGGCTTAGAACCTCCTGTTTTTTAATGGTGTTTTGGCGAACTCATTGTAACACAGGAACGTTCTAAGCCTTTTTATTTATTGATCAAACTGTGAGACAGCAGTGACCGTTGTCAGAACCTGAGTGCTCCGACCTTCCTCATTTGACCACGGGGTCGGGGCATCTTCGATGAAGTAACGAGGGATGAAGTAACGGGGCTACGCATGAGTTCACTGGTGTTACGGCCTACTGTTTTGCCAATTGGAAACTTACGACCTTTGATGATTCAAACGCCGCTCCCTTGAGCTACTGGGGCGTACTGAAAACTCCCCGGACGGGACTTTAACTCGTGTGATATTCAACTGCTACTGCGAACGGTCAGGTCTTGAGTTGCAACATTTTCTCTAATCATATTGCAATTCAAAACCTGCCCCCAAGCATTTGATTACATTCTACTTGGGCAACTGATTGAAACCGTTTCCGGCCAAAGTTATCACGACTATCTGCAGCAGACCCTGCTGACTCTGTTGGCCCTTCAAAACACCTTCGTCCTGGAAGATGACGACCAAACCCAACAGCTTGTACGTGGCTACTACGATTTTGATGAAGACGGACACTATGAAGACTGGACAGACATGAATATGTCCTATGTCTGGTCGGCGGGCTGTCTCGCTGCCACCGCTGAGGATGTTGCGATATGGATGGAGGCTCTGGCCAGTGAGAATCTGCATCCCCATTTCAACCGCAAAACTTTCCCGGTTACCCCATTGCCCAAGGCGTGACCTATGGCGCAGGTATTCTGGTAGACGACAGCTTCGGCATTGGCCATAACGGTACGGTGATCGGCTTTCATGCCGACGCCTGGCATGACCCTCACACCCAAACCACCGTAGCCGTATTGTGTAACACCAATGCACCAATTCTCGACGACGAACGAGATCCGACACGTGAGATTGCACAAGAGGTTCTGCTGCGATTTAAAAGAATGGCCGTTGACGAGTAAAAATCTAAGCAAATTCTGTCAGCATCAGTCAACCGTAGACTTGACCCCTTTGGTGGTCCCGAAGCCTACCGCGACATCCCGGAGATTGACGGCTGGATACGGCGCAGGGTGCGGCTATGCTACTGGAAACAGTGGCGCAGATGCCGCACCAAGATTCGCAACCTGCTCAAACTCGGTACCGAACTCGGCACTGCCATACGAGCCGGTCTGAATCGCAATGGTCCGTGGGCCATGTCCCGCAGACTTGCAGCCCATTCCGGACTGACCAACCAATGGCTGAAGGAGCAAGGTCTTGTATCTGTCAAAGAACTATGGGTACAGCGTCATTACCCGGCTACGGCCCGGTAACATCATCGAACCGCCCGGTGCGGACCCGCATGCCGGGTGGTGTGGGGGCTGGGGGAGAAATACCCCCGGCTACCCGATTAGAAGCCTTACTCATACTCATTGATTTCCCCTGCGGGGTATCTTGACCATTTAACGAAATCTTCTTGCAAGCATGCGCCAACTCTTTCTTCGCTTACGTTGCGAATATTCCACGCATAGTTCAAATGGTGGTATGCGTGCTCAAGAGCAATTCGGAGTTCGCCTTCCGTATACTCCGGATCAGAAGCCAAATCAGAAAGGATGCTCTCCAATTCCTCTTTGGCTTCTTCAATATTTAATGCTATTAGTTTCTTGTTTTTCATCTTTTGCTTCTAACGGGAAGCTGAGGGGCCGGGCTTTTAAACCCCAAAAGCTCCGATAAAAGGTAAAATTTCCTGAACCACATACTTTTCAAAACGCCCCGCAGGTAGCCCGGTCCCTCTCCAGCGTTTTGTTGTGCAATATTTTTCAAGCAAGCTATCTATCAAAGTTAAAAATTTATTGATTGCGCTATAAAAAAGCACGCGTATTGTTGCTTTGTTGAATCCCTTTATTGGAACGCCGTCGTCACATCCTTTTCCCAAGTGGGCCAACTAGTTTCTGCCTTCTTGAATCGAGCCTCAAGGGTTCCTTTGGGAGATTCTTTGGTATAAGTGTGGTCAAATGTATACCAACCATTACGCCCGAAGACTTTGAAATATTTGTCGGCCAGTTCTTTCGGTCGCCAGGACGGACAAATACTGAATTGATTTTTAATTTTTTTTAAAAGGGTCCATCCCGAGTTATAGTCAGATTCGGCGACCCATAAGTATACAGCTTCTTGGTGGGTATCCTGATAGAGAATCAACTGGTGGTCTCTATCAAAAAAACGATAGCCAGATTTCACAGGCCCGACTACGGTTAGTCGAATGCAAGTCTGTTGAGATAAAGCCCATTGGGGGACGATACCAGCCTGCGCTTCTATAAGCTCCCATTTTTCCGGAAGAACTTTTTTGACACGAATAATAAGACTGGTGAGGTCCGATGAAAAACAAAGACTGGTAAAAGCATTTCCAGCACAGAATACTATCAGAATGTAAATTAATGTTTTTCGCATTTTTATGCTACCAGCAACGGTAAAATTATTGAGAATTAACCGATCCCGTTTCATTTTAAAGCACAATGCCATCACCCGACGCGAAAGGAGCGCAGCGACTGTAGCGGTCGGGTGCATGGTTTTGTTATCCCTTAGTTATTTACTTTAAAACTCGCCGTGGTAGTTACGTACTGCCAACGTCGCAACCCGAACATACTCAAAAAACGGAGCTTCAAGGGTTACCACACTTCCAGACAAAAGGACTCCAGGTAGATTTGCTGCCGTAACCATTGCCACACTACGCTTATTCCTGTTTCTTGCGAGATCGCCATCATGGTGGACAACTGCATTTCGAACCTGAGCTAGGGCATTCATATTTGCCTTATTTATCCTACGCGAACCATAATTGTCTTTAGGTGGTGCAGGGTAGCTATCCACAAAAGTGTCAAAATTTAAACTGCTCGCTCCTGCGATATTCCATGAATAAGCCCCATCTTCACCTTCAAGAAAAGCCAAGCAACCCGCGAGATAAAACGCGCAGCCATGATGAATAAAGACTGGCTGCTCCGAAGCAAACTTCCCCTCAAGTGTTCCATCAGGTCCGTTGCGGAATGCATTTTCAAATAATCCGCTTAGCCGTCTGAGATGTACGAGAAGTTTGGTTCTATCTATCATAGAATTCCTGCAGTTTTGTGGGATAACGTACGGGTCAGGGGCGCTTGGAGCGCGGCGGAAAGCGTCCCCTGCACCCGATGGTTATGCGATTTTATGCATGAAACTCACAAATCTATGATACGATTCTGAAATATGTGGATCTGGAATTCTAATATCACTAAATCTTAAAAAATGTACACTATCCATTTTTTTATATTTTTCATCCACTTTTTCAATAGTAGTATCCGGCGCTATATACAGAACAATCGCCTCTCGAGACCATTGCGCCTCAAGTGTTTTTACAAGTCTTATAATTTTTCTACTTCTCTCGCCTTTTCCCTTTTTTGAAGAGCAGTCTTTTAATTTAACTATTTCATTGACTAATAGCTGGTTATCCGACGAAAACCGAGCTACTTCATTTTTAACAAGATTTTGAACCAAATGAAAATATTTAACTCTATAATCAGATTTTGATTTTTCAACTATCTTACGCAAACCTCCAATAACCTGATGCCAATTTTGAGTGGAATGGACGTATTTTCCCAATTGAGTTGATTTGAAGGAAGTTTGGTCTGTTTTGATTTCGACAATAATCGGCTGTTTAGAGGATGGGAAGACACACAATATATCTGCTTTATTTGCCTGATTATTTGTATCATGTTTGATCGGAAATTCAGGAGCTACAAACTTTACAGGCTTATTAAAATAATCAGATAATATCTGCTCAATATAGTATGAAATAAACAGATCAATACGTCTTTCGGCAGCATAATATGGAAACTTTTTATTTTCCTCTAATAGATCAATAAGATTTACAAAATCATTTATCTGATTTTTCATTTTACCTTTACTTATATGTTTTTTAGCACGCATAACGCAAGCCTCAGCCGCCGTTCAAAGTGACGCGAGCGCAGCGAGCGGCACTTTGAACGGTGGCTGGAGGCACTCGTTAGGCATTTTCTGGGTTGCGAGTTATCGGTTTGCCTGGTATTGGATAAAAAGCCATATCAACAGAGATTTGATGAGGAAGATTGCATTCTTCTTTTAATTTTACACCTGTACGCAAGAATCCTTGTGTTTTTGGTTGCCTTTCAGACCAATAGAGGAACTCTATTGGATTTTTGTTTGGCATTATACGAACCTCGTATATCATTTGGGGGGAACTGTAAATGTATGCATCTTTAGCAATGCCTAATAGAAAGTGATTATCTGTAAACAACCGAGAGTCTCTGTCCTTTATAAAGTTTTCAAGCTTCGTGAATTTAAATGGTTCCTGATTTCCCCGGAATTTGAATCGAGATACGATTGTAAGAAATGTATAATCAAGTTCAGCCAAAAACTCTCTGCAAGCGATCACCGCATTAAACCCCGGTCCCAAATCATCAGAATACCGCATTGGATACACTTTCTTGTTTAATTCAAGGAATTCTTTATTCAGCAAAGCAAAGAGTTCCTTATCAAAGTTCTTCACAGCGTTCCAATGTGCTTTTTTCAAATGGCCATGGCTTTCATTGCCATTAAAGGCGAGTATTGCCTTGAAGGCTTTCTCTATTGCGGTGCTTGATAAAATAGCTGCTTGCTGGGGCAAATAAGACAGCAAAAGCGTACGTGAAGCAATATAGTCATATATCCCATCTGTTAAAAATGACTGAATCATATTGATTCTGTCACCTTTATTGGTCGATTTCTCCCTCATGCTTCTGTCCCAATGTGGTTCATATTGAGATGCCTAACGACCAAACTCACCCGACAAAAACCGCATTGCGGTTTTAGGTCGGGTGAAGCGCCGTGTTATGCACTGCATCCTGATTTAACTGATGCGCTAATCAACCGACACACATCGCCTATTGTTTCTAGTTTTCCGAATGACACTTTTTGGGGGCCTAGCCTGGAAGTAAACAAGATAAGAACAAGCCCACATATCATACTAGTGACGGCAATCAACGAGACAACTTCTTGAGCAACGAAAAGACTAACAAGCCACGTAATAATTCCGAAGGCAAATAGCCTGTAGCTAAACTTTTGAATTCGAGGTTCTTCGATTTTTACAGGGGGTAGAACTTCTGGTGCTATTTTGCCTACTACATCTGAAAAACCGCCCCAGTATTCAAGTACCCAAGGGTGGAGTGGGGTTGATGGGCGTAGTGAGTCTACTGGTATCCCTGCGCTAGCTAGTGCAGCTCTAAGGGTAACGAAAGCACCCGCTTCAAGGCATCTATTACCAAAGATGTTTAGTGGGATTACTGATGGCCTCGTAGCCGTGGAGGATATAAGTTCGCACACACCAAGAAGTTTTTTGCTTTCAGCAGGCTCCAATACCTCATGCCACTGTTCATCGCTGTATTGTACCTTAAACCATTCATTCATCGCCCTACCTAGTGGCTTCCATGCTACCAGATCACAGGCGTACCGCCAATCTTCAATCGTGCTGTTAAATGAAAGGTCCATGTCTGGTTCTGCTTCAGGGTCATACTGACATTGCTGTATATAGGAATCCCTCAGGATAGCCAGAGTGATTTCTGGGGTAAGTGATTCTTCGCTATATGCAGTTGTACTCTTCACTACATTTCCTTTTGCGCATAACGTTGCAAATAACCGGTGCAAATGGAGCGCAGCGGAATTTGCATCCGAGTTAATTTGCCTTGTTATGTGTATTTATGATCGGATCAATCTTCTAAGTTGAATTACAACAGACCCTTGTAATTTTTCTTCAAGCTTAGTTCTGATTATCATTAATTTAGATATATCGGAATTTTGGCCTGTGTATAAATCCTTTACAATTTCATTGCTTTCAGCTTTCTCATTGTCGATAAGTTTCTGCACTTCAGAAATAATATTTTCATCAAATAATGGTTTTGCTTTGCTATAAATTTTAACAAAAGCCGAAAATCTATTGGTGCTTTCACCAACGACCTTGGCCATTTTATCTTTGCTCTGAATGAACTACCCCGCAGCAAGCTACGGGGTATCAACAGCCTGCAATCTTTGCTCAATCACGCAGTGAACTGCGGGGTATTTAACCCAAATTACGAATAAAGTTAAGTACTGATGTTACGATTGCAGCCAGAACTCCAGATGATAGCAATATTGTTAATAAATCTATATCCATATAATTGCAGCTCCTTACCTACACATAACAGTGTATTAGGCAGAAACGTTTCCGCCTATCACCATATTGACGGATTCTGCCTAGCACGTTTAAATTTCCGAATCTAAGCGAGCTAGATACCTATATTCTCTGTAATTACAATTCACTACCTCGACTCGCCCTCTTAGAAAAAAACGTGATAGACAGAATTGATTAATTCACCCAAAATCACATCTATTGTCGTGCAAAGTAGATAAAAGCCTCTCACAGTCCGTGATTTACACGATCCATAAAATAACGAATTCACATGAAATAATCTACAATTCTAATTGTCTATTCGATGGCTATAATCAAAACAAAAAAAGCGGGGCCATCATTGAATGACCCCGCTTTCTTTTGTCCTATTACGCACGATTACATTCTGACGAGATTGACTAACCTAAGCCATAATCACTGCGCCCCTACTTCGCATTAATCCCAAATTCCACCCGACTGGCTGGGCCAGTTTCAGGTTCAGCATAAATCTCCGTCGTCATCAAAAACAGCCGCGGTTTCAGCTCAGGATTGATGGCTAGGATGCCATCACGTACTGCCATGGCGCGCACCTTGGCCAGGGCGGCCATCTCTTCATCGCCAGCACGAATGTTGGCTAACAACAGTTTT
This sequence comes from uncultured Desulfuromonas sp., assembly GCF_963678835.1. Lineage (NCBI taxonomy): Bacteria > Pseudomonadati > Thermodesulfobacteriota > Desulfuromonadia > Desulfuromonadales > Desulfuromonadaceae > Desulfuromonas > uncultured Desulfuromonas sp. The sequence continues at coordinate 3,368,468 of NZ_OY787469.1, forward strand.
TCCATCTCCTCTGGCGGTAAGGATTTGAGGAAGCCGAGCACATTACGTGGTCGAGGAAATTCGGCATCTTTGTAGACCTGTTTGAGTACATCCGGATATTCTTCGTCGGTGATTTGCACATCGCCAACCGTCATATCTTGACGCTGCTTATCGTCCATATCGTCCCACTTGACGGCCTGGAGCATTTGCGTGAGTTGTTGGCGACGATAGGCTTCGGGATCGTTGTTTTGATCAGCATAGGGACTGATTTCGAGAATCAGCGATGGCCGCTTGGTGAGAACTTCTGCCAGACTATCGAGAACATGCGTTTGATCTGCACTGATATCGGAGCGCCCCAGAGTGAAGCTGAGACTACTGACATCTTCGCCTTCGGGAATCAGCGATGACAACAAGGCAAACGGCGAGGTGGCGGCTTTGACCAGCAGATTGCGCAAGACGGTGAAAATCGTGCTGGCAAGACTGAAGTCGGGATCGTTGAGGTTGCCGGAAATGGGGATATCGAGATGAATCTCGTCGTTGCGGTCTTTGAGCAGCGAGATGGCAAAGGCAACGGGCAGTGAGGTCGCTTGCTCGCTGTCGATGGTGTCACCGAAGGTGAACTGGTCGATCATCACCTTGTTATCGGCTTCAATCTGCTGATGCTCGATGGTGTAGTTCAAATCAAGGTACAGCTTGCCCTTGTCAATGGCATAACCGAGATAGGTGCCGGAATACGGCGTCATCGGCGATAGGTCGATATCCTTGAAGCTAATGGTCAGATCAGCAAACAGATCTTGGCTGAGCGGGTTGAGTTTACCGGTGATGGTCAGTGGTGAATTGTTTTCCAACTGGCCGCGCAAGTCAACATCGGCCTGCATCTCTTCATCGGAGGCCAGACCGGAAATGCGCCCACCCAGATCGTACATGGTGGTAGCAAAGGTGCTGGGCAGATGGCGGTCGGTGAAGGAAACCGTGCCCCCTTGCAAGGTCACGGCATCAATGCGGATATCCGCTGGCGGCTCGCTGGATTCCGGTTCCATCGCCTCGGCCACAGCCACCGGTTCCGGCTTAGGCTCAACAGCCGCCTCCCCTTCGGTCGCAGCCGCCTCAGAAGCCTGAACACTGGTGAGGTTGACCTGACCATCGGCAGCCACTTCGATATTGGCCTGATAGTCGTTGAGAGCGACTTCTTTGATATGCAGCGCAAACGGCGCGACATCGCCCTGAATGCCGGACAGGTTGAGGCCGTCCCAGCGCACCATTTCACCGCCGAAACCATCGAGCAGGTTAAAGCGGTGGACGGCGACATCACCGGAGAATGTCCCTTTCAGGTCAGTGCCCTGCTGATTGAGGCGAGTGGTGATCGTGGAGAACAGTTGCCCGTCTTTGACCTTGAGTTTCAGATCGGCAGGGATAAAGTCGTTGAAGTCATCCAACGGAAACGCCTTGATGCGCGATGTTGCCACCAGATTCAGCGGCGTGTGCACCACGGAGCCATCAACCCGTACATCTCCTGTTTTGCCCACTTTAGCCGTCAACTTGAACGGACTCTTTACGGCATTGGGATAGCTGAGATTCTCGGCATGCACACCAATCTGGTTGACCACAAGCAGCGGTTTTTTCTCGCTGGTGTCATCACGAAATTGCAGCTTAAACGGGCCGAGGTCAAAGCTGGCCAGATTGATATTCCACGGCTTTGAATCCTGTTGTGTTGCGGTCGTTTGCGGGGGTTGCTGTTGCGTCGGGCGCAACAGTTTTTCCGGTGACAACGATCCATCGGCCATTCGAGTCGCTTTGATACCACCCTGAGTCAGACTGAGCTGCCCCAGATTGATCTGCTGCGCGTTGACATCCACCGTGGTGCCGTTCACCTGCAATTGCTTGAGGGTAAAACGATCCTCACCGGAAAACGGCACCACCAGATCACGGAGCGTCACCGCGCCATCGTGCACCAGGGTGTTGCCATCGGCATAAACAACCTGAGCTGCGGCATCGACCTGACCGGAAATCGGTGCGGTGAGCACTTGTTCAAGATAGGGATAATAAGGTTCAAGCTGCAAGCCGTTGGCACTCAAAGCCAGATCGGCCTGAGCGGGCACGGCACCGAGTTGACCATTGATGGCAATATCCAACTGATGATCCGTCTGCAGGCGCAGATCAAGCGTGGCTTGTTGGTCGGGATGGGTGGAAAAATTGTCCACCGTCAGATTGATATCATGAATCCGTTCGGCAATCGGTGTTTTGAGCGACTGATCACTGAAGGAAAGTTGCCCGTTATGCAGTGCCAGTGAATGGATCAGCAACAGGGGCATACTCCCTTCACCCTCACCCTCCACCGCCGGAGGCTCTCCACTTTGTGGCTCGGAAGAAGCGAACAACCGCGTCAGGTTCAATTGCGCCTGTTCATCGCGGCAGAGCCACAGATGGGGTTCAAACAGGGCAACCTGGGACAAGGTAACATCCTGCTGGAAGACATCGGCCTGTTCAACGTCGAGCAGCAGGGTCGGCATGGCAAACAGCGGCTTGCCATCGGGCTCATTGACCACCAGCTCACTGAGGGCAAAATCACCATTAACCAGCAGCTTGGGCAATTCATCCTTGGTGACCAGATAGGTCAGATTGATCTCGCAATCAAGAATGCCACTCTGCACATCGACAGGCAGCGTTACCGGCGCATTCTGGGCGTAAAACGCCAGATCGGTATTAAAAAATGCCAGCGACAGGTTGGTATCGAGAGAGTTATCAAACGGTTTGGATTGCCCCTCGGCATGAATATCCGCCCCGTTAAGCAGCATGGCCAGCTCCGGCGTGACATATTCATCGGCCAGATAGTCCACATTGCCGACCACCGGCACGCTCAGGGCCAGTTGACGGATCTCATGGTGAGAGCTTTGTGGCGATGCCTGATCATTGAAGTCGATCTCGCCATCGCTGATGACAATGTTGTTAAACGAAAACAGGAACGGGCCGGATTCTTCTTCGACAGGCGGTTTAACAGGAGGAGGTGCATCGTCGCCCAGGTGCATAAAGTCGGAGAAGTTGAACTGCTGCTCCCCGAGCAGGTCAATCTTGACATAGGGGTGATCAATCTCAATGCGGCGCAAAATCAATGCCTGATCAATGATCGAGCGCAGACTGACGGCCACCATCAGGCGGTCCCAGGAGACAAACGGTTGCTGACTGGCCGGTTCGGTCAGGGTAACACCGGAAAGTTCGAGCTTTAAGGTAAAGGGATTGAAATAAGCCTTTTCAATGGTAAGAGTCCGCTCGGTATTTTCGGCAATCCAGGCGGTTCCCTGTTTTTTAACTTGCCAGGGTACGACCAACATCGATAACAGCAACAACCCGACGATAACAGCAACGGTGATTAGTGATCTTTTCATCCAGCGTGACATAAGCGTTCCTCCCTGAACCACAAGTTTAGCACAGGAATCTTTGCCAAACAGTGGCTAACAGGTAAAATCATTATGAGATACAGGATGTTACGAATGGAGTAAATGGTCGGACAACACCCATCGCAAAGGCTTTCTTGACAAACGACAGAGAGTTCCGTCATTTAATAGACACACTCTCAACCACGAGACCATCATGACGATTCAAGCCGTTAACTTTGCCAACCAATTCGAAGTGCGCTTTATTGATCAGGCGCGTGGCTGCGAACGTCCTCATAGTCACACATCGCTGGTCATTTCTGCCGTTACCACGGGAGCACTGAGGTTACAAATTAACGGAAACGGGGTCGAATTGACCCCCGGCCGGGTTGTTGCGGTTGGACCACAGGTGGTCCATTGTGTCGAGGCATTTTCAGCGGATTTTTCCGGGGTATATGTGCTGGAAATTTTTGAACAGCCAGCAGACTCTGAGCAGGTTTCCCCGGCACAGTGGTCGATCTTTGGTCAAAGCGTTACGACCACGCCCCAGGTCTACGCGGAGTTCATAACACTGTGCCGGCAACTGCTGGATGAACGCGACAACGTTGAAAGAACAGCCTTGTTGAACGCCTGGCTGGGGCCGTATTTACACCAGCACTTCAACCGCTACCCCTTTTGCATCGACAGCAGCACAATGGCCGAGCCACTGGCGGTGACGATCCGGGAACAGTTGGATCACTGTCAGGCTGAAACACCGCCTTATGATGAGATCGCCCGCCAGTGTGGCTATAGCAAGGAGCATTGCAACCGGATCTTTCGCCGCAGCTACCACCTGTCCATGCAGAGTTATTTCCTCAATCGCAAGGCCAACAAGGCCAAGGTGCTGATCGATTCGGGCAAGGAGCTGGCCGAGATCACCCTGGAATGTGGCTTTTACGACCAGAGCCATTTCAGCCGGGTGTTCAAGGAGATTTTCCAGATCAGTCCGGCCAGCTATCGCAAGAGTCTTTTATCTTCCCGTCAATCTCATACAAGATAACGTCTGCCACATCGGTCACACTACTCCCACAGCATCTTGCCAAAGGAGAAGTCCCATGACCCAAGCCAATCAAAGTCATCACGACACCATTATTGATCAATTCAGCCGTCAGGCGATCCCCTTCACCCAGCTTCCCGGCCACCTGGACGCCATTGAAATGCTCGTTGCCATGAGCAACGTTACCAACAAAGATCATGTGCTGGATGTCGCTTGCGGGCCGGGGCTGGTGGCCTGCGAGTTTGCCAAGACTGCCCAGCACGTCACCGGCATTGACCTGACTCAGGCGATGATTGATCAGGCCCGACTCCATCAGCAGGAACTCGGCTTGACCAATCTGAGCTGGCAGGTCGGTACGGCCCTGCCCCTGCCCTACGCGGACCACAGTTTTTCCATCGTGGTAACCCGGTACAGCTTTCACCACTTTCTCGACCCGCAAGCAGCGCTGCACGAAATGATTCGAGTCTGCCAGCCGGGTGGCCGGATCGTGATTGCGGATGCAGCGCCACCGAAAGAAAATGTTGATGCCTACAATCAGCTGGAAAAACTGCGCGACCCCTCCCATACCCGCGCCCTGGCTCTGGAAGAGTGGCAGCAGTTATTCGGCCAGTCCGGCCTTAAAGACCTCAAGCGCGGTCATTACACGGTGGAGATGGAGCTTGAAAAACAGTTGCAGGCGTCATTTCCCAATCTGGGAGATAAGGAAAAGATTCGCGTGCTGTTCCGTGACGATGTGGGGAAAAATCAGCTCGGGATGAACACCCGGCAGGTCGGCAATGAGATCCACTTTTCCTACCCCATCGCTATCTTTGCCGGACAGAAGGATTATGGGGAAAATGCTATACCGCCAACATTAAGCACAACAAACAAACAATCAACACCATGAAGTATAAGTACTGAAGTTTAGAGTTTCGTGATCTTTGAAAATTAGTCGAAGTTGTAAAAAATGCGTTGACATGACGGCCACTGTGTGTGGCCGCTATGGATATCAAGGGATACGGCAATATCCTCCAATCCCTGTACGACGCTATCACATTTCTGGCGCAGGCGCTGCCAAAACGCTCGGTTCCAACCTTTTTGGAGCTGTTGTTTGGTGCAATGCTGACCCAGAATGGTTTTGTCACCGATGCCTGGTTGGCAATTAAGCCGCGACGCCATTGGACCAGTTATTTTAAATGGCTGCAGAAGGGCCGCTGGTCTTGGGTTGCTCTTGGGCTGCAAACGGCCCGATTGTCTTTGCAACACACAGAGGGTTCACGCTGTTATGTGGCCATCGACGACACCTTGGTCTTTCGCGGTTCACGTAAAGCCCCTGAGTCACGTATCCACCACCAGCATAGATGCAAAGTCAATCGTCCCGTTTATGTCCGGGGGCAGAACTGGGTCACCTTGGCTCTGGTATTACCGCAAGGGTGGCGCTCTTTGGCATTGCCGATTCTTTCCCGGCTCTCCAGGAGCACAGGCAACAGCGGTAAGCTGGTTGCGGCCAAGACTTTGCTCCGGGTGGCCAGGAGTCTTTTTGTCGGGCGCGTGGTGACGCTGCTGGTCGATTCCTGGTATATGCGAAAGTCCTTACTACTTCCGGTCCAAGCTATGGGTTATCAGATCATCGGTCAGGTGCGTAAAGACAAAGCGCTTTATCTGCCACCACCTGTTCACAACGGCAAGCGCGGTCGGCCCCGTAAATACGGTGACAAGCTGACGGCTGAGCGTGTCGCTGAATTGCCCATGATCAGCCAGAACCTTTTTCTCTACGGGCAATGGCAGACGGTTCATTATCGCAGTTGCGTTGCCCGAGCCCGCTTCCTTGACGGACAACAGGTTCGCGCGGTCTGGTCTCAGATTGAAAACAAAGATGGAACCTTGCGTCAGCCCCGGCTCATCTTGAGCACCGATCTAAGCTTGTCAGCCGCACGCATCCTGCTGGCGTATAACCGCAGGTAGTCCATCGAGGACCTGTTCAACCAGCTATGCGCTGCCACAGTTGTTGGCTCAACAGAACAGTGAACAGGTGAAAGACCTCGCCTCTCTCTGCCCTTGGAGAGACAAACAGCCGATCACGGCCGGGCGTGTGCGCCAAGGGCTGCAAAGAATTTTTGGTCATGTCGATATCCGCAGCCACTGGAACCCGAAGTCGGGAAAATTCAGCCCTCAAAACCGGGGCAAAAAACCGGATCGGCCGCCTGATCCACACAAAACAACTTAACTTCGACAATTTCCAGTTATTAATGAACGCTTCCCAGCGCCGAATCAGGCCAGCTTGGGGAGGGGTGTAATTCTAAACTTCAGATTGCAATTCAAGACCTGACAGCAGCCTTTTAATGGGTGACCCTAGTCACCCTGCGCCGCTAAATCCGCCACGTGTTATTGGAACATCGGACGCAATATCTTCCGCCAGTTTTTCAAAAGGATAGAGAGCCAGCCAGGTTCCCAGCAATTGAAGAAAAGTTCAACCACAGGATAAGATAGCGGCTCGTTCCTCGCGCTATCTATCCTTATTCGTTAGGGCTAATGCTCCAACGATGACGCCAATAATATAATAACGTGAAGATAAATCCCCACTGTATAAATGCACTTATCATGAGCAGCCCAACTGCACCAGGTGCACCTCCATCTGGAACCAACCAATAAAAGAATGAGGATGGAATTAATGCCTCTAATAGCATAGCAGTAGGACTGCCACTTAGAACATAGGCACCAATTAGCGGGCCAATTCCGATTGTTAATAGCACACCAGCCAAAGTGCCACTAGTAAGGAAGCCGAGCCCCATGTATTTAAGTAGTGATTTCATTGCTTGTGAGCCCTAACAGTGTATTAAGCAGAATTGACATTCCAACCGACATTGCATTTTTGTTCGCAAACAACCGATAATCACCCCTCATAAGCCGTGTTCCACAGGGCTATAACATAACGAACACACATGAAGTAATCCACAATTCTAATCAAGCCCTTTATGAGAGACATCAAAACAAGAGAAGGCCGGATCATCCTGCAATGCCCGGCCTTCTCTTGTTCAACGTATTGCCCAAGTTCCTACACGCTAATTGGCGATCTTAATCTCCCGCGCTACACTCTCAGTGCTGTTGGCAGCGGCATCCCAGACCAGCACTTTGTAGAAATAGCGTTTTCCTTTAAGAACCGCATCACGATAGGTTGAGCCGGTCACACGCCCCCGATTGACTTTAACGTAGTCGCGGTCGTTCTGACTGCGTTGCACGTCGAACCCAACCACGTCTTTATCAGCACACTGCACGGTGAGCACGGCTGCACCGTTGTCACTGGTGACGGTAAAACTGGTGATAGTTGGTGCAGTGGCGTCGCTGACGGTAACCGTTAACGGCGCTGACGCCTCGGACTCGTTGCCGGTGTGATCGACGGCCGTCAGGGTGTAGCTGACCTCTTGGCCAACCGGGGCGGCTTGATCAACGAAGGTGGGCAACGGCAGCAACGTGGCTGTCAGCTTTTTCGCCGTGCCGCCGTTGCTGCGGTAGACGTTGTACCCGGCCAGGTCATAGACCGCCACCGGACGCCAGTTGAGCACCACCTGCTCGTTTTTCACATTGTAGTCACTGAGAATCGGCGTCTGCGGGGCGGTGACATCGGGCAGCTGGATTTCGACCACCATGGATGGTGCGGATTCGTTGTGATGGGTATCCACGGCTGTAATCCGGTAGTAATAGGGATAACGCGACAGGTTTTTCGCCAACACATCGGTAAATTCAACTGCTGTCACCGGCTCGGGGTTGAGCAGCACCCAGTCGAGGCTTTGCGGCTTCATGGTGCGGTAAATGCGATAGCCCTGCAAGTCCGCGTCGGTAACCGGACTCCAGTTCAGCTGCACGCTGGCCTCAACCACCTTAGCGTCGAGTTGTTGGACCACGGCGGGTGGCGTGGCGTCTTTGGCAAAGCCGAGAACGGCCAGCGACGGGATGGATTCAAAGCCGCCATCGTTGATGGCAGTAACGTAGTAGAAATAGTTGGTATCCACGACTACGCTACTGTCGGTGTAGCGGCGTTCGGTGAGCGGCTGAGCGTTAAGTTTCTGGTAACCGCCCTCATACTTTGGGCTGCGATACAGATTGTAGGAGACAACGCGCGGATCATCGCTGGACGGCCAAGAGATGGTGATGGACGTTTCACCGGCATCCAGTTGCGGACGGGGCAACGGTGCCGGACGCGGATCGACCTTAATTTTGCCCATCACCTCGATGGAGGCGGGACCTTCGTCGCCGAAGAAGTCCACCCCACGGATCTGGTAAAAAAACTGCTGGTGTTCCTTGATGTCGGTGTCGGTATAAAAATACGGCGCGACACTGATGGTGCCGTCGGGATTTACCGACGATTGTACCTGAACCGGCGCACTGTTGATGCGGGTAAAGGTTTCCTCCAGCAAGCCGCGCCGGTAGATGTTAAACGAGGTGTAAGCCTCGTACCCTTCCCACTTGAGGCCAACGCCCCATTTGAACATATGGGCTTTGACCTGCCACACCATGGGCAGAGTCTTGGCCTTTTCGAGACTGACGGCGCACATATCGCTGGCTACGAGTTGATCGCCATCATACACCTCGACGGTGTAAACACGCTGTTGACTACCGGACAAATCATGATCGACCAAATACTGGCCTATGGCTGTGGCCACCTGTTTTTCCTGGGTGGAAATAAACAGCAGCATGCCGAGGCGGTTGTCGTCTTGGGCCAGCGACTGATTGAGTTCAGCGCGGTTCTTCGCCGTCTCAAACGGATACATCAACTTGAGAGCCACCTCGTTGTCGGCCAGGCTCTTTTTCGCAGAAGCGTAGTCCAACATAGCCAGCTCGGCCACTTTGACCCGCTGCTGCAGATTGTCGGCGGCGGACCGCCACACCACGTAATGGTAATCCAGCCCCTTGTCGGACACCATCCAGCGCAACTGCACCTGTTGGCCGTCAAATTTTCCTTCAATGCCGACTTGAACGTCCTGAGCCTGGACCAACCCGCACAGGCTGACCAACAGCAGCACAATGGCGAGACAGCTTTTTTTCATCATGTATTTCATATCCTATCTCCCCAACAGTTCCGCGGGCGTCAATGCGTTGATCATACCGGTATTGTAAATGATGGTGCCACTGGTCAGATCGTATTCACCGGAGTAACTGTCCAGCTCGGTTTCACTGTCCTGCAGGCCACGTTGTTTGAAGCCGACACTGCCGAATTGCTGCAGGTATGAATGGTTCAGCAGATGGAAGCCAATCATACGCAACAGCAGATTACCATCAAAGTGGTTTTCGTGAAGGGGTTTCAGCTCCAGCACATGTTCCAGGCCGTCAGGCTGACTGCGGACAAACCATTCACCTCGCCTGAAATTATGGATAGTGGTCGCTCCGGGGTTCATATCGATCCCCATAACGGAAATCTGCTTGCTGAAAGCCGGGTGAACACCGGCGATCACATCAATTTCATTCCAGTTGATCGGTGCCGTAGTGCGGAAACGGAATTCCAGCGCCCGGAACTCGTTGGACGGATGGCGTTCAAACGCCGCCGCTTTGTATTCCTCGAAACGCTGGTCAAGCTGCCCTAACTGCTCGTTAAGCGGCGCACATTGCTCCATGGCCATGCGCCTCACAGCGGCCCGAAACACCTCAGGCATGACATCAAAATCGGACCAGTTCGCCGGGGCATAACCGCCGAGCGTATACACCAGTTCTTCAATCTGCGGTGGCGTATGGAACTGGCAAGTCTCGGCGACATCGCCGTAGATGCTGTTTTCATAATCCACCCACAGGTCGTTGATTCCGGCATAGACGATTGTACGCTCGCCCTGAGCAACATCGGCCCGATACGCGTCCTGATCGACATTGAAGGCGATATTGAAATGGGCATCGCTGATGCCGAGCTCCAATACATCGGCGGTGCTGGCAAACGGCAATTCGTCGCTGCCCTGGGCCGGGGTCGCCAGCACGAACTTGCTGGTATACTGCTTCTGCCCTTGCCCATCGACAATCTGGATCTGATATTCGCCATCCCAATACCAGCGGTAGGTTTCCTGCGACTCGCCAACCAGTAGCGCCTGATTCTGTAGCACCGACGACGCCCCGACCACATGAGGAGCTGCGACGGTTGATATCACACCACCGGTGCCGCTGACTACGGCCCCCTGTGTTGCGGTAACCGTGGCCGCCATGTGTCCGCTGGTTATGATGCTACGGGTCGCGCTGGTGCCCGAGAGCGTGGTATGACCGATGACGCTTTGCCCGGTCGACACCAACTGACCGCTGGCGACAAGATCACCCTGTGAGGTTGGCGGGACATAGGTAAACGGATTTTGATAGCCGCCATCGACTTCAATGGCCGGGCGTTTCACCCCGGAGGAACTTTCCACCATGCGTACCGCTTTTAACGGTTGTTCGGGGCTGAAGTTAAGCAGGTAACGACGCGAACCCTCCTGACCGTCGGTCACCATCAAGCGGCCTTCCACCTGGCCGGGAATCACCTCACCGGCGGAATTGACCACTTCAAAACGCAGGTTTTCCTCCTGAATGGCCCAGTTCCAGACATAGCCGTCAAACACCGCCTTGGTGATCAGATAGATCTCCGTTTCCGGGTAGACCGGGGTGGTGCTGCGCCGTGGATAGACGTCGTAGACCCGCTCGCGGAAACTAATCGGCTGATCCGTGGTGGTAAAGGAAGCCGTCACCTGTTCACTGTTGACCACGTCACCGATGACATGATCATCGTAGTGGCGCAACTCGAGGGTTGTCGTGTAGGTGTAGCTGCGACTGGCCCCCAGCGCCATGTACGGCGTAAAATTCAGTTCCATACGTCCTTGCCGGCCGCCGACCACGCTCACCGGACTGTTGCCGTTTTTGAGCCGGATTGCCTTATGGATGGATTCGTTCACCTGGGTGAAGTCGATAATACCATCGGCTACATCAGGGTCTTTGACGCACAGCATGTACCAATGGCCGTCATCGTATTTAAACGGTGTCATGAGCGGCATATTCGTACGCAAGAAAACACTCTCCAGGCGGCTGATTTCCGTGGCCCCGTTGGACGGAGACGAATAGGCCAGCAACGGCATGTCTTCAATGCCACTATCCGCCGCGCCCTCAGGTGGATCTTCCGGCATGGTGAAGGTCATTTCCCACGTGCCGGACACCAGCCCGCCCACGAACGAGTAGCGCGCCGTTCCGTGCAAACCAATATACACCGGTGGTGCCTTGAAGCGGCCACCCAGCTCGGCATAGCCACTGAGGATTTCAAACTTGCGATCAAGGGCCTTAACCCCGGCTTCGAGACCGATCCAGATTTTCCCTTGGGCATCAATGTAGAACGGCTGGATTCCGGCCTGCAGGTCGATCTGCGCGCCGCCGTAGACGCGGCCGTAGAAGATCCAGGCACTGCCTTCGAGATCAAACTCGTAGCGCACGCCCATGGCAATGCCGCTGGAATCGAGCTGCACATAGCCGGAGCCGGTCAAGAACTCCAGCAGGGTGACATTGAGCTGCTGCGAAGCGGAACCGAAGTAGATATGCCAGTCACTCTCAGAGAACAGCAGATCCACCTGGCCGCCGACACCGAGCAAGGTCATGCCGGACATCTCTTTTTCCAGGTTGGCCCGGGCGATGACATGCAGCATAGCCGGGCTGGCACCGAGTTCAATGGACGCCGCCAGGTGCGGCACACCCGAGGCATCGTCCTTGCCTTTCATGAACCAGGAATCGCCGGTCAACACAATGCGATAATTGGTCGGCTCCATGGTCAGGCTGAATTTGCCGAAATAGGTGTAGCCTTCATCCAGGGTGCCAAGATCCACCAGCGCGGTCAAGGCAATGGCGGTATTGATATCCGGGGTAAATTCAACAGTGTTGCCCGCACCGACCGACACCGTTTCATGGTAGGCGATACCGCCGCCAATGCCGTAAATGTTCATCGGCAGCGGTGCCAGGGAGATACGGGCATGGGATTTCAATGCCACCCGCCAGTAGCTGAAACTGTTATTGTCGGCACTAATGGCACTGCCCGCTTCCAGGGTGGCGACCATATTGAGGGTTCCGGCAATGGCCACATCGAGGTCGGCCATGAAACGGCCCTCGGCAATCTCCAGGTTGCCATACAGGGAGAATCCCGGCGTGGTGTAATCCACTTCAATCTGGTTGATGGTATAGCTGAGGTCCTGGTAGAGCATCACCTCGGCATCGGCACTCACGAGGTCACCCAAAGCAATGCCGCCACCGACTGTGAGGGTAAACTGGCCGCCGCCATCGGCTTCGGCATAGCCCAAAGCCAGGGAGTTCAGAGTGAGATCAACCCCGGCGAGACTGACAGTGGCATTGTCGAAACTGCCGCCCATCTGCGCCGCATCGATATCGATATGATCCGAAAACACCTGCAGACCGGACAGATTGACATCGTCCGGCAGCGCCGACAGCACCGCCTCGGCCTTCATCTTCACATCGGTGTTCATGGAGAAGAACAGCCCCGAGGTGGAATCATACCCGGCTCCGATGTCGGTCACTGCGAGTTCGGCGAACCCGGCATCGGCCTTGAAGGTCTGGTCGGTCTCGCCGCCCAGCGACCAGGCGCTAACGCCGTCGTTATCCAGTGCCAAGGCTGCCGAAATCTCCAGATCGAGAAATGCCGTCAGGGTCAGGTCCAAACCGAGATGGCCACTGGACAGGGCAAAGCCGTGGAACGCCAGCCCGGCATCGGTGAGCACCGTGGGGAAGCCGAGTCCGTCAATGGCAATCGGGTTGGCCAGGTTGATCGCGCCATCGACCCCGGACGCGGAAAAGGTCAGATCAGCGACATCAAAAGCCACTGCCGTCTGTTCGTAGGGGATAGAGATCAGACCGCCGAAGCCGACGGATTCCGCGCTGAAATCAATGGCGCCGGAAAAGCCTTTCAAAGCGATGGCCGTGCCCGGAATGGTGATGGACGACGCCAGGTCGGTGGCAAAACCATAAGCCCCGGCCGCGTATTCCAGAGCCGGTGCCAAGGCCGTGCCATAGCCCGAACCAAACACCACCGAACCGTCAAGAGTGGTCAGCCGAACCATGGCGTCAAAGGTGGTCTGGCTTGAATCCATGGCCAGGGAAACGGCGGTCAAATTGGCGGTGATGCCGTAATTGGCATCCTCAAACACCGGGATATCCTGATCACCGCTCCAGCTCAGCGTGCCGCTGAAACCGGACGCGGTCAGGCCGATATTGGTCAGCGACACCCCTTCGAGCATGGGCAGGGAACCGGCCTGGGTGAAGGCAATGGAACCGCCGAGCACCTTGCCGTAAGGGGTTCCGCCGCTGGCACCCACTTCGATGCCGTTGATCTGGGCAGTAAAGAATGGGGTCACCATCTGGAACGGGGTATGAAAGGCAATCGATCCGGAGCTCAGCTTGGGCGCGCTCGGGTCGGACAGATCCACATTCACGTTGTGGATCGTCACCGGCAGTTCGCCCAGCGAGTTTTTCAACGCATCGGGAATCGATGCCATCAGCGCCCCCAGGTGCAGTGACCCTTCGGCTTCGGTGATGGTGCCGCCGGAGTAATCAAACGAGGTGCGCAGGGTGAAATCGCCGATGGCAATAAGCAAGTTGTCACCCGTGAGCTGGGAAAGGACAAATTCGCCATCATGATAGAGCTTGGCCGTGGCCGTCAACGACTGATCGTCGTAGGTCACGCCACCGGCCAGAGCAATCCAGAAGCGGTTGTCGGTCACACCGAAGCCGTACTGGTTCAACGACAGTTGCAGATCACCGTTGAGCATGACGTTGACGGAAGCCACATCATGCATGGGCAAGGCGGCATCGCCGAGGGATAAACCATCCTTAAACACTTTAAGGTCGGCAAAGTCAAAGGTACGCGGCAATTCGCCGATCTGCGAGTTATCCAGCGCCAGCGTGCCATCCAAGGCAATGTAAAAGGCCCCGTCGCGATATCCACCTTCGACATCGCTCAAGGTGACAGCAGCAAAGTTCGATAGCGTAAAGCTGCGCTCCAGGTTATCCGTAGCGACACGAAGGTCCTGCACGCCGCTGCCGTCAAAGGCGGCATCAACGGCAATGGGCACATTGTCAAAAGCGCTGAGCAGAATCGTCCCATCCACAGAACCGGAGACCGCGTTCGATGAAATTTCCAAAGAAAGCTGGGTGAGTTCGGCGCCAAAACCGGCGAGTTCAAAGCCTGACAGGCTGCCGAGGTCAATATCCACCGGCCCCTGGGTCGACAGTCCCGAGGTGGACAGCACCAGGCTGTTTTCCTGCTTCAGACTGAACGAACCGCCGCCGAGTTCCTCCGGCAACGTGATTGCGCCCCACAGATTCACCTGCCGGTCGGCCAGATACAGCCGTCCGGTGAGGTTGTTGACGGCAAATGACGTACCGGGAATGGTGAAAGAGAACCCAGAGTTTAACGCATCCGCCGCAGCACTGGCCGCAGACTTGGCATCGGCAACGGTTTTATGTCCCAGCCTCAGAGTATCCTGACCCAAGCGGATGGCCCGGCTGGTTTGTTCAACGCCCCAGGTAATAGCCCCATCAGCCAGCAGTCGCAAGCCGTTAACGGTACGCTCCATGCCGTAACCGGAACCAAGTTCAATGGAACCATCCAGATCAGTAAGACGCACCATCTTCACCGGCGACGGTTGGCTGGTGTCTAGGGTCAGTTCCACACTGATCAGTTTCAGGGTCAGGCCGTAGTCACCGGGAAGCACTGGAATCTCCAGTTCTTCACCACCCGTCGTCCCCAATGAGATGCCTCGTTTGGTGGTGGTCAAACGGGCAGTCCCGCTCGCAGAAGCCGCCCAGCTCACGGTGCCTTTAAAGCCACGCGGCTTCAACGCCAGGTTGGCAATATTCACATCCGACAAACTCTGCGGCAGTTCGATGCCACCCACAGAGGTCAAGGCAATATCGCCATCCACCGAGGCACCGGACGAACCAAAGCTGATGGATCGCAACTCGGCCTCCACCGCAGGTAGCGTCACAGTCATGCCGCGAGGGAAGTTTACCGTTACGGTTCCCGAAGTCACGGTTTTAGCATCCAGATCGACGCCGAGATTGGTGAAGCTGACCTGGAGTTCTCCAGTCAGCGGATCTTTCATAGCAGCGGGAATAAAATCACTCAGGAATCCGGCGTTGATAAAGCCGTCACCACTGATCATTCCATCTGTTACCTGTGCGGCGGTACGCAGCGAAAAGTCACCGAGGCTCAGTGTCAGACCGTCGAAGCTGAAATCACTGATTTCGTAATGTTTGTCTTGAAAAATCCGTGCGGTCAGATCAAAGCTGTTGTTCTGATAACTGGCCTGCCCTTTCAACCCAAACCACAGTAAACCGTTCTCAACCCCCAGCCCGTACTGGCGCAGGGCCAGTTCAGCGCTGTTGATTTCAATCACGCCCCCTTTGATGCTTTTCCAGCCATCCATGTTGCTGACAAAGGCAATACCGTCTTTGAAAATCCGTAAACCATCGAGGGCCACTTTTCTGCTGTAGTCGGCAAACAGGCTATGGGTAGCCTGCAGGTCGCCATCGATCTGCACGTAGAAACGGTGGTCATAGTAACCGCTGGTGACGTTATCCAGAGTCAGGGTGGCAAACCCGTCGAGGTCAAAGGTACGGTTGAGCGCGCCACTGTCAATGGTCAGCTCGGCAAGTCCGCTACTGTCAATATCCGCGCTGACGGCGATACGCAGGCCAGCGAATTGTTCAAAAATCAACTCACCGTCGAGGGCACCACGGACCGCGCCCTGATCGATATTGAGGCGTAACGCGGTGAGTTGTGAATCGATGTTGGCCAGAGAGATTTCCGGCAGGTCCGTGGTCGGGAAGTTCAGCTCACCACCGGAGGACAAACCGTGAGCCGCCGACAGGGTTAAGGGGTGATCGGCAGGGATGGTGATGGACGCCGCCCCCAGCTCCGGGGGCAGGATCAGATCACCACTGAGGGTCAATTGCTTTTCCGCCAGCTGGATGGAGCCCCCCAGGTCGGACACACTGAACAGATTGCCGGGCAGGATCAAGCGATGACCGGCCGAAGCAACTCCAGCGGCAAGATTTTTCCCCCAGTGAATGGTGTTATCGGCCATCAGGGTTAAATCAGGCACCTCCAATCCGCCAAATCCTGGTCCAAAACGCAGCGCCCCGTCAAAAGCGGACAAACGCACCATGGAGGCCGGTTGATTTTCCGTATTGACCACAACCCGCAACGTGCTCAACGCCAGCCCAAAGCCGTAATCACCCGGAACAATATCCACGGAAAGGGAGCCGAGTTGTTGCATCAGGTCAATCTCACCGTTGAAACCGAGCTGTCCCAGATGCAGGGCGCTAAACGGCTGACTAACCGCAGGCAGTCCCAGGCCATCGAGAGAGATCATACCGTCGATGCCGGCGGCTCCAGGAGTAAACGTCAGAGCAGACAGCTCCATGGTCACCGGACCAAGGGTAAACATCATCGGGCTGGGTGGTGTCACGGTCACGGAGCCGACCGTGACACGCTGCTGGGCGATATCGACCGTCACATGGTCCAATGTGACGGGAAGCTTGTTCTGAGCGTCCAGCAGGCTGGAAAACTTCTGCTGAAAAATCTCCGGCAAACCGGACACAACCCCCTGCCCCTGCTGAATCACGCCGCTGTCGTCAATAGCTCCTTCAACAATTTCAAGAAAGAAATCACCCAGTTCAAAAAGCTGGTGCTGGGCGTCGGCATTGTCGTCAACAGCGCCGCTGCGCACAACGCGAATAGAGAAATAATAGGTTTTATTCAACTCGGGCGCAAAATGGTACACCCACTGGGCGTTGCCTTTGGCAGACTGCCAGTTGGCCCCGCCATCCATGGTGATCTGCACCTGCAGATCTTCCACGGCAATCGCCTTCTGTTCTGACTCTAACAAACCACGAATGACAATCTCGCCATTGATCAGGTCTTCCTGATAAAATTCCAGTGGCCGACTGTCAAATTCATCGAAGTGTCCACCGTTGAGGGTCACCGCATCGAGGTAGCCCAGATCGTCGCCCTCATAAAATGCTTGAGCGGAAAATGACGTCATCAACACCAGCAAAGTAACGAGGCAACAATGGAGTAACGATCTCAGCAAGGCAGAGCCCTCTCAAAGAAAAAACGCCACTGGTAGCATCAACCAGGGGCGTTTACGGTTTAAAAAGAAACAAGATAGGCGAGTTTGACCAGATGCTCCAGATAATCCTGATCGGTTTCGGAGCCTTCGGAATCGTATTCACGCCGCTCGGCCGTCAGGCGGATTGCCTTGGAACGGTCATGTCCGGGATGATAGTTGGCGCGCAACTGATAGCTGATATAACTGTTGTCAGCGGCCTCATCATTGTAGGTGTTTTTAGTTGATGCCGTAAAATCAGCGGACCACAAATTACCAGCATCGTATCCCAGATCAATGCTGCCGCCGAGGCTTTGCTGGTCACCACTGTCTTTGTCAATAAAGTGACCATCAACCCGTAACGTGCTGCGAAACATATGATCATTGTCAAAACGTTTTTTCCAGCCGAAGGTTCCCCGGACCGTATTGATATGCTGATCTTCATTGGTCGCAACATGCTCATCAATATTGGTGAAAATCCAGCCGAGACCATAGCGCCAGCCCCCCGTTGGACGCCAGCTGAAATTCGCTTCACAGATCTGCAGATCCTGATCAGCACCATTGCCGACATTGCGCTTAAATTGACTCCTGAAATCTAAATCGCAACGTTTCAACCAATCAGGTCGATAGGTGAGATAAAGAACGCCGTCACGAGTGACAAGAGTATCCTCTTTCGAACCATCGAGATTATCGTGACTATGTTTCAGGGTGATCCGAAGTTTGACCTGCCGACTGATCAACCACTCCGTATCGTTCTCAAAACGCTCCCGGTCAGAAGAAGCACTGGCAATAATCGGTTTGAATTCGCTATCAAGACGCTCATAAAAAAACGTGCTGCGAACCGAGCGTGGAATGGGTTTGGTCAACACCTTTACGCGGACTGCACCGGCATCATGATTGCTCAGATCGTCATCACTATGGGTGATGGCGGTTTCCCCTCGTACGGTCAGATAGCGATTAAACCGCCAGTTCCATTCCATCCCGGCGGTTTGTGCTTCAACCGGGGTCACAGACAGTTCCTCTGGCACGGTGGTTCCGTCATCTTTAACGTAAGAAAGGGTTGCAGTCATTTCCTGAGCAGGGGCATGCTGCCAACGGCTGTTGAAACCGGCGATATAGCGATCCACTGACTCATCGGTTTTATAATCATAAAGATCTTCCCACGACGGTTTTTGCAGACCGCCGATCAGGGTATGTTCCCAACCATGATCATAATCTCCAGACTGGTAAGCGGCTTTAATCCCTTTGACACTACTGCTGAACACCAGAGGGTTATAGGTTCCGGCGACATCGCCTAACTCAATATTCCATTGCTGATTTTGCCAATAGCCGTGAAAATACAACAGACGGGCATCACGGCTATCCACCTGCTGATTGTTTGTCGCACGACCGCGTAAATCAAACCCCAGACGACCGTTTTCTAAGCGACGGCTCAGATTAACACTCAACTCCTGTCTCCAGGTCGTTCCCTCTTCGACGGTACTGTCCGATTTGCCGTTAACATCCTGCCAGGCAATTTCACTTTCGGATCGCCCGCGAAGTCTCCAGGTATTCTCAGATGAAGACGTGGCGCCGACGGAAAGCATCGGTAGCAGCACAACAAAGCTAACCACGGATAAACATTTAAAGTATGACATCGTTATCGTCCTTTATGTTAACCGTTAGTTACCAAGTTGAACGGCTCGTTCGTTGTTGTATTCGTTACTTTCAACAACAACATCCTGATAGTCGATCACCACATGATCCCCTGGGGATCCGGAAGGACAGCTGTTCTTCGTCACACTCAGCTCAGCAGTATAGGACTCTCCCGGAGACAGGCTCGAAATATTTTCATAATAGACATTTTTGTAAGTAAAGATCGCGGCTTGACAGGGTCCGCTTAAGGCCGTGCCGCTATTGCGTACGGTGTAGCGTAGTGAAGCCGAACCACTGCAGAACAACAATGCCTGCTCAACAACCAAGTCGGGCAGCGGTTGCGGATCGTAATGACAGCTGCTGTCATACCAGTAGCCGCCGTTCTTACGACAACTTGCTAAATTGATACATAAATCTAAATGCTGTGAATCGCAAACAGGCAGAGGCTCTTGATTACACGTGTTGTAATACCAATAGCCTCCACCGACGGACTCGCAGTTTGATACATCGCACAAATAGAGATGCTGCGGGTCACAAACCAATTGGGGAGCAGCGTTACAGGTATTGTCATACCAATAGCCGCCACCGACGGACTCACAGTTAGACGCGTCGCACAAATACAGATGCTGCGGGTCACACACGAGTTGAGGTTCGGCGTTACAAGTATTGTTATACCAGTAGCCGCCACCAACATTTTCGCAATTTGAGGCATTGCATAAGTTCAAATGTTGCGGATCACACACCTCGTTCTGTTCAGCATGACAGCTGTTGTCATACCAATAACCACCACCTTGTGATTCGCAATTTGATGCGTCACAGAGATAAAGGTGTTGCGGATCACACACCGGCTGGGGATCAGAGTTACAGGAGTTGTTGTACCAGTAGCCGCCCTGTGATTCGCAGTTAGAGGCATCACACAGATAAAGGTGTTGAGCATCACAGACTTCGCCTTGTTCGGCATGGCAGCTACCGTCGTACCAATAGCCACCATATTCAACACAGTTTGTAACATCACACAGATATAAGTGATCTTTGTCACAGACATCGTCGGCTTGAGGATTGTCGTTGGGACGGGAGATCATTTCCTGTCCTGAAATCGGCGGAACTTCATCGCGCCACTCTTTCAAACTGGAGCCGAACAGATTGTTGCCTGCCAACTCCACCAACAGATAGTCGCCTTCAACGTCATCAAACAAAAAACGGGAAAAGCCACGGGTTGTCAGTTGGCGCCCATCATCCAGATCTTCATAACGTTTTTCCCAGCGAACATATAAAAACCGTTTAACATGATCCGGCACGATGCGATCAATCCAGTAATCAACATGATGGATTTCGTAGTTTCGGAAATCTGTATAAAGCGCGTCTGTAAAGGTGATGTAATCCTGACGAAAGCGCTCATCGGAAACCAGGTCCAAGAAACCTTGCGCATCTTCATCTTCATAGGCTGTCATCAACTCTTTGAAAACGGACTGAACACGATCAGATCGTTGCTCATCTTTTACCAGCAACTCACGGTCATAACTGTTGTCAGCTCCGGCAAAACCAACCGTACTGAGGAACAGAGTAAACACCATGATAAGCAGGATTGGTCTAGACACAGCCTTCATAGAATTCTCCTAATAAATAGTTTTTTGCATTATTGTAAGTCGCAGACTCTACAAAACTTTACATATTGATGCAATATAATTTTGTTTTCACACATTATAAACAAACGATTCGATCTTTAATCTCAAAAATACAATATAATTTTTTCTTTACACATTAAACATGAGATTCGCTCTTTAACCTCAAAATACTCCGTATAACTATTTATTTTATAAGGCTTTTCTGACAAAAAAAACAAAGAGCAAGCGACATCATTTAAATCGTCTTCCGGCGGCGCCAACGTGACTAAAAACGGAAGACCAGATAGCATCCATCCTAGATGGGTGTCGTCATGAGTTGATGAAAAATCTATAAAAATTTCCACATGCGTCTGATAAGAAACTGACCGGACAGCATTTTGAGGGGAATTTTATGGATAACGCATTGCATCGACACGAAATTTCCGATTCAGCATGGGAATTGATTGAACCACATTTGCCAGGACGTAAAGGCTCTGGGGGGGGGCGAGTAGCTAAGGATAATAGAAGCTTTATAAATGCCGTTGTCTGGATATTGCGCACTGGCGCCCCTTGGCGCGACTTGCCGCCGGAATACGGGGACTGGAAAAACACTCATCGACGGTTTTGCCGCTGGCGTGATAAAGGGATTTGGGAAAAGCTGCTTGAAACAGTTATAGATGAACCAGACTTTGAATGGCTCATGATTGATGCCAGCCACGCCAAGGCCCATCAGCATGCGTGCGGAGCTGTAGGCGGCAATCAGGATATTGGCCTGACAAAAGGGGGCGAAACAGCAAAATTCATCTGACCGTGGATGCGCATGGTATGCCGCCCAAACTCCTTATTACATCTGGTACCACGGCGGATTGTTCAGTTGCAGAAGACCTTATAGAGGAGATAGATGCAGATTATGTGCTCGCTGATAGAGGCTATGACAGTCAAAGCATCATCGATTGCATTGAGGAACGAGGGGCGAAGGCCGTCATCCCTCCACGAAGAAGCCGCAAAGAACAGCGGGATTACGACAAACATTTATCTGATTAGCGTTAATCTTCAGCCGAGGGGTGACATGATTTGTCATGAGCCTGAGTTATGATCTTCTGGAACCCCAAAAAAAGAGGTCACCATGAAGATGAATCGCATACAGTTTCAAGCAGGCTTGAGCCTGAACGAATTTCTAAGCAAATTCGGAACCGAAGAGCAAGGTCAATCAGCTCTCGAAAAGGCCCGTTGGCCCAACGGATTTGTTTGCCCAATTTGCCACAGTGAAAGCTATTGCAAAGTAAAGCATGGTCGAGTCAAAATTTTCCAGTGCAACTGTTGCCATAAACAGGTGACATTAACCGGTGGGACGATTTTTCACTCAACTAAATTGCCGCTGACCATCTGGTTTCAAGCGCTGTTTTTCCTGACTCAGACGAAAACCAGCCTCTCAACTCTGGAATTGATGCGCCGGATCGGAGTCTGTTACCGTACGGCTTGGTGGTGCCTATCTGGGCGGTGAGCGCACCGGGGGCAAGGTCGGACGGGGATCTGAAAACAAGATCCCTTTTATCGCGGCCATCGAGACAAATTCTCAAGGCCATCCAAAGAGAGCAGTGTTTACTCCAGTTAAAACGTTCAGCCGTGCTGAAGTAAAAGTTTGGGCTCAGCAGTTTTTGAACGTTTCAGCGACCGTGGTTTCTGACGGGCTGGCCTGCTTCCGGGCCGTTGAAACCGTGGGCTGTAGACATCGACCTGAAATTGTCGGATCGCAGCGCAAAAGCACTCAAATGGGTTGCTTTCACTGGGTCAATACCATTCTAGGCAATCTGAAGACGTCAATCGATGGAAATTATCATGGCTTCAAGTTTGGTAAATATGCCCATCGTTATCTGTCTGAGGTGCAGTATCGTTTTAATCGTCGCTTTGACTTAGCCAGTATTCTACCGCGGCTGTTGTTTGCGGGATGCCAAACCAGCCCTCGATCTGAGCGCTGGCTCAGACTGGCTGACGATTAGCGCTAATCAGGAAGATCTATACAAAATTCGTCACCTGGTGGAAAAAGCATCAGCCGACCGTTGACCTGCCTGGTTCCCCCTTAGCAAACGATAGGATCGTTAATCCAAAATCAAAAATAAGCGAAGGCCGAGGCATCCTGTGATGCTCCGGCCTTCACTTATTATATGTTTATTCCCCACACGTTCGGGGCTATTTTAATCTCATGCCAACAAAGATGAGTCAACCGTAGTCGCGGTAGGAACGCCGGTTACCCGGCGTCCCCCGCACAGATCCCGGCGTGCGGAATTGCCGCACCGGGCTCCTGCCTCAGGTCAGACGCAGAGGCGTTGATTCGGGTATGGGTGAGTCGCTTTTGCTCGGGGTATCCACCTTTCCATCCAGACTTCCAGCCGCTGCCATGTCAGTTTTCTGCCTTTTTGACTGCGACGGCGCAATGCATGGAGCCATGCGAATCCAATCTGGGTACGAAATGCGTCTAGCGCTTGGCGATTTCCGGGGACTCCATAGTCGTTGAAGTGCCCCTGTACCACCCGCCGTAACCATCGGCCCTGTTCCGCGACGGATCGATGCCGATTGCGTTTCAGGATGACGCGCACCTCTTTGACCTTTTCCCTGAGGCGCTTGCTGATGGTTTTACGCCGCACGGTGAACTTTCCATCTTTCCTCTTTTGGCCGCAGATATGGGTCAACCCGAGGAAATCGAAGGTTTCCGGCCTGCCCGCACCGCGTTCTTTGCGATTGGCAGCGGCGAATCGGCCGAATTCGATGAGACGGGTTTTGTCCTGATGCAGTTCCAGTCCGAAGTTTGATAAGCGTTCCTTGAGTTCGAGCTGGAATGTCCGTGCGTCGGTTTGGTGCTGGAACCCCATGACGAAATCATCGGCGTAGCGGACGATGTAGACGTCCCCTCGCGCTCGACGATTTCGCCATTGTTTCACCCACAGGTCCAGAGCGTAGTGCAGGTAGATGTTCGCCAACAACGGCGATATCACGGCTCCTTGAGGTGTCCCCACCTCGCTTCTGGTCCTTTTGCCGTCTTCGGACATCCCGGGCCGTAGGAATTTTCGTATCAGGCGTAGGATTCGTTTGTCGGCGACGCGGTGTTCCACGAATTTGAGCAGCCAGTTGTGATCCAGGCTGTCGTAGAAGCTGTGGATGTCCGCGTCCAAAACCCAGCTCACTTTGCGTTGCGTGATCGCTATAAAGATTGCATCTAGTGCGTTGTGCTGACTTCGCCCGGGGCGAAACCCGTAGCTGAAACCGAGGAAGTCCTCTTCGTAGATCGGTTGGAGGATATCCACCAGCGCCTGTTGGACTATATTTTGTCTTCCAACGAGGCGATGCCTATGGGGCGCTGTTTGCCGTCTGCTTTGGGAATCCAGATCCGTTTACTCGGTCTGACCCGGTAGGTGCCTTTATGGATATGATCTTGGAGTGTGGCGAGGCGGGGTTTCAATTGCTCGCCGTATTCCTGCCATGTCGTTTGGTCGATACCTTGTGCCGCCTTGGGATTGAGCTTTAGGTAGGCGGTGTGCAATCGCTCCATGGTGACATGGTGCAACAGATTGGTGAAGCGCAGAGTTTTGTCCCGCTTCGCGGCTTCTCGTATCCTGTCCAGTCCGCTCGTCGCTGCTTCCGGTCTCTGGGTACCGGTCACGGTCGTCTGTTCAGGTTTTCCCTTGGCCGAAGGACTTTTCTCCACGAACTCCGCTGGTGGATGGCCGCTCTGTTCCGGTTGAGCACCTTTGTTCGTTCGTTTCATCGATACTATTGTTTCGTCCGACTTCCGGAGATCGTGCATGTCGGGCGTTCAACCATTGTCTTCCCCGACCGGACCGGCGCGCTGGATAGACGCCCGGTCGATCCCCGGATCTCCCGGTTTCCGTGCATGGAGCTTGCGGACATGCCCTGGTTCTTTGACTCCGCGGGTCCGATGACGCCACTTGCGATAGCGCGGCGCTCCGTGCGGCCTTCCCCATCAAATCACAAGGTCGGCAACCCGAAAGGATGATTTCGGAGCTCAATAGCCCGGCCTGCACGCCCCCTGTCAACGCTTCGCCGCCGCTCTTGCGAGAGGCCGACGCATGACTCGGGGTCATGGCTGGTCGCTACCCGTTACCATGTAGAGGACTTTCACCTCCCGTTCCATGCCGGCTTATACCGGCGCTTTCGACTTGACCCCTTCGCACCGACTCCGGCTGAGATACTCGGCATACATCTCCAGAGTAATTCGCATATAGGGAGATCGGACACTCCCCGGCCACACGCTCACCATCACCGCGTCCGCTTCTTCGTACGAATACCCCAGCGACATCAGCCAGGCCGACACCGCTAAAACGCTTCGGGACAGCCCCAATGCACAGTGGACATGAACGGGCCGTTTATCCGAATGAATCGCTTCCACCACTCGGTGCAGCGCTTCCGGGCTCTGAATCGTCTGGTCCAGCAACGGAAACTGCTGTCGGGACATTCGTTCTTTATGAAACGGCTGCTCCGCCGCCAGATCGATGGTCCGTTCGATCCCGTGAGACTGCAGCCCTTCGTACTCGTCACCGGCGGGATAACGTCCGATAAACACATGATCCCGCACATGATTCAGCAGCGGCAGTTTGCGTTTATAATACCGCCACGACAGATAGTTTCCGGCAAAATATGGAAAAAATAGAATCCACTGCAACAGACTGACTGCGCCTGTTCGCCCCCTGACAATTGCCTGACCAAAGGCATAGACAATGCTCACTGCCAGAAGAGATACTGCAATCCAGAGCAAAAGGCCTGCCGCTATTCCGGCGTAAAAAGCACCGACAAGGCAGACAGCGGCACCGACGAGATAATACAACCCCATCTTCAGGCTACGGGGCGTTGTAAACCCTTTGGTCAGAAAACTCTCTTTGTTAGAAGGCACCACAGATAAAGACGCCAGCCCCACCGCCGCTCCTGTCGGAAGATCGATAAAATGATGCTGGTAGACCAGCAGTGTCGAGAGTGCCACCAGCCAAAACCAGATCGCCAGTACGCCTTTGATAACCGGATTGCGCAGATATTTTCGCATGGAAGCCCAGAGCACCAGTGCAAAGCCAATGTGTAGTGACGGAGCCTGGTTATACGGCAGATCAGCTTCCAGCATGCCAAACAGCAAGTGAAAGGTGCCGATATCCGGTTTCTCAAATCCAAACTGCAGCGGAAACAAGGCAAAACAGGCGACGGAAACAGTGATGATAAACAGCACCCTCGCCGCCAGCACCCGAAGTTCAAAACGGGAATACGGCATCAAAAATGCGATACAAAACAGCACATCCGATGACATATAGGGAACGATGAACGCTTCCACAAAAGGAATTTTCTGCTCCCATGCCATATAGAGCGACGGATGAGGGGCGCCGAGCCGGGCATACTGGTTAGCCGAACCGTAAAGCAGAAAAAAGAGGAACCCCATGAACAGCATCCAGACGAACCGCTCTTTGAGAGCCGCTTTTGCCTCCGGTGCCGGGTTGAATGCGTACGCCATCAACGGTCCCTGCTGAAACGGGCCACAGATACGGTGAATATGCCCCAGTCGTCGATCTTCATTCCGCGCTTTTTAAACCCTGCATTTTCAAACAGCCGGTCGAGTTCATACTGACTCCGGCGGCGCATCACCCAGCGCTGCTGCTGGTGATTCCCCAGGACATGGGCAATCTGTTCCAACTGTGGATGCCAGGGCTGGCCGGTGTAGACCAGATAACCACCGTCAGCGATGATGGACGTCACTCCGTCAATGGCATTGCCGATCAGCTCATTGTCGCCGAACAACTCGAAAACACCGGAAATCACCACAATGTTGGGGCGATACCCTGCCGCCTCGTAACTGGCCGGATCAAAGGCATCCATCTGCTCATACGTAATATTGGTCACCCCCAGCTCCGCAGCAACCTTTCTCCCCTGCGACACATTCTGTTCCTGATAATCCCGAACGCGCACTTCGATCTGCGGGTATTCCGCTGCCGTCTCGATCAGATAGCGGGCGGGACCGCCTGCTATATCCAGAATACGAACCGTTTCACCCGCTGCCAGCAGAGCCTCGATCGTCTCTTTGATGGTGGCGATACTGTTGATTTTGCGCTGCCGGATCCCTTTCCAGCCGATGCTGTCGAGATAACCACGGTCGACCAGTTTCCCCAGTTTCGTCACGCCCCGGGCCTCATTTTCGTAAACGTGGTCCAGCGTCACCCCGGAATCGAATCCGTACCGCAAGCCGATGCTGATCCCTTCACTTATAAAGCCGAGCCGTTTCATTGACAACCGCTGCAACCGGAAATTGAGACTCCGCAGTGGCGGAAGCGAACCGAATGCAATTCGATCGCACTCATTCTGAGTCCACCGTACCATTTCATCCAGCGACGCCGCGGTATTGGCTGAAAAACAGGTTTCCATAAACGCACCTACCTCATCGACAACCTTCTGCGCCTCCTGCTCGTACAACATCCCGTGATAGAAACCTTCGAGGGGAACAAAGCGTTTCAATGGTGATGAAAGCCCCGCATAAAAATCCCCCTGTACTTTGCTGTCCACCACATAATCGCTTCCGGCGGACAGAATCAGGGTCGGCACGGCAATGGCTGCGGCATCTGCAACGACACGGCGCCCCGCATTGAGCAGCGTCGTCAATTGCCGGGCGGGAATATTGGGGGTCACCAGCGGATCTTCATTATAACGGCGCTGCTCTGTTACATCATGGGTCAGATAACGGGCCTTAACGTAAGATTTGATATTCATCTCAGGCTTGAAACGGATGGCAAGCTCCAGAAACTGTTTGGCAAAAGGGGCATACAGTTTGATGTGAAACGCCGGAGCGATCAGCGCCATCCCTTTGATCATCGGTGCATAGTCGTGGACCCAGGTGGATGCGACAACCCCCGCCACGGAATTGGCCGTCACAAAGATATCATCCATCCCTTTGCCCTCCGTTTTACAGACGAAGCGGGCAAAGGCATCCAGGTCCCGAACCAGTGTCATAAACTCATATGTGGCAGGGGTTTCGGTATAGCCATGCCCCCGGTAATCATATGAATAGATGGTATAGTCGGCAAACA